>CAYFPX010000003.1:40881-67597 GCA_964344945.1 uncultured Enterobacterales bacterium
CACCCCTCGTCGACCAGGCCGTCGCAGTCGTTGTCGATGGACTCGCAGCTCTCGTCGGCCTCCGGGTGGCGCCAGCCGTCGCCGTCGTCGCAGTCGCCGTCGTCCTCGGAGAAGCCGTCGCCGTCGTCGTCGGCCGCGGTGGTGCCGTCGTCGATCTCGTCGTCGCAGTCGTCGTCGACGCCGTCGACGACCTCGGGCGCGCCCGGGTGCACGCTCGGGTCGTCGTCGTCGCAGTCACCGCCTTCCTCGGTGAAGCCGTCGCCGTCGTCATCGGACTGCGGCCCCCCCTCGTCCACAGCGCCGTCGCAGTCGTTGTCCACCCCGTCCACGACCTCGGCCGCACCCGGGTAGATGCTGGCGTCGCCGTCGTGACAGTCGTCGTCGAGCTCGGCGTAGCCGTCGCCGTCGTCGTCGTGGTTGACCGTGCCCTCGTCGGTCTCGCCGTCGCAGTCGTTGTCCACGCCGTCGGAGAGCTCCGGCGCACCCGGGTGGGTGTCGGCGTCTTCCTCGCCGCAGTCACCGCCCTCGATGCTGTAGCCGTCGCCGTCGGGATCGCTGGCGCCGGCGTCGACCTGGCTGTCGCAGTCGTCGTCGATGCCGTTCTCGTCGACCTCCTTGGCGTGGGGGCCGATTCCTGCATCATCGTCGTTGCAGTCGCCGTCGTTCTCGCTGTAGCCGTCGCCGTCGTCGTCGTAGCACTCGGTGGTCTCGTCCACGGTCGCGTCGCAGTCCTCGTCGGTGCTGTCGCAGGTCTCGGTGCCGGCCGGGGAGACGTCGGCGTCGGAGTCATCGCAGTCGCCGCCGTCGACGGTGAAGCCATCGCCGTCGGCGTCGTGGCAGTCGGTGCCCTCGTCGACCGTGGTGTCGCAGTCCTGGTCGACCCCGTCGCAGGTCTCCGAGGCGCCGGCGTAGACCGTGGCGTCGGTGTCGTCGCAGTCGGTGCCGCCAGCGTGATCGGCGTCGGTGCCGTCGCCGTCGACGTCGATGATGTCGGAGCCGTCGCAGTCCTGGTCGATGCCGTCGTAGGGCCGCTCGGTGGCGCCCGGGTAGGTGGCGGAGTCCTCGTCGTCGCAGTCGGTGCCGCCGCTGCAGGCGGTGTAGTCCACGCCGTCACCGTCGACGTCGCACAGATCGCTGCCGTCGCAGTCCTGGTCGATGCCGTCGTAGGCGGTCTCGGGAGCCCCCGGGTAGACCGCCTTGTTCGAGTCGTCGCAGTCCCCGCCGTCGCTCACGTAGCCGGAGCCGGCCGAGCAGGTCTCGGTGGTGATCGAGCTGTCCCCCCAGCCGTCGCTGTCGCCGTCCCAGTAGTAGACGCCGGTCTCGCCCTCGTCGATGTTGCTGTCGCAGTCCTCGTCGTCGCCGTCGCAGATCTCCGGGGCGCCGGGGTACCGGGTGCTGTCGCCGTCGTCGCAGTCGGTGTCGTCGGCGACGTAGCCGGAGCCGGCGGAGCAGGCCTCGGTGCTCACGCTGCTGTTGCCGAAGCCGTCGCTGTCGCTGTCCCGGTAGAAGGTGCTCTTGGCGCCTTCGTCGATGGAGTAGTCGCAGTCCTCGTCGTCGCCGTCGCAGGTCTCGCTGGCGCCCGGGTAGACCGTGGCGTCACCGTCGTCGCAGTCCGAGCTGTTGGTCGCGTACCCGCTGGGCACGGAGCAGTCGAGGGTGGTGGTGGCCGCATCGCCGTAGGTGTCGTTGTCGGCGTCCCGGTAGTAGAGCGTGGTGACGCCCTCGTCGATGCTGCTGTCGCAGTCGTTGTCGGCGCCGTCGCAGGACTCGCTGGCGCTCGGGTAGCTGAGCGGATCCGAGTCGTCGCAGTCCGTGCCGCCACAGGTGCTGTCGGTGTAGCCATCGCCGTCGTCGTCGGCGCACAGACCGGTGTAGAGGTTGGTCCAGAAGCCGTAGTTGCTCGACGAGCTGGACGAGCCGCTGCAGCCGTCGAGCAGCAGGTTGGTGTCGCCGGAGACGATGACGTCGTAGGGATCCCGGGAGCCTGCGGCACCGGGCAGCTCCTCGACCGCCAGGAGCGACTTGGTCCCGAAGTCCAGCAGGCTGGTGCCGCCGGTCACCTCGCCGCTGGAGGCGGCCCACAGCGAGCCCACGCTGTCGGTCAGGGTGTCGCTGTTGACGGTGGCGCTGTCGTCGCAGCCGGAGCCGAAGATGGCGGCGTCCTGGACGCGCATGGACATGCCCATGCCCGACAGCAAGGTGTTGACGTAGTTGTTCTCGGTGCCGTACCCGCTGGGCGGGGTGGACCAGTCGCCGGTCACCACGACCCGGCCGCCGTACTTCACCACGTTGGCGACTGCCGCGGCCTCGGCGCTGTTGAAGCTGTCGGGCGGCAGCAGGAAGATGATCAGCTTGACGCTGCTGCTGTAGCTGGTGGGCCAGGACGTGCTGCCGCGGACCCGTGAGCTGCTGATCGTGCCGCCCGCGGCGGTGATGGCGTTGCTCAGGCCGCTGTAGGCCGAGGTCGAGCCGATCTCGTCGCCGTTGTAGTAGATCAGGACGTCCTGGGCAGACGCAGGGGCGGCGGCCAGGGAGGCCAGGAGCGCGGCGCCGATCATTCGTCCACCTGTCCGTCACAGTCGTTGTCGACCTTGTCGTCCAGCACCTCGGGGGCTCCCGGGTTGATGCTGGCGTCGGTGTCGTCGCAGTCGTCCCCCCGCTCCGTGAAGCCGTCGCTGTCGTCGTCGTAGCTGCGGGTGCCCTCGTCGACCGTGCCGTCGCAGTCGTCGTCGATGCCGTCCTCGGCCTCGGCGGCGCCCGGCTTCACCGAGCTGTCGGCGTCGTTGCAGTCGCCGTCGACCTCGCTCAGGCCGTCGCCGTCGTCGTCGGCGTAGCTGGTGCCCTCGTCGACCGTGCCGTCGCAGTCGTTGTCGACGTAGTCCTCGAGCTCGGGGGCGCCCGGGTAGGCGTCGGCGTAGTCGTCGTCGCAGTCCCCGGCCCACCAGGCGACGCCGTCGCCGTCGGCGTCGTCGCTGCCGACACCGTTGTCGATGGTGCCGTCGCAGTCGTCGTCGATGCCGTTCTCGACCTCCTCGGCGTTCGGGTTGACCGTGTCGCTGCTGTCGTTGCAGTCGCCTTCGGCCTCGGAGAAGGTGTCGCCGTCGTCGTCGTAGCCCCAGGTGCCCTCGTCCACGACGCTGTCGCAGTCCTGGTCGACCTCGTCCCAGTCCTCGTCCTGGCCGGGATGGATCCGCGCGTCGTCGTCGTTGCAGTCGCCGGCGCAGCTGGTGACGCCGTCGCCGTCGTCGTCGTAGAGCTGGCTGCTGCCGGCGTCGCAGTCGTTGGCCCGGAGGGGGATCTCGAACCGCGGGGTGATCGGATCGTTCGAGGTGATGACCAGGGTGTCGCTGATCTTGTCGCTGGTGCCCGAGGTCAGGGTGATCGACTGCTTGGCCTCGACCCCGCTGGCGACCTCGGCCCGGGCCGTGCCGGCGTCGAACCAGGTGCCGTCGACGAAGGAGATCTCGTAGCTCAGGCTGGCGTCGCCCTCGCTGGCGATGGTGACCTCGAGGGTCTTGGACTCGCCGTCCTCGACCATGCCGTAGTCGACGACCAGGGGCCAGGCCTCGACCTCGGCAGCCCCGCCGCGACCTCTGAGCTCGACGGTCAGCTCGGACTCGTCGGCGTCGGAGACGATGGTGAGCAGCGAGCGGTGGAAGCCGCTGTAGGGCGGGGTGAAGCGCAGGGCGACGAAGGCCGTGCCGAAGGCTTCGAGGTTGTCCGGGAACTCCAGCACCTCGAAGCCGCCGCCCTCGACCCACTGGACCGTGACGTTGCGGATGTCGACCGCGGGACCGTCGAGGTGGTCCAGCTGCAGGTTGAAGTCGATGGCGTCGCCCACGCCGACCATGCCCACATCGGACAGCGACGGAGACACGATCATCTCGCCGCGGATGGTGCTGACACCCACGTCGGGGTTGCAGCCCACCAGCAGCGGCAGGAACAGGGGGGTCAAGAGGGCGTTCCCGGGGCAAGGAAGAGTGTCCTTTAGCTCGCTGGCGACGCGGGTCACAAGCGAAGAGACACCAGGGACCGGGGTTTGCGCGACCTTGGCAGAGGCTTCAGGTGCCCCTCAAGACATCCTGGAGCCGGAGCAGCTCGGCGTGCAGTGGTCCGTCGCTCGCGGCCTGGAACTGGGCCTGGAGCCGCTCCACGGCGTTCCGGAGGAAGTCGTGGTCGTCGCCCAGGGCCTCGAGCAAGGCTTCGGCCCGCTCCGGAGAGCGGGTGGCCAGGGTGGTCACAGCCAGCAGGGTGGCCTGGGGCAGCTCACCGGTGGCGGGCATGTCGACGTACCGAACCAGCATCGCGGCGAAGAGACCCGGGTCGGCGTCGGCGAAGCTGGCCGCCCACTGCAGGCCGTGGCCCTCGGGGCCGGCCATCGAAGCGATGAGGTCGGCGCCGCCGGGGGCCGAGAGGTGGGGCGCGGTGCAGACCGGCAGGCGGCCCGTGTAGCGACGGCACAGCGCCAGGGCGTTGGCGCAGCGCGGGGCGTCGCCCCGCACGTGGAACACGCCCACGAGCCGGTCCAGGGACGGATCGCTGCCCGGAGGGGTCCAGGGGATGACGGCCTCCCGGGAGAGGAGCGGCGGGCCGTCGGAGGCCCAGCCCCGGCGAGCGAAGATCGTGCGCAGGTAGGGGATCCGCCCCAGCTGCTCCTGGGCGTCGAGGCCCAGGAAGGGCTCGTCGGGCAGGCGGGCGCTGCCGAGCACGGCCATCACCAGCCGCGCCAGGTGCAGCCAGCGCAGGTAGAACTCGGGGCCGGCCTGGCCCCGGGCCTCGATCTCGCCGAGCTCCTCGGCGAGCAGGTCGATCATGCGCTCGAAGGCATCGACGAGCGCGTCGGGCCCCTGGCGAAGCGCCAGGGCGAAGTCGAGGATGGCCCGCAGGGCGCCGTCGCCCGAGTGCACCACCAGCGGACCGAGCATCGGGAGCTTGCCCGCACGGCTGTCCGGCAGGGCACAGGCGAGCCGCAGGACCAGGTCGGAGCTGGGCCCCAGGGCCTTGGCCCGCTTCAGCCCGCTCCGGGCCAGGTCCAGGTCCCCGCGCAGCAGCTGGGGCTCGAGCTCACGCAGCAGGTCCTGCCAGTCGGTGTCGGTGGCCGCGGCGGCCTCGCCCTCGCGCTTGGGGGCGTTGCCCGCGGTCTCCAGCAGCCCGGCGACCAGGGCCACCCGGGACCGGTCGAACGCCCCGCCAGAGGACTCCACCCAGAAGCGGAGGAGCGGGTCCACGACGGTGTAGAGGCTGTTCCGGCCGCGGGTCTCCCGGGCCAGGATCCCGTCGTCGACGAGGCGGTTGCAGAGCACCGAGATCGCCGATGGGCTGCGGCCCATGTGCCGAGCGAGCTCGGTGGGGGTGAGCGCCCGGGGCGCCTCGGAGATGCGCTCCAGCACCCGCTGGGCCTGGGAGGAGAGGCCGCGGTAGCGCAGGCGGAACTCCGGAGTCCCGGAGTCCAGGACCCGGGACAGGTACTCGCCGGCGGTGGCGTCGGGGTCGCTGGCGACCTGCTGGCTCAGGGCCACCAGGGTGCGCGGCACGCCGCCGGCCAGGGTCACCAGGGACTGGCGCCGGCCGAGGTGTGCGGAGTCCTCGGGCCCGGTGCGATCCAACAGGTCGTTGGCCTGGTCGTCGCTCAGAGGGGTCAGGGCGACGACCTTGAAGCGGGTGCGCCAAGGCTCGGTGGGGCTGGTGAGCTCGTCGGGCACGCTGTCGCCGGTGCCGACGATCCACACGTCGCTGCCCAGGGCCTTCTTCAGCGCCTTGCGGCCGGTCGACCCAAGGCTCCGCAGCTGGCGATCCATGCCGTCGAAGAGCAGGACTCGGCGCCCGACCAGGGCCGGGTCGGGCCCCGCCGCGCCGGGCCAGTGCTCCCAGCCAGCGTGGTCCTGTGCCCGCGCGATGCGCTCCAGCAACGCCTCGACGCCCCGGTGGCCCGGCAGGTCCTCGGACAGGCGCACGACCGGGACGCGCGCGGCCTTGGCCGCGGCCCGGAGCCGGGCGTGCAACACACCCAGCAGGTGGGTGCGGCCGCTGCCAGGAGGCCCGTGGAGCCAGACCCCCTTGGCCTTGCCCCCAGCGAGGAAGCTCCCCGCGGTCTCCAGGAGCTGATCGAGGAGCTCCGCCCGCCCGACGTGCCGCCAGAGCAGGCGGTCCGCGGGCTCACGCCAACAGTTGTGCAGGTCAGCCATGGGGCCGGGCTAACGCCCGGGGGGCAGGCCATCCAACAGGACTGTTGGAATTGTCAGGGGACCACCACCACCCGGTAGGTCCGCACCTTGTCACCGGTGATCGCCAGGGTCACACCGGCCACGGTCACGCTGCCGCTGTCCCCGGTGAAGGTGTCCTCGCCGGCGCCGGTCGGCGTGCCGCTGGGGCTGTAGGTGGTGCCGTCGGCCTCGGTGAAGTCGCCGCCGCCGCCGAACAGGGTCAGGACCCGCGCATCGTCGACGTCGTCGAGGTCGAGCACGTCGGGGTTGACGCTGTCGACGAGCGTGTCCGGGACGATCTCGAAGGTCGGCACGGTGGTGCCCGCGGCGACGAACACCGGGATCTCGTCCACCGCCGCATCGAACCAGCCGCTCACCGCGGTCTCGTGGGTCCACCAGTCGTACCAGGCGACCTCGCTGGGCAGGTCCACCTCGCGGCCGCTGGCGCCCTCTTCCAGGACCGGCGCCACGAGCATCCCGGCCCCGAGCAGCCAGGCGTCCATGCGATCCCAGCTGTCGTCGTAGATCCAGCCGACGGGCAGCAGCATGGGGGTCCCGCGCTCCGAGGCCAGCGCCGCCAGGCCGTAGCGGTAGGGCCAGAGCCGGGTGTGCTCCCGGGTGACCTCGCCCCAGAACTCCAGGGTCTCGAAGTTGGTGTCGAACTGGTGGTTGTCGGACTCGAAGGCGACGTGGTGCGTGCGGATCACCGGGGAGAAGGCCCCGAGAGAGGCCCACCGGAACCACAGCTCCTGGGTCGACGGATCGTTGCCGATGGACTGGTAGCCGGCGATGTCGTGGGTGTAGACCGCGACGCCGCTGGCACTCAGGCCCAGGCCCAGGGGGATGATGGTCGGGAGGCCGTCGTCGGGGTCGAAGCTGGTGCGCTGATCGCCCGCCCAGATGATCGGCGCCACGCTCTGGGTGCCGACCCAGCCCGACCGGGCGAAGAAGGTGGCGTCGTAGCTCTCCTCGGCCTCGCGGTTGGTGGCCTGCCAGAGCCGCGGGATGTCGTTGTGGACCCGCAGCCCGCTCTCTCCGCTGGCGAGCACGGCGTCGGTGGGCAGCCACTCGGCGTAGTCGGCCATCCAGCCGTCGAAGCCCAGGTCCAGCGCTGCCTGCATGCGGTCGATGGCGAACTGGCGACCGCTCTCGAAGGTGAGGTCCACCATCGAGAATTGCTGGAAGGTCGGTCCGCTGAAGGTGTAGGGGTCGCCCTCTTCGGTCTCGATGACCACGCCGGCCGCGATGGCCTCGTCCCAGGTGACGGTCTCCTCCTCGAGGAAGGGCGCGAAGTAGGCGAACCACTTGAAGCCGTCGTCCTCCAGGTCCTGGGCCAGGGTCTCGACCCCCGGGTAGAGGTGTTCGTCGACGAACCACTCGCCGGTGAGGTGGTAGCCGAAGCCGTTGTCCTCGCCGCCCTTCCAGTCCTCGGTCCAGATCACGCTGCTCGGGGCGTCGGCCTCGCGGATGGTGGCGGCGACCTCGCGGACCCGGTCTTCGCCCTTGATCGCGTCGTTCCACGGGGCGAAGGCCCACGCCGGGGGCAGCTCGGGCAGGCCGAAGACGTCGCGGTTGGTGTGCTCGACGACCTCGAGGGGCCCACTGCCAGAGACGAGGGCGAAGCGCACGCTGCGATCGTCCCAGGTGGTCATGCGGAAGCGACTCTCGCGGCTCTTGCACAGGTCGACCTCGACCCTCGCCGGGGTCACGGCCACGAGGGCGTGGGCCTGCTGGGGCCGGACGAGCATCGGCACCGGGTAGGAGCTGCTGTGGCGGGTGCCCGTGAGGAACCAGTCCTCGGGGTAGCTGTCGTCGTCGCTCTTCCCGATGCCCGGCTCGCTGACCCACAGCCCGAAGGCTTCGCCCACGTGGTCCAGGTCGAAGGCGTGGGAGCCCGTGCCGAGGAAGTGGTCGTCGGTGTCACAGTCGGCTTCGAGGGCCACCCGGTTGCTCCCGGACTGCGGCAGGAAGTCCATGAAGAGGGTGTCGCCACCGCCGGAGAGCAAGGTCAGGTCGCCCAGGTCGTTGCCGTCTGAGTCTTCCAGGGAGACCAGCACCGCGCCGGGGCCCAGCTCGACCAGGCTGTCCACGCGGCCGCTGCGGCGCAGATCCTCGCTGAGCTCCGTGAACTTGAAGGAGCCCACGCTGAACTCGATCTCGCTCTCGCCGGTGCCGGCGAAGAAGCGCAGGTCGGTCAGGCCGTCGCCACGCTCGGCGTGGGTCAGGGACAGGGTGGCGGTCTTCTCGTCGAGCTCGATGTCGTAGCCGCCGACGGAGAAGCTCTCGGTGCCACAGGCGGTCAGCAGGGCCAGCAGGGTCATGGGCCCTCCTCTATCTCGGGGGAGTATGGTCCCTCGGTGCTCTCGATCGGACTGATGGTGTGGGGCTGCACCGCCGGAGGCGGCACCACGGAGACCGTGGACACCGGCTCGGGCGGCCTGATCCTGTCCGGGCTCCAGGTCGAGGCCATCCCCGAGAGCCCGCTGGCGGCCTGGCTGCGCTGGGAGACCAACCTGCCGAGCGACTCCCACGTCGAGTTCTCGGCGCCGGGCACCCAGCGCCTCCGCACCGGGCACGACGGCGTCACCACCCACCACGAGGTGCTGGTCTACGGCATGCGGGCCGGGGTCACCTACGAGCTCACGGCCATCAGCGAGACCCTGGACGGGGGGCGGGTGACGAGCACGCCGGCGGCGTTCACGCCGGGTCCTCTGCCGGACCACGTCCCGTCTCCCGAGGTCCTGGTCCACGAGCCGGATCTGGCCCGTGAAGGGTACACTCTCTTCGACAATTACCGCTACAGCACGTCCGCGCCAAACACCGCTGTGATCGTGGACATGGAGGGGCACCCGGTCTGGGTCCACGCCTTCGAGAGCGGGGACGACATCGGGGCGATGGACGTCCGGCTGACCGACGCCGGCACGGTCCTGATGGGCGCTTCGGTGCCCTCGGGCCAGCGCCCCCGAGAGGTCGACTTCGCCGGCCGGATCCTGTGGGAAGGGCCAGAGCAGCCAGGCTTCACGAGCGACGACTTCATGCACCACACCATGGAGATCCTGGACGACGACACCGTGCTCACCCTGGTGAAGAAATTCGTCGACGGGACCCGCGGCGACCGCATCGTGATCATGGATCGCAACGGTGTGGAGCGGTGGCAGTGGGACTTCTTCGAGAACCTGGAGCCCAGCTGGGAGGAGGAGTGGACCCACTCCAATTCCGTGACACTACGCGGCGACGATCTCTACCTGTCGGAGCGGGTCGCCAACCAGGTGATCAAGATCGCGATGAGCACGGGCGAGATCCAGTGGCGACTCGGGCCGGAAGGCGACTTCGTGCTGCCTGATCCCTTCGAGGCCCAGCACGCCCCGGACCTGCTCGGCGACGACCACTTCTTGATCTACGACAACGGCACCGAGCGCGGGAGCACCCGGGTCCTGGAGGTGGTGGTCGACGCCGAGGCCGGCACCGCGGAGACGGTCTGGTCGTGGCCCCCCGAGGGCGAGCACCACTGGTACACCGGCTACTGGGGCGATGCCGATCGGCTGGACAACGGCAACACGCTGATCGCCGCGGGCGCCAGCTACGAGAACACGATGACCGAGGTGACAGCCGACGGCACGGTCGCGTGGCAGGCGGAGTGGCCTCGGGACGGGGACCTGGTGGTGGGGTTCTACCGAGCGGAGCGGATCGACCTGCCGGGGGTGGCGGTGGTCGAGGAGTAGGTCCGCTACTCCTCGCGATCCAGGATGACCAGGTGCAGCCCAGTCACGTGCTCGCTCGGGCCCACCGTGATCGGCTCCTCGGCATACCGCCCCCAGGGTCCCTCGTAGAGATCGCCGGAGCCGTCGTCCCAGAGCGCGAAGATCATCACCCCGTCCACGGTGTCCTGGTCGGTGTCCAGCTGGGTCGACCAGGCGGTCTCGTCGCCGGCCCAGGGCACCTCGATGGACTGGATGGGCTGACGAGTCGGGTCGGGCCAGCCATCGACGGTCGCGGCGTGATCCCGGATCTCCACGACCACCCGACCCTCGTCGGCCAGGCCGGCCTCGGTGCCATCGCTCACCGTGCCCGACAAGCTCGCCGGCGGAACGGTGCCGGAGTCGCCGAGAGGCTCGCCCTCCTGCCCCCCCTCGGCCGGCGGCTGCACACAGCCGACCGCGGCGAGGGCGAGGACCGGCAGGGCGAGACGCAGGGCGGGCATGGGAGCAGGATGGTCCGGCCACGGCAGGGTCGCAAGGGGGTATTGCACAAACCATGGGGCGTTCGGGCCCATGAGTGTGCAGAACCGACACATGACTGACTGGGATCGAAACGCAGGCGCGACGGACCTGACTCGTCAGCGGCGCGTCGCCGATGAGGGAGCGGGCTGTAGCCCGCGACTGAGGAGGGGAAACGCCTGGGATTGCGAGAGCAAGCCCAGCGACGGGAGGACTCGAGAACACCCAGTCAGGGCTGGATCACCGACCGCCGCCAGAACAGCGGCACGCTCACCACCGCACCGAGCGAGGACTGCACGCCCACCCGCGGCCCGAGCTTCCAGGCATAGGGCGCCCAGGCGACCTGCTCGGCGCGGAGACCGACCCGCCAGCCACGGGCGGGGTGCTGCCAGCCCGCCTCCATCCCCACGGGGATCCGAGCGACCAGGCCCCACGTGCTGGGGTCCTCGCCGGAGAGCTCGTCGAGCATCGCGCCTGGGGCCAGGGTCTGCAGGCCGATGCCGCCCCGGACTCCGAAGTAGACCCCACGCCAGGTGTGCCAGTGCCGGGCCACGGCGGTCGAGACGTGGGCGCCGGAGCCGAAGCTGAGGTCGGTGAAGCCCCCGCCCTCGACGCTCCAGGTCAGGACCTTCAGATCCCTGCGCTGGAGGACCCACTCGAGCTCGACGGCGGCGGCCGGATTGACCTCGCGCGGCTGCCAGCCGAGCACCACGCTGCTGCCGGAGACCGTGAGGCGATCCGGGGCCGGGTTCGCTGCCTGCGCCGGGTGGGCGGCCAGCAGCAGCAGCAGGGTGAGCAGGGCAGTCGCGGCGCGGAGCAGGGGCATCGTGATCTTGGACACCGGTCGGGAGGGCAGACGCACCGTACTCACCCCGTGACGTGTGTCCCCGACAGGAGATTCATCACTTTGTCGGAGAATGTCGGCGACGAAGCCTAGTTCTTGCCGACCCAGCTCCTCACCCGACCCCAGAACCCGCCGTCGCCCGGTGCCCCATCGGCCCGCACCGCGTCCGGCAGGTCCGTCGCCAGCGGCAACTCCGTCTGATCCGACGCGGCCACCAGGGCCTGGGTGGCGTCGAGCCCCCGGGGACAGGTCTCCGGCCTGCGGGCCCCGTGGGTCACCGGCACTTCCTGGCTGGAGCGGGAGGGCGTACCAGGGGCCGCCGCCAGCGGCCGCAGCTGGAGCAGGAAGGCCACCTGGGGCTTGCCCCGCAGCCGGCTGCGGGTCCGTCGCAGCACCTTGCTCGCGGCCAGCTCCTGCCAGTCCTCGCCGTACCCGGGGTCCAGCGCGGGGTCCTCCATGCAGCGCAGGGACAGCCAGTCCGGGAATTCCTCGCCCGGCCGGGTGCGCCGGAACCACTGCCCCAGGGGCTCCGCCCCCGCGAACTCCACACAGCGATCGCCGTTGGGGTGGCCCCCGAGACAGGTGAACAGGTCCAGCCGCAGCGCCCCGGGCGCCACCCGGAGCACGCAGTGGGAGTTTGGACCGGACCGATCGAGGCCAACGAAGAGGCGTCCGTCCGACGGCACCAGGGAGGTGGCCACGTGACCCACCCACTCGGAGTCCTCCACCGCGTCCAGAGCCCCCTCCACCACCCGGACGATCAGCGGCTCGGCCCGCTCCAGTCGCAGCTGCAGCGGCACACCCGAACCAGGTTCGCCAGCGGCATCGCCGACCACCAGGGACGACAGCGTCCCGTCGATGAACAGATCGCGCCTCACGCCGTGACGCAGCCGCCGTACAGACGGGAGAGGATCTGCACGCTGGTCTGCATGCAGCCGGGGCAGCGGTCCACCAGGTCCCGCCAGGGTGCGCTGGCCGAGCCGAACCAGATCTCCTCGAAGGTGCTCTCCCGCACGTTGCCCACCGCCCGGTGGTCCATGCCGCACCGCACGACATCGCCGTTGGGCAGCAGGTAGAGCAGGTCCCGCAGCTCCCGACAGGGAAAGCTCAGGCCGTCCTCGTGGAGCTGGTAGCTGTAGACGTTCTTGGTGATCAGACGCGTGTAGAGGTGGTCGATGAGCGGCAATTCCTGCTTCGTACCGACCCGGGCGTCCGCCAGGGCCTGGTAGGCCCGGTCCGGGTCCGAGACCATGATCATGCGCTGGGGGGGGGCCTCCTCGGGCGGCGAGGTCCCGATCAGGAAGGGGTCGACGTTCACGCCCGGGATCAGGTCCGCGCCCACCTCTTCGGCAAAGGCGATCATGTCGTCCAGTTCGGAGATGGACTGGTCGGTCAGAGCGAAATTGATGCCGAACTTGAAGCCGTACTTTGGCTTCAATTCTGCGACACGGCGAACCGTGCGCTCGACGATGCGCCGAGAGCCATCGACGCCGCGGATCTGGTCGTGGGTGTTCTCCAGTCCGTCGACGGAGATGCGCAGCTGGAGCCCCGGCCAGGCGATGGCCTCGATGGCGTCGAGGGTGCGCCTCGTGAGCATGCCGTTGGTGGTGAGCTGCAGGATGTAGGGATCGATGATCTCCCGCACGCCGCTGAGCAGCTCGACGATGTCCTTGCGCACGAAGGGCTCGCCGCCCAGGATCTTGACCACGTCGAGGGACCAGAGCTGCCGGAAGACCCCGAGCCACTCCTCGGTGCTCAGGTCCTGGTGGTCCTTCACCTCCCAGCTGGGACAGCCGACGCACTTCAGGTTGCACTTGTAGGTGGTGATCAGGTGCGCGGCGTGGGGCCGGGGGATCCAGTCCGGGTCCAGCCGGCGCTTCGTCGCCGAGCGGGCGACGTTGTGCCAGGCCCGGAGCCGGCGCCTGAGCGCGGCTCGGCGCGTGTCGAGCACCACGGCCTGGCTCAACTCGTCACCATCGAGTCGAAATTGACCCAGCGCTTGATCAGCAGCGGGGTCATCTCCCCGCGCAGGGTCATCTTGGTGAAGATCCCGCCCATCTTCACCAGGTTCACGGCCTGGGCAAAGGCGATCAGGGGGCGCGGGTCCTCCTTGAAGCGCTCGGACTCGTAGAGCCGCCAGATGAACTCCTTGGACAAGAAGCCCTTGTTCATGAGCACGATCAGCGCCAGCCAGCGCTGGTCGGACCTGGGGCGGGGGTAGTTCAGGTCCACCCGGAACTGCTCGAAGGCGTGGGTGTTGATGCCCTCGATGTCCGCCTCGGTGATGCGGCCCTCTCGCAGCAGCCGGCGGGCCAGGTGGGTGTTCGGGTAGATGGTCAGCCCGAAGAGGTAGAGCTCGAAGGGCCGCTCCAGGTCCATGAGCATGCGGAAGAGCTCGTCCTTGTCGTCCTCGGTGCTGACCGGATCGTCCCAGATGAGCTGCAGGTTGGACTGGATGTCCACCTGGCGGAAGACCCGCTGGGACGCCAGGATCTGTTCGTTGGTGGTCTGCCGGTTGTAGAATTCACGGTTCACCCGGCCGTTGGCCTGGATGCCCATGCAGATGGCGCGGAGGCCGGCGTCCTTCAGCTGCTGGAGCGGCTCCAGCTTCACCATGCGGGGGTCGACCAGGACCTCGAAGGGGATGCCGACCCGCTTCGGCCACTTCTCGGCGAATTCCGCGATCCACTGCTGGCGGATGGGGAAGACCTCGTCGTCGAAGCGCACGACCTTGATGTTGGTGCAGAGCTCCTTGGCGTACTCCATCTCCTGGATGATGTTCTCGACCGAGCGCATCCGGAAGCTCTTGCCGAGGCCCTCGTAGAGCGGCTTGGTGACCGTGTTCGAGCAGAAGGTGCAGGTCCAGTAGGGACAGCCCCGCGACGCCAGGATCGTGTACTCCGGGTTGGTGATGAAGGGGTCGCCCCGCTTCACCTTGCCGCCCTCGATGTGGAACTTGCCCTCCTGGGTGTGGAAGTCCCGGAAGGGCACGATGTCCAGGTCGGCCAGGGGCGCAAGCTCGTTCTTGTACACCCGATCGCCCTCGCGCACCCAGAAGCCGGGGCAGTCCCGCACCGACCGCCCGTCGCGGAGGCGCTCGAAGAACTCGACCACGGCCAGGTCGACCTCGCCGATGGCCACGTAGTCGGCGATGGCGATGGCCTTGTCCGGCAGGAAGGTCGGGTGCATCCCGCCCCACAGGATCGGCAGCCCCAGCGCGTCCCGGACCCGCTCGGTCAGGTACTTGGCCATGCGGTGGAAGGCGCTGGCCCGCACGCTGAAACCGATGATCTCGACCCGCTCCTGGCGCAGTGTGCGGATCAGGTCCTGGACCTCGGTCTCAGTCGGCCAGGGGAAGCGGTTGTTGACCCAGTCCTTGAAGTAGATCTCCGCGACCTCGAAGCCCGCCTCGCGCAGGCTGCTCGACACGTGCCGGACGCCGTTGTTCTCCAGGGCGTACAGACTGATGATGGCGATCCGGGGCCCTGCGGGCACGTGAAGCTCCTGGGGCGATCCTACAGTAGGATGCCCTCAGCGGAGGACGGATGCTCGTCGTGGTCGGCGCCAACGGGCGCACCGGGGTGGCGGTCGTCACCGAGGCACAGCGCCGCGGCCTCGCCGTGCGTGCCGTGGTCCGCGACGACCGGGACGTCGATAGACTCGACGGGATCGCGGACGTGCAACAGACCTGCTACGCCGACTTCGACCACCCCGACGCGCTGCCCTCGGTGCTCCAGGGCGCCACCGACGTCATCTGCTGCATCGATCCACGCACCCAGGGGCCGGACTCCCCCATCTACAGTGGCACGGCTGGCGAGCACGTGGTCCGCGCCGCCAAGGCCGCAGGGGCCCGCCGCATCCTGCACCTGAGCGTGATGGGCGCCTTCCGCTGGTCCTACGCCCGGCTGAACCGCAAGGCCTTCTTCCTGGAGGGCGGCGTGCGCAACTGCGACGCCCCGTGGGCCATCCTGCGCCTGTCCTGCACCTTCGACGAGGTGCTGGAAGCCCACGTCGCCCCGCCCGACGGCGGCCAGCCTCACAGCTTCCACCCTTCCTCTCGCTACGCCCCCCTCTCCCGGAGGGACGCCGGTCGCGCAGCCCTGGACTACCTGGACCGCATGTCCCCGGGTCGGGCGCAGTGTGTGGGCGGGCCGCGGGTGTTCACCGGCCCCGAGCTCGAAGCCCTGGTCGCCCGCCACCGCACCGGCGGCGGGCGCAGGACCCGCTTCCTCGCCCTGCCTCGGGGCGACGTGAGCGTGGCGACGGAGACCACCCGGCTGGTGCTGGGGTACGTGCCCTTGGACCGGTTCGAAGCGGCTCTCGAGGGCGACCCTGACGACCCGGACCCCAGCCAAGCCGAGCCCGCACCGGTCTACGCCCGGGTCGAGCCCGGGGCCCACGCCGCGGACCGGGGGGGCGAGCCCGAGGCGCTGGCTCGCATGGGTCCGGACCTGCGCCGGGTGGTACACGCCCACCTGCTCGCCGACCTCGACCGGCTCGGGGTGAGCGTGCCCGCCGACTGCACCCTGGACTTCGACGGCGCCCGGCGACTGGGCCGCCGCGCAAAGGCCCACGACGGCTGGATGCAGGAGATGAGCGACGTGGTGGTGCGGAGCTCGGACGGCTCCGAGTGCCACCGGGGCGAGGTGACCTTCCTGCGGGACAGGCTGGCCGAGGAATTCCATGCCTGGTGGCGCCGAGAGGCCATCCCCCAGGAGGTCTGGGACCAGCTGGACATGGGGGTCCGGCGTCGCCTGGCCAAGGACAAGGGCTTCCGCGACGACCCGCGGGTGTCCTCCTTCGCCGAGAAGAGACACGAGTAGACACGGGCCTGGGCTAAGGTGGCTCGGCTCCGAAGGCCGGCCCCCTCGGGAGACGGCGAGCGATCAGGCTGGGGGAGGCAGTCCTTGAAGATCGAACAGAACCACCTGGTGGAGGGCGCCTGGAAGCGCACTCGGGGTGAAGATCTCGGAGGACGGGCACAGCTGGTCCTGGCCTTCGGCTCGACCGACCACCTGGATCGACCCGCGCTCTACGACGAGCTGCGCACCCGGTGGCCCGAAGCCCACGTCCTGCTCGCCTCGACGGCCGGCGAGATCCGCGACACCCGGGTGTTCGAGGACTCGGTGGTCGCGACCGCGGTGGCCTTCGATCACACCACCCTGCGCACCGCCACCGCGGCGATCGAGGGCACCGAGCCCGGCTACGTCGAGGGCAAGGCGCTGGCCCTGGCCCTACCCTCAGAGGGGCTGCGACACGTGCTGGTCCTGAGCGACGGCCTCAACGTGAACGGCTCCGGCCTGGCCCAGGGCCTGCGGGCCCACCTGCCGGACTCCGTCGCGACCACCGGGGGCCTCAGCGGCGACGGGGACCGCTTCCGCCGCACCCTGGTGGGGCTCGACGACTCCGCCAGCGAGGGCAACGTCGTCGCCCTCGGCTTCTACGGCGATCGCTTGCACGTGGGCTACGGCAGCCTGGGCGGCTGGGACGCCTTCGGGCCCCAGCGCCGCATCACCCGGTCCGAAGGCAACGTGCTCTACGAGCTCGACGGGCGCTCGGCCCTGACCCTGTACAAGTCCTACCTCGGTGAGCACGCCTCGGGCCTGCCGGCCACGGGGCTGCTGTTTCCCCTGAGCCTCCGCCTGGCCGAAGGCGCCCGCCCGGTGGTCCGCACGATCCTGAGCGTCGACGAAGACGCACAGAGCCTCACCTTTGCCGGCGACATGCCCCAAGGCGCCTACGCCCAGCTGATGAAGGCAAACTTCGATCGCCTGGTCGACGGCGCGATCGGTGCCGCCCGAGGCTGCCTCACGGGCCGCGGCGGCGTGTCCCCGCAGCTGGGCCTGCTGATCAGCTGCGTCGGCCGCAAGCTGGTGCTCAAGCAGCGGGTGGAGGAAGAGGTCGACGGCGTGCGCGAGGTGCTGGGCGACCAGGCCGCCCTGACCGGCTCCTACAGCCACGGCGAGATCTGCCCCCACCTGGCCGAGGTCGGCTGTGAGCTGCACAACCAGACCATGACCATCACGACCTTCGCCGAGCACTGATGCACCGCCTGCTCGAGCGCCAGCTCCGCAAGCTCGAAGGCTCAGCCGACCTGGCCCCGTCGGACTGGGCGGCCTTCCTGCGGCTCGTCGACGACGCCTACACCCAAGCGGACCAGGACCACAAGCTCATCGAACGCAGCCTGGAGCTGGTGAGCGCCGAGCTCGTGGAGCACAACGAGGAGCTGCGCATCGAGTTCGACCGGCGTGCGCGGGAGCAGGCGGCCCAGAGCGAGGCCCGGACCCGGGCGCTGCTCGCCGGCTTGCCCGACCAGCTCTTCCGGATCGGCATCGACGGCCGGGTCCTGGACTTCCACAGCGGTGAGCCCGAAGACGCGGTGGCTCTGCCGGAGGAGATCAGCGGCCGCAGCCTGTGGTCGGTGTTCCCCGATCAGGTGGCACGGGACATCCGCCGGGCCCTGGACCGCGCCCTGGAGACCGACCAGCCCCAGCTGCTGGAATTCGAGCTCGACGTGCCCCGGGGCCGGCAGTCCTTCGAGGCCCGGGTCGCTCGGGTGGGCCCCCAGGAGCTGCTGCTGATCCTGCGCAACATCACCGAGCAGATCCTGCTCGAGGAGCGCCTGCGCACCGCCGACCGCATGAGCAGCCTGGGCACCCTGGCCGCCGGAGTGGCCCACGAGATCAACAATCCCCTGGCCTACGTGCTGGCGAACCTCACGCTGATCCAGCAGGCGCTCGCCGGCTTCGAGCGCACGGGCCGAGCCTCCGAGCTCGGCGAGGCCCGCGAGGCCCTCGACGACGCCCTGGAGGGCGCCGAGCGGGTCCGCATCATCGTGCGCGACCTCAAGGCCTTCACCCGCACCGACGCCGAGCAGCCGCGCTCGGTCGAGGTCCGGGAAGCCATCCAGCAGGCGGTGCACCTGGTGGGCAAGCCCCTCCTGCACCGCGCCCTCGTGCGCTGGGAGGTCGAGGACGTGCCCCCGGTGCTGGCCACCGAGGCCCGCCTGGGGCAGGTGCTGGTCAACCTGCTGGTCAACGCGGTGCACGCCCTCTACGACACTGCGGAGCGCTCCCACGAGGTGGTCCTGGCCGCCCGCACATCGCGTCCCGGCTTCGTCGCCATCGAGGTCCGGGACACCGGGCGCGGCATGGACCTCGAGACCCGGAAGAAGGCCTTCGAGCCCTTCTTCACCACCCGCCGGAGCGCCGGAGGCACCGGGCTGGGGCTGTTCCTGTGCCACCGGATCGTCCAGCAGTTCGGCGGCACGATCGATGTCTCCTCGACCCCCGGCCACGGGACCACGGTGGTGGTCGAGCTGCCCAGCGCGCGACCCGCCCTGGCGACGATGAGCGAGGAGTCCGAGTCGTCGATCCCGGTCGCCCGCAAGGGCCGGGTCCTGGTGGTCGACGACGAGCCGATGGTGCTCCGGACCCTCGCCAGGGTGCTCAAGCGCCACGACGTCCACACGGTGGGCTCGGGCACCGAGGCCCTGGCCTGCCTGGCCGAGGAGTCCTGGGATCTGGTCCTGTGCGACCTCATGATGCCGGGCTGCACCGGCATGGACGTCTACGATCACCTCGCCACCACCCGGCCCCAGCTGCTGGATCGCATGGTGTTCATGACCGGCGGAACCTTCAGCGAGCGCGCCCGGTGCTTCCTGGAAGAGGTCCCGAACACCCGCCTGGAGAAGCCCTTCGACCTGCGCAGGCTCCGCGCGGTCGTCCAGGACAAGCTCATGCGGGCCCGGAGCACCGGCACGGGCTGATCCTCCGGTCGAGGCCCATTAAGGCGGCGGTGGTGTCCGCTCTCCGCCCGCCGAGCCTGCACGAGTCCTTCTGGAAGAAGTGGGGCCGCCGGGCGATCACGGTCCCGGCCGTGCTGCTCTTCGCGCTGCTGTCCTGGTCGACAGCCTGGCTGACCGTGCCCCTCGCCTTGCTGGTCGACCTGGCGACCGGGCGCCGAGGCTGGCCGACGGCGCGCTTCGTGATCCTGGCCATGGGCTACCCGTTCATGCAGTGCACGGGGTTCGCCTACCTCCTGGCGACCGCACCCCTGAGGTGGCACCCGTCCTGGAATCGCTGGAACGACCGCTTCGAGGGCTGGTGGGGCGGCAACGCGCAACGCTTCCTGCAGATCACCTACAGCATGTCCCTCGAAGTCGAGGGCCTGGAGGCCTTCGACCCCGGCCCCGTGGTGATGCTCATGCGCCACACCAGCCAGGCCGACACGCTGCTCATCCCGAGGCTCGTCGGCAGCGGCAAGGGGCGGGGCCTGCGCTACGTGCTCAAGCAGGACCTCCGCAACGACCCCTGCTTCGACTTCCTGGGGGAGCGCGGCCGCCACGCCTTCGTGTCTCGGGGCCGGGATCCCGAAGGAGACAGGGCGCAGCTCGCGTGGTTGCTGAGCGACCTCTCGCCGGACCAGGTCGTGGTCATCTATCCCGAGGGCACGCGCACCAGCCCGGAGAAGAAGGCCAGCCTGGAGCGGCGGCTGGCGGAGAAGGGCGAGACGGCGCTGCTGGACTACGCCCGCACCCTCGCGCACCTGCTGCCGCCGCGCCTGGGCGGAACCCTGGCGATGCTCGAGGACAACCCCGGGTGCGACCTGGTGGTGTGTGGGCACGTGGGGCTCGAAGGCGCCAGCCGCTTCGACCTCTTCCGCGAGGGCGAGCTCACCGGGAAGCGGGTCCAGGTGCGGTTCTGGCGAGTGCCGTGGTCCGAGGTGCCCGAAGACCCGGACGCCCGGCGAGCCTGGCTGCTGGAGACCTGGAAGGAGCTCGACGACTGGGTGGATCAGAGGACGCCGGCCACCGCCTGACCGCTACCCGACGGCCGCTCGGGGAGGTCGTCCTCGTCGTCGACGACCAGCACCTCTGGCCCGCGGGCGACCGAGCGCTGGAGCTTGAGCAGGAGCTTGCCAGCGACGCCGCCCTGCCCCCCCTGGGCCGCGTCGAGGGCGTCGTGCACGAGCAGCACGACCTGGCCGCCGACGGCCCCGAGCCCGGGCCACTGGAGCAGCCGGTGGGCGGCCTCCCGCGGACCGAGGCCCGGCAGCAGGTCCAGCGCGACCGCGGCCAGGCTCAGGGCCAGGACCTGGGGCCGGTCGAGCCCCATCCAGCTGCCGATGCTGATGCTCCGGAGGACCAGGGAGGCCGTGCCTTCGGCGCCCTCCCCTCCGGCCTGGGCCGCCTCCGCCAGCGTGCGGGCACCGACACCGTCGAAGGCCTCGTCGACGGCCAGCTGGAGCAAGCCCCGGAGCGGCACGAGATCGGGCACCGCGCCGTGCCCCGAGGCCCGTCGGACCGGCTCGAGCTCCCGGACAAGCAGCTCACGCCAGCCCGACGCGGCTCGCTGCGAGGCCGGGATCGGCAACACCACCACCGACGCCGGGAGCGCCGCCCAGGGGGTCCGCTCACCGGCCCGGGCGTGCGCGATCGCCTCGGCGAAGCGGCCCAGGGCCACCGAGTCGACCCCCTCGCGGAAGTCCACCCCGGCCAGCCCCAGCTCCCCGAGGCGACCGGTCAGCGCTCGAACCCGCTGAAGGGTCCACCCCGGCAGGGAGAGCAACAGGGGGCCCGCGAAGAACACGCCGGTGCGGACCCTCAGGGCCAGGTCCTCCCCGGCCTCCGCCCGCCAGGCCAGCAGAGTGCGGTGCAGGGCCTTGCGCGCACCCAACCGGGCCACCGCGTCAGCGTCCTGGCTGGCCAGCAGGGCCTCGAGGGCCTCGAGCACCTCGACGGCCAGACCGGGGGCCGTCATGGTCCGCCTCGCAGGGCCGCGCGCACGGCAGGGGCATGGTTCCACCGGCCGCGCAGGTCGGCGAGCAAGGCCGGACCCCACCCGGGCCCCGCGTCGCGGAGCGCCTCGATGGCCAGCTCCTGGTCGAGGGCCACCTTGCGGGACAGCAGGCTCGCCCGCCCGAGCAGAGCGCGGAACCAGCCCTCCACCCGCGGCCCGCCGAGGGCCGCGAGGAGGCGGATCAAGGCGGCGCGATCGTCGGCCGGCCAGCGGGAGAAGGCCTCGCCGTCAGCCACCCCCAGCAAGGCGCCCACCATCTTCGGATCCTGGGCGGCCGCGAGGGCTCGCAAGGCCCCGATCCGGACCTCCGGCGTCGGATCCCTCAGAGCGCGCCCCACCGGGACCCGCAGGCTCTCGTGCCAGCGCCCGTCCAGGCCGCTCAGGGCGGCCTCTCGCACGGCCGGCACCGGGTGCGACAGGGCATCGCCCAGGGCCACCAGAGCGGCGGGCGAAGCGCCCTCGGCGAGTGCGGTGACCGCCTGGAGCGCATCGCCGAGATCGCCGCCGGACAGGCGGCTCCGGTGCAGCCCGACCGGATCGATGCCCGCGGCGACGAAGGCCTGGACCAGTGCCTCCCGCGCCGTGGCGGAGCGCAGTCGGGTCACGAGCTCGGACACCCCCCGACCGCCCTGGGGGAGCAGCGGCACCAGGGCGGCGGCGAGGGCCTCCGGAGACGCCTCCAGGGCCTCGGCGACCGCACCGATCCGCTCGGGAACGAGCAGGCCCTCAGCCATGGCTGCGGCAGCATCCGGGTCCCGGCACCGAGCCTGTTCCAGACGCTCGGCCAGGGCCTGGCCGTCACCGGTCCACAGCAGGGTGTCGAGGCCGGCCCACAACACCGGCGCAGTGTGCCCCTCGGGTGCATCCAGAGCGAGGGCCAGCAGCCGCTCCGGGGCCAGCTCGCTCTGGAACGCGGCCCGCAGCGCCGCGGTGTGGGCCGGGGGCTCCTGGACCGCTGCGTCTGGCACCCGGCACACGTCGCAGTCGGCGGCCGGTCCGATCCCACCGTCTGGGGGTTCGCCGAGGGCCAGGTGCACCTGATCGCCACCGGCGAGCTGGAGCGACAAGCCCCGCAGGCTGGTCACCCGCAGGCGCAGGTGGCGCAGACTTCGAGTCCAGGCATGTCCGACCAGCGTCTCGCCGGCTGGGGGGTCCACCGCGACCACGCGCACGAAGTCCTCGAGTTCCTCCCGGGTGAGTCCCGGGAGCAGGACCAGCTCGCGCACGCCCTCTTCGAACAGGCGCAGCAGCCAGGGCACGACCGGACGTGCGCCGGTCCCGGCCGCCACGTCTGCGAGGAACAGGCCGTAGGGATCCAGGCCGAGCACGACACAGCCCTGCTCCGTGACGTCCTCGGCCAGGGCGGCCAGCTCCGCCAGCCTGGCGGGTTGTTCTGGGGTGCCGAAGCCGCGGACGCTGGCATGCAACGCGGCGATCAGCTCGGCGCGCCCACGCCCCGTCGGGGAGACCTGGAGCGCAGGTGTGGACTGTGCAAGGGCCATCTTCGAGGACTCTCGGTTCCTGCCCCTGGATGCCCGGCCCGCGCAGCGGTTGCAGCGGGACATTTCGCCTACGGTTCGGTCTCCAGACGTCCGATCGTTCTATCGTGCCACCACTCGCCCAAGCTCCCCCGGCCCACCCCGTGATCGATCCACGCACCGCCGACCCGGCTGACCTCGCACGCACGGTGGTCGACCTGACCGCTGTGCTCGACCGGGCGGGCATCGGGACGCTCTTCCTGGACGCGGACCTCAAGGTCCGGCACGCGAGCGGCATCATCGCCGCGGAGCTGGGCCTGACGGCGGGCGATCTCGGCAAGGACCTGGGCACGCACTCCTGGCCGGGACTGAAGGTCTCGCTGAGGGACATGGCCCACGAGGTCAGCGTGACCCGCGAGCTCCGGGCCATCGAGGCCCAGGACAGCCGCGGCCGCTGGTCCCTGCTCCAGGTCGTGCCCCACAGCGACGACCACGGCCGCCCCGACGGCGTGCTCATCACCACCGAGGACATCGGCCGCCTCAAGGACATGGAGGGCCAGGTCCGCGCCTACGAGGACCGCCTGGCCCGGATCAGCGAGCACGGCGACTCCGAGGTGGTCGACCGGGAGCTCAGCATCCTGTTGGTCGAGGACGCCGACGAAGACGCGCGCCTGGTGGAGATCGCGCTGCGCGATCTGCCGATCCCGATGCGACTCTCCCGGGTCCCGACGGCCCGTGAGGCCCTCAACGTGCTGACTCGGTCCGACCTCGAGCGCCCGGATCTCGTGCTGATGGACCTGCGCCTGCCGGGCATGAGCGGCCGCGAGATGCTCATGGCGATGCGCGAGGACATGAGCCTGCACGAGCAGCCCGTGATCATCCTCAGCGGACTGGACTACGACTTCTCGGTCCAGGACATCCACGAGCTCGGCGTGCACGCCTTCGTGAGCAAGCCGATGGACATCACCGACCTGGATGCGGTCGCCCGCGTGGTCCTGGAATTCTGGGCCGGGCTGGTGCTGCGGCCGGTCTGGGAGGACATCTCGAGCTCCTCCGGGCGCCGACCGACCCGCAGGTAGCTCAGTCGTGCAGGCCGCGCCGGACCTGGAGGACCCAGGGGTGCACGGACATCGCCTCCCGGTCCTGGCGGGAGAGGCCCTGGCCCAGCTCGTCGAGCAGGTCCTCGGCGCTGCGCCAGAACCGGTGGGCGCGCCCACGCTGGCCGTAGGACTCGGCGTACTGCGCCGAGGCGACCAGGTACTCCATGCGCAGCAGGCGCACCGGCTCCAGGCGCATCCACTCGAGCACCGGGCCGAAGGAGAGATCCGGGTCCTCGTGGTCGCCCAGGGCCCGGGCCCGGGCGGCGCAAGCCTCGCCCAGGGCCGGCAGGTGGCGCTCGTGCTGTAGCCGCGAGATGGCGTCGGCCAGTGCTTCGGCCCCTCGCTCGCGCTCGCCGGTCCGGTACAGAGCCTCCCCGAGCAGGGCCCGCATGGACTCGGAGATCACGGACATGCCCGCTTCGCTGCAGGCGTCGACCATCGGCTCGAGCACCCGCGCAGCGGGCTCCGGCTCGGCGCTCGCCAGGGCGATCTTGGCCCGCACCAGGGCCAGCCCGGCCTGGATGTGCAGGTGGCTCACGGCGGCGAGCTCGCCTTCGAGGGCCTCGAGTCGCTGCCGAGCGCGGCCGAGCCGCATGAGCTCGACCTCGATCTCCGCGAGGTTCAGCAGCATCAGGGCCAGGCGTTCCTGGGTTCCGGCCTCACGGACGGCCCGGAGCTCGCCCTGGAGCAGCTCGGTGGCCTCTGTGAAGCAGCCCTGTTGCCGAAGGACATCGCACAGGTTGCCCAGCACGTGCCAGAGCCCGTCCCGGTCACCGATCTGCTCGTAGTGGACCGCCGCCTCCCTCAGCTGGGCCTCGGCCTCCCGCAAGGCCCCCCGGGCGATCCGAACCACCGCCGTGCCGACCAGGCTGCGGCCGATCTGGCGGGGCTGGGCGGCCTGGCGCGCTTCGGTGAGGGCCTCGTCGAACCACCGCTCGGCGTCGACGAAGTCCCCCTGGTACCAGGAGGCCGCGCCCATGTCCCGGGCCACCCGGGCCCGAACCACGGGATCCGGGTGGTTCGCCAGGCGCTTGCGAGCTCTCTCCAGGACCCGGCGGCCGTCGTCGAGCTCCCCGATCGCGACCCTCAGGCGCGAGTCGTACAGATCGACCTCGCCCCGGAGCTCCTCGGAGGGGGACAGGGCGCCCGCCCGCACCAGGGCCGCGCGGGCGCGGGGATCCCCCGGGCTCGAGGTCGCCAGGGTCCGGCCCCAGAGCAGGAAGAGCCGGGCGAGGGTCTCGTGGTCGGTCTCGCGGGCCTGGGACACGCAGCCCACGACGGCCTCGAGCACGGGCCGCACCTCCCGGACCCGGACCCACTCGACCATGGGTGCGGCCCACGCCACGGCATCCCGGATGGCCTCGTCGGCGCGGCCAGCGCCGACCAGGAGCTTGATCTTGGCGGCGTCGGGCGGGGTCCCGACCACGGCTTCGGCCAGGCGACGGCGGAAGACGTCGCGCCGGGCGTCGCGCAGGCGCTCCGCCACCAGCTCCTGGGTCAGCCCCAGGCGGAAGGTGAAGCGGGCGTCGGGCCCGGAGCCCACCTCCTTGACCATGCGCTGGGACACGAGCTCCTGCAGCACCACGGCGGCCTGGTCCTCGGGCCGGTCCACGGCGTGGGCGAGCACCCGGGCAGCGGCCTCGCCGCCGGCCACGGACAGGGCTTCGAGCACCCGGGTGGCGTCGGCGGCCAGGTGGTCGAGCCGCAGGCTGAGCACAGCGCGAGCGTCGCCGGGGATGGTGACCTGGCCGCCGGTGCGGTCGTCCCAGCGCAGGCCCGCCGGCGACTCCTCGGCGACCAGCAGGCCGCCCTGGACGAGGGCCCGCACGACCTCGCCCACGTAGCCCGGCAGGCCACCGGTCACGGCGTGCACCTGCCGGGCGAGGTCCCGGCCCGGGGGGCACCCCCCCAGGATCGCGTGCATCAGCTCGCCGACCCGCTCGCTGTCCAGCGGCGCGAGCTCCAGCCGCCAGGCATCGGCCAGTCGCGCCCGCAGCGCCGTGCCCGGGGCGTCGGCTTCGTCGAGACACGTGGCGGCGAACAGCACCGGGACCCCCTCGGCGCGAACCGCCGCGCGGATGTGGGCGAGGCACTCCAAGGCCTGTGGCGAGGCCCGGTCCAGCTCTGTCAGCCCGACCACGAGGGGCTTGGGATCCAGGTCGGCCCGCCGCATCAGCAGGCGAGCGACCGCGGCGAAGGCCTCGTCGGGCTCGACCGCCCCGTCGGCGAGCTGAGCGATCTGCGGGAGCTCCACGGGGAGCACCGGGCGCTCCTCCTCCCGGAAGGTGCCCCAGACCGCCTCGGCGATGGTGTAGAGCCCTCCGAGCCCAGGGTGCCCGGAGAAGGCGCCGTCGAACGACCGCCAGCCGAGCTGCCGCGCCGTCGCCAGGCTGGCCCCCAGGAAGCGGCTGCGCCCGGCACCGTTGGGCCCGACCACCAACACCATGCGCCCCGGGCGGGCCTTCTCCAGCATCGCGCGCAGGGAGCGCAGCTCGGCGTCGCGACCCACGATCCGTGCCGGCCCCAGAGCCAGAGGCTCGATGGGCTCGTCGCCCTCGAGGTGCTGCAGCACGCTGCGCAGGTACCGGCCCACCACCGAGGCGTCCTCGGGCCGATCGGCAGGGTCTTTCTCCAGCAGGCGCAGGATCAGCGCGTTGATGTCCTCGGGCAGCTCCGGCACCAGGCGCCGCGGCGGCACGGGCTTGCGCTCGACGTGCAGCCTGGCCAGCTCGTGGGAGGAGGTGGCCTTGAACGGCCGCCGGCCGGTGCAGAGCCGGTAGAGCAACACCCCGAGGGAGTAGAGGTCCGAGGCGGGGGTGACCTTGCCACCGGTGATCTGCTCCGGCGAGGCGTAGGCGAAGGTCCCGACGAATTCCCCGTGGCGGGTGATGGTCTCCTCGTGCTCGGTGATCCGAGCGGTTCCGAAGTCGAGCAGCTTGGCCTGCCCGTCGCCCAGCACCAGGATGTTCGCGGACTTCAGATCCCGGTGCACGACCTTGCGTCCGTGCAGGTAGTGCAGGGCGTCGGCGATGTCGGCGGCCACGCGGATCACCGCCTGGGTCCGCGCCTCGTTG
>CAYFPX010000003.1:67646-88047 GCA_964344945.1 uncultured Enterobacterales bacterium
TCGAGCAGCTCCATGCACAGGAAGGGGTTCCCGTTGTGCACGCCGTAGCGGTAGACGCGCACGATGTTCGGGTGATCGAGGCGGGTGAGGGCCCGGTACTCCCGGGAGAAGCGCGTCGTGGCGAGCCCCCGCAGGGTGAGCAGCTTCACGGCCACGAGCTCCCCGCTCTGGGGATCCTCTGCCTCGAAGACCGCCGCCATGCCGCCCTGGGCAAGCGGCCGCACGACCCTGTAGGGGCCGATCGACTCCGGAACCGGGATGGTCACGTCCTTCAAAGGCGGACACTCCGTGCCGGGGATCACCTTAGCCCACCCCTGGAATGCCGGTGGGGGGTCATGCTCGGCGGCGACGTTCCGATCCCGTGGAGGCATCTCCCGGAGAAGCGTCCATGGCCCCTCGCTCCCTTCGCTGTCTCGTCGTGCTGGGCGCCTGCCTTCCCGGCGTCGCCAACGCCGCCACCATCCTCGTGGATCCGAGCGGCGGCATCGGTGTCGCGACGATCGACGAAGCACTGGCGCAGGCCGACGACGGCGACACCGTCGTGCTGGCCCCGGGCGAGTACCCCCCCACCGTCGTGACCGACCGGGTCCTGACCTTCCAGGCCGCCAGCGAAGGCGTGCGCTGGGGGTCCCTCGAGGTCCAGGGCGGCGCGATCACCCTGAGCGGCATCGAGCTGGTCGGTCCCGGCGTGGCCCTGGCCGTGCGCGGCGCCGCGGTGTCTGGCGCCGAGCTGGCCTTCCGGGGCGGTGGGTCGAAGCGGAGCGACCCCGCGGTCCTGGTCTCCGGCGAGGCCAGCGCGACCTTCACCCAGGTCACCGTCGAGGACTGGCACAGCGACAGCGGCGTGGTGGTGCTCGAAGGCGCCTCCACCACCAGCTTCTCCGCCAGCACCTTCTCCCGGAACCACAGCGCCGATGGCGGCGCGATGCGGATCGACGGCGGCAGCCTGGTCGTCAGCGAGAGCGTCTTCAGCGACAACAGCGCGGAGGCCTGGGGCGGCGACATCGCCGCGATCGGTGGCAGCGTCACCGTGCACGCCTCCAGCTTCTCGTCGTCGCGGGCGTCCTACGGCGGTGCAATCGGTGCCGGTGCCGGCGCGATCCTGCTGATCGAGGACAGCGAATTCCACGGGCCCCAGGCCACCAGCGCTGGCGGGTTCCTGTACCTGGAGGACGCCTCTGCCACCGTGGCCCGCGTGGCCGGGGTCGACGCCTCGGCCGAAGTCGGCGGCGCGGTCGCGCTCTTCCGGGGCAGCCTGCTGGGTGAGGACTGGACCTTCGCCCGCAGCCGCGCCGACCTGGGCGGCCACCTGCACGGCGCCGAGTCCGCCGTCACCCTGCGGCGCACCCACCTGACCGCCGGGACCGCCGAGCAGGGCGCAGCCGTGGCCTGGTCCAGCGGCGACCTGGACGTGGACAACGCCCTGTGGATCAGCCAGGAGGGCGCCGCCAGCGGCGGTGCGCTCTACGTGTCCGGCGGCGCGGTCGACGTGGCCCAGGCGACCATCGCGGACAACCGGGCGGAGCTCGGGAGCGCCGTGGCCATGGACGGCGGTGAGCTGGTCGTGAGCGCGAGCCTCTTCCACCGCAGCCGGGGCGACGCCTTCGTGGTGGCCGGCACCGGTCGCATGACCCTGGCCGACGCCTTCGTGCACGAGACCGACGGCACCCTGTTCACCGGTGACATCACCGTCGCCAACTCGGTCACCCAGGATGACCCGCGGTTCACCAGCGACACCAGCGGCGACTACACCCTGCGAGCCACCTCGGACGCCGTGGACGCCCTGGCCGGGGTCGGAGACCGCGACGGCACCGCCACCGACCTGGGCGCCTTCGGCGGCCCGGAGAGCTGGGTCCTGCCGGATCAGGACGGCGACGGCTTCGTCTACGGCCGCGACTGCAACGACTACGACGCCGATCACCACGAGGGCGCGGACGACCCCTGGTACGACGGCATCGACAGCGACTGCGACGAGCGCGACGACTACGACCAGGACGGCGACGGCGCTGCTTCGGCCGCCTACGGCGGGACCGACTGCGACGACGCCGACGCCACCGTGCACCCGTCGGCCGACGAGGTCTCGGGCGACGACCTGGACATGGACTGTGACGGGCTGCTGGACCGCGACGCCGATGGCGACGGCTGGACCGACGGCCTGGACTGTGACGACACCGATGCCGACATCCACCCCATGGCGCCCGACGCCTGGTACGACGGCATCGACTCGGACTGTGGCGGCAACGACGACTACGACGCCGACCGCGACGGCACGAGCACTCTGGAGGGCGACTGCGACGACGCCAACGGGCAGATCAGCCCGGACGCCGTCGAGGTCGCCGACGACGGCGTCGATCAGGACTGCGATGGCAGCGACCTGACGGTCGAGGACCCCGACGCCTCCTCCCACCGCTCCGACAGCGAGGTAGCGGCAGCTGGCACGGATGCCGACACCCCCGAGCCCGAGCGCATCCTGACGAAGACAGGCTGCAGCACGGTCCCGGGGACCGGTTCGGTGCCTGCCTCGTTCCTGGTGGCCTTCGGCCTCCTCCTCTTCAACCGGAGGCGCCAGGACCGGGACCCCCCTCTCTAAGGGTGCGGGAACACAAATAAAGGGGCTGGGTCCGCTACGCCCCTCGATGTCGGAATGCCTGGCCGGGTCCCTTGAAGAGGGGGCCCGGCCTTGTCGCGTCTGCCGTCAGAACGCCCCGACGAACCCGAACGTCGCTCCACCCCGGATCGGCGTCACCATCGGCGCCAGGCTGATCCGCGACGGATCCAGCTTGTCCATCGCGTCCGCCAGCGTCCGTCGGGTCAGGATGCTCTCGACCTGCATCACGGCGATCGAGCCGACCGCCGCGATGACCGCGACCCCGGTGGTGGCCTGGGCCAGCTGGTATTGACCCGCCCACACGCACACGATGGCCACCGCCCCGCTCGCCAGGCTGGCGGCGTACCCGCCCCAGGCGACCTGCTCGAGCAGACTGCCGTGAGCGGAGATGCCCAGACGCCCCAGGCCCGCGCGCCCCGCCTTGGCGGCCTTCCAGCTGGTCACGATCCCGTAGGTCACGAGCCCCCCGGAGCCGAGCAGCTCCAGGGTCGCCCACCTGGGGTCCTGGAGGGTGATGTTGGAGACCAGGGTCAGCCCTCCGTAGGCGGTGAGTCCGAACAGGATCCAGGTCTCGATCTCGTTGCGCAGCGCGACGTTCCAGGCGGACTCGGCGTAGCTCAGGCCCGGGTGCAGTCCCGGAGGCGCGTCGGGCGTCGGCTCCTGCTGCAGGGGCACGGCCAGGGGGGGCTCCTCGGGTGCCGCCTCGGGGGTGGCGACCGGCACGCAGGCCCCCAGGTCGCAGACCTCGCCGGGACCGCAGTCGGCGTCCTCTGAGCAGGCCGCCCACGCAGCGGGGGCCAGCATCCACAGGATCAGCGCGACGACGGTGCGGAACACAGGACCTCCCAGCGGAGCCGGTGGACTGTACCCCGGATGTTCGGGGCCCCGGCGCGGGTTAGGTCCGCGCCTTCCCCGAACCCGGGCCCCCACGATGTCCCTCCTGCTCATGCTCGCCTGCACCGGCGGCACCTCGGCCCCCAGCGCCACCACCCCCGTGGCCCAGGCCGCCAGCCCCGCCACCGGACCGAGCGCCGACCAGGTCGTCGCGACCTGGAAGGGCGGCCAGCTCACCTACGGCGAGCTGGAGAGCGAGATCAAGAGCCAGCTCCAGGCCCTGGAGCGGGACTACCTGCAGGGCCGCTACGAGCTCGAAGCCGGCGCCGCCCAGCAGCTGGCCACCGAGAAGGTCATGGCGCTCGAAGCCGAGGAGCGCGGCCAGACCCTCGAGGAGTTCCTGACCAAGGAGGTCGAGGACAAGATCACCGAGCCCACCGAGCAGGAGATCGCCGAGTTCTACCCGGTGGTGAAGCGCCAGCTGCGCAACGCCCCCCTGGAGGCCGTGAAGCCCCAGGTGGCTGGCGCCCTGAAGCAGCGCCAGCAGGCCGACCTGATCCAGAAGCTGCTCGCCGAGGTCACGGCCAAGTACGCCCTGGAGAGCACCGTGCCCTTCCCCGACCTGCCCCGGGCAGAGGTCTCGGTCGACGACGACCCCAGCCTGGGCCCGGCCACGGCCAGGGTGACCATCGTCGAGTTCGGCGAGTACCAGTGCCCCTACTGCGGCAAGGCCTACGAGACCGTGAAGCAGGTGCTCGCGGACTACCCGAACGACGTGCGGCTGGTGTACCGGGACTTCCCGCTGGACTTCCACCAGCGGGCCGTGCCCGCGGCCGTCGCCGCCAACTGCGCCGGCGACCAGGGCAAGTACTGGGAATTCCACGACCTGCTCATGGGCAACCAGCGGGCCCTGGAGCTCGAGAACCTCAACGCGCACGCCGCCGCGGTCGGCCTGGACATGGACAAGTTCGGCGCCTGCCTCGAAGAGCCCGGCGCCCACGTCGAAGAGGTCCTCAACGACCTGGAGGACGGCAAGAAGCTCGGCGTGACGGGCACCCCGGCGTTCTTCATCAACGGCATCTTCCTCAACGGCGCCGTGCCCTACAGCCAGTTCAAGGAGATCATCGAGCGGGAGCTGCAGGGCTGATGTCGACGGATCTCTCGGCCCTGCAGGCGGACTTCGAAGCGGCCGTGGCCGCCGCGGGAGACCTGCAGGCCCTCGACGCCGTGCGGGTCGCCTTCCTGGGCAAGAAGGGCCGGGTGAAGGCGCTGATGAAGGGCATGGGACAGCTGCCCCCCGAGCAGCGGGCCAGCTGGGGCCAGCAGGTCAACCAGCTCCGCGGCCAGGTCCAGCAGGCCCTGGACAGCCGCAAGCGGGACCTCGAGGCCGCCCGGCAGCGGGCGGCGCTCGACGCCGGCTGGCTCGACCCGACCCTGGGAACGCCCCAGGAGGCCGGCAAGCTGCACCCCATCACCAAGGTGATGGCCGAGACCATCGCGTACTTCACCGGCCTGGGCTACGGCGTCGCCAGCGGCCCGGAGATCGAGGACGCCTGGCACAACTTCGACGCCCTGAACATCCCGGCGGACCACCCCGCGCGGGACGTGTGGGACACCTTCTACACCACCGACGGCGCCATCCCCCGGACCCACACCAGCTCGGTCCAGGTCCGCACCCTCTCCACCCGAGAGCCGCCCCTGCGCATCATCGCGCCCGGCCGCTGCTTCCGGCACGAGACCATCGACGCCACCCACGGGGCCTTCTTCAACCAGACCGAGGGCCTCTACATCGACCGCGACGTCACCCTCGGCCACCTCAAGGCCACCCTCGAGGGCTTCGTCCAGCACCTGTTCGGGCAGTCCCTGCGCACCCGGTTCCGGCCGGCCTTCTACCCCTTCGTCGAGCCCGGGCTGGACCTGGACATCTCCTGCATCTTCTGCGACGGCGAGGGCTGCAGCATCTGCAAGAAGACCGGCTGGATCGAGGTCATCCCCTGCGGCATGGTCCACCCGAACGTCATTCGTGCGACGGGCCACGACCCGGCCGAGTGGAAGGGCTTCGCCTTCGGCATGGGCTTCGACCGGCTGGTGATGCTGCGCTACCAGATCGACGACATCCGGCGCCTCTACGACGGCCAGCTCGCGCTGGTCCACGGTGTCTGAGGCGCTCGACAGAGCACCCCATGGGTCGCCGGGACGATCAGAGGGCCGCGAAGTGGGCGGCGCGCCAGCGCCGGACCCAGAGGGGTCGTGGGCGCGACGACCAGTGGGAGTCCCGCCTGCGCGCCCTGGGACTGGGGGTCGTCAACCGGCGTGCCGACACCTTCTCCGCCCGGGGTCGGCGCAAGGCCACGACCCTCGCGGTGTTCGGGCGCCAGGGGCCCGAGGGCTGGACCTGGACGCTGCAGGCGTCCAACAAGTACCTGGCACCGGACCTGCGCGTCCTGCCCGAGCGAGGCCGCACCTGGCTCCAGAACGTGGTCCAGGGGAGCGAGCAGGACCTGGGCGACCCCGTCCTGGACGACCTCGCGTACATCCAGGGCCCGCCGGATCAGCTGCTCGCGGCCCTGACCGAGACCACCCGAGGCCGGCTGCGGGATCTGGTCGCACGCGGCGGCCGGGTCGAGGACCGCACCGTGCAGCTCGTGGTGCGGGACACCCAGCCGCGCCCGGGCTGGCTGCCGGACCGCGCCCGGGAGCTGCAGGAGCTCGCGATCCGCCTGGCGGTCCACCCCAAGCGCCGGGTCGCCGCCCTGGCCCGCAGCGCCCAGCGGGATCCCCTGCCAGCGGTCCAGCTGGCGGCACTCCGCGTGCTGCTGACCGAGCACCCGGAGAAGACGCCGACAGCGCTGCTCACCCAGGCCCGACTGCTCCCCCTGCTGTCGGAGCTCCCGCTGCCCGGACTGACCGTGGCCCTGGAGGCCCTCGGCCGGGTCGGCACCAGCGAGGCCCTCTCACCGATCGCGCCCTACGCTGTCTTCCCGCGGGGCAACAACGCCACCCGCAAGGCGGCCAGGGCGGCGGCCCGGGCCATCGCCGAGCGCACCGCGCCCGAGGGCGGCCTGGCCGTCGCCAGCGAGGCCGCTCGACCGGAGGGGAGCCTGACCGTGGCCGGTGAGGTCGGCGGGCTGGCGGAGTCGGACGACCAGTAGTCGACTCCGCTCAGCCGTGGGCCTCCGCGGCCTTCTCCCGTGCGGTCTGGAGGCGGCTGTCCATGCGCAGGTTGAGGACCTGCACGAACAGCGAGAAGCCCATCGCCGAGTAGATGTAGCCCTTGGACACGTGCTGGCCGGTCCCCTCCAGGATCAGCATCACGCCGATCAGCACCAGGAAGGACAGCGCCAGCACGCGCACCGAAGGGTGGGCCTGGACGAAGTCTCCGATGGGCCCGGCGAACACGAGCATCACCCCGACGGCGACGATCACGGCCGCGACCATGATCGAGATGTGGTCGGCCATGCCGACCGCGGTGATCACCGAGTCCAGGGAGAACACGATGTCCAGGACCATCACCTGGAGCACGATGACCGTGAGCAGCTTGCGCTTGCTGGCCTCGGCCTCTGCGGCGGCGGCTTCGCTCATCTCCGGGCCGGCCTCGTGGGCCAGGTGCTCCTCGGGACGCTCGACGTTCTCGTAGATCTCCCGGGTGGCCTTGTAGAGCAGGAAGATCCCGCCGCCGGCCAGGATGAGGCTCTTGCCGGACCAGGGCCAGATGAGCGTGAACAGGACCTCTTCGAGGCCCATCACCCAGGAGATCGACGCGAGCAGCACGAGGCGGCTCAGCAGCGCCACCGCCAGCCCGAGCCGTCGGGCGCCCAGCTGCTGCTCCTGGGGCAGCCGCCCGCACAGGATCGTGATGAACACGATGTTGTCGATGCCCAGGATGATCTCCATGCCCGTGAGCACGGCAAAGGAGACCCAGGCGTTCGGATCGGTCAACAGCGCCATCAGTGTCCCTCCCCTTCCTCGGTGAGCAACGGCGCCGCGAACAGCAGCAGTGCCACCGCGGCGTAGCCGGCGGCCCACGGCCAGGCCGGTGAGAGCACCATGGCCGTGTCGCCGGGCGTGAAGGCGTAGCTGTGCATGAGCCCGACCGCGCACAGCACCGCGCCGCCGGCCATCCACATCCCGGCCTTTCGGAAGTCTCGCTCGATGATGTAGACCGTGGCCGCCGCCAGGATCATCGCGGTGAAGATGAAGCCCGCCTCCAGGGCGAAGGCCCCGTCGATGAAGGTGTCCGAGCCCCGGAAGGCGCCGATGAGCTCCGGGCCGAAGGCCGGACCGTCCGGGGAGCCGTAGCCGGCGGCCCTGAGACCGTTCTTGGCCATGAGGGTGCCCCAGGCCGCGACCCCCGGCAGGAGCCCGACCACGGCGGCCGGTGCGTGCTCCCGAGGTGTCGCATCAAAGGCCTGGGCGGTGATCACCAGGCCGATCCAGATCACGATGGCCATGCCGGCGTCGATGGGCACGGCCCAGGCGAGCATCGCCAGGGTGCCGGTGAGGCAGATCACGGTCACGAAGACCGCGTTCATGACCGAGTAGCCGGCCCGAGCGCCCAGGCCCTTCCAGCCCGGGTGGCCGATGTAGATCGTGGTCGGGAAGCAGGAGCCGAAGAGCGCGGCGATGACCGTGCCCACGCCGTTGACCGCCAGCGAGGAGCGGGTGTCGTAGCTGTCGCCGGCGGCTTCCGCGGACTCGATGTTCTGGAGCGAGCCGACCACGTTGAACAGGCCCATGGGGATGATCACCCCGAGGTAGGCCATCAGGTAGCCGCTGCTGAGCGCCTCGATCAGGTCACCGACCACCGGCACGGGGACGTAGAAGCCCCCGAAGCCCGGGTTCGCCGCCTCGGGCCACCAGGGCCGGGCCCAGGCGATGGCCGTGCCGAGCACCACCGCCACCAGGCCTCCGGGAAGGCCGCCCTTGAAGCGCACCTTGCCGAAGTAGACGAGCATCACCACGCCCAGGGTCACCAGCCCGACCACCGGGTGAGCGAAGGAGCGCAGCAGGAAGCCCAGGGAGATGAACCCCAGGGCGATGCCCGAGAGCGTGGCCAACAAGGCCGCCCGCGGGGTCGCCCTGCGGATGCGCTCGGCGACGAAGGCGCCGCCGAATTCGATGAGCCCGCTGCCCAGGCAGGCCACCAGGCCCGCCTGCCAGGCCACCCGCGCCGGGTCCGAAGCCCCCGCGGCCATCGCCGCGAACTTGGCCGGCAGCATCACCAGGAAGACGAACGCGAAGAGCGAGACCGTGTTGATGCCGTAGGGCAGCGCGCAGACGTCCGTGCGCCCCGTCTCCCGGGCGAGCTTCATGGCCTGGTTGGCGTACCAGAGGTTGCCCACCACCAGGGACACCGCCGCTCCGGGCAGCACGCGGCCGTAGAGCAGGGCATCCTCGAAGCCGAGCACGTGGCGACAGAGCGCCACGATCACGAGGAGCTGGATGAAGTTGTCGAGGGCCAGACCGAAGAAGCCGTCGACGTCGCCGCGGGTGAACCAGCGCATGCCGTCCTCCGAGCGACGGATATAGCGCATCCATGCTGTGGCTCTGGATGATGGCCTGCGAGCCCGACGGCGGACCGCCCCCGTGCGAGGGCGAGACCGACGGCGCCATCCAGCTGCCCGACGACGACGGCCCCCACGGCGAGCTGGTCGAGACCTGGACCTGGACCGGCCACCTCCAGGACGAAGACGGGGCGCGGGTCGGCTACAGCCTCGCCTTCACCTGGCGCGGCGGCACCCTCGACGTGGCCGCGTCGGTGAGCGACCTGGCGGGGGAACAGTTCCACCACCAGACCGACGCGGTGAGCTGGAGCGGCAGCACCGACGGCACCATCGCCCTGGCCGTCGGGGACCAGAGCGCCACCGGAGCAGACGGCCTGGACACCCTGGTCCTGTCCGTGCCCGGCTACACCCTGGACCTGGTCCTGGAGGGCGCCAAGCCCGCCGCCATCCACCACGGCGACGGCCACACCACCTACGCCGTCGGTGGCGAAGCCTGGAGCTACAGCCGCACCCGGATGCTGACCACGGGCACCCTGGGCGACGGCCCCGAGTCCCGCGAGGTCACCGGCCTCAGCTGGTTCGACCACGAGTGGGGAGACCTGACCGCGGTGGCCGAGGCCGGCGTGGAGCGGTTCTCGCTGACCCTGGACGACGGCTTCGAGATCCTGCTGATCGACGTGCTCGACGGCACCGAGGGCGTGAGTGGCGGCAGCTGGGTCGATCCCGGCTGCGGGGTGGTCGAGGTGGCCACCAGCGCGGCCCGCATCACCCCGATCGACACCTGGACCAGCCAGTGGACGGGGTGCACCTACCCCCAGACCTGGACGGTCCAGCTCCTGGATGACCTGTACACGGTCACCCCGGAATTCGCGGACCAGGAGGTCGGCGGCGGGACCGACGTGGGGCACTGGCAGGGCGTGGCCACCGTCGTGGGGCCGATCACCGGCCGGGCGGCGGTCTCCTTGACCGGGTACTGCGACTGAACAACGCCGCGCCCAGGGCCAGCCACCAGGGCAGGCCCGGGGTGCGGGGACTCGCGGCGCAGCCACAGCCCCCCTCGACCGGAGCGGGCGGCGTGCTGGGGTCTCCCCCGGTGGGACCGCTGTCGACCGGCGGCGTGATCGCCGTGTCGGGGATCTCCGCGGTGTCCCAGCCGCTGTCGTCCGGTGTGTCGGGCACGCCGTCGCCGAAGGCGTCGAGGTCCAGGGTCACGGCGGTCATGTGGTGCCGCAGGTCCCGGTCGTAGGTCACCAGCAGCTGATCGCCCTTCAGGGCCAGCCCTGGCCGCATGGCCCCGGCGCCGTCGAAGGTCGTGAGCCGGACCAGCTCCTGGGTGTCCCAGTCCGCGTCGAACACCCCGAGGAAGATGTCCCCCACGTCCTGATCGAATTGGTCCCGGTCGTCCTCGCCGACCAGGGAGACGACCCAGTGGTCCCCGATGCGCAGCGAGGACTGGGGCCACCACAGCCGCCCGATGTCCAGGCGGGGCGTGTGGACCTCGCCGAGCAGAGTGGCCTCCGGCTCGTCGGTCAGCGCGTAGCGGTGCACGATCAGCGACTGGGGGTCTGGCCCCTCGGTGCTGACGGTCAGCAGCTCCCCGGTCCACTCGTCCCACAGCAGGGAGCCGCCGATGAGCGGCAGGGACTCGGGCAGCTCGAAGGTGTCGACCCCAGCGCCGGTCTCGTCCACCGTGATGATGAAGGGGGTCCGGCTGCTGATGCCCATGAACGCGAGGCCGGTCAGCTCCTCGCGACAGATCAGAGCCATGTCGTTGTGCATGGCGTCGCTGTCCTGGTCGAGAAGCCCGCCGCCCAGCGAGGTCCACGCCGGGTCGTAGCGCCAGGCGTAGCCGGCGTCGTCGGGGGCCTCGAGGGAGGCCGACCCGCCCAGGATGAAGCTGCCGTCCGGGCACTGGACCACGTTGGTGTCGGCGAGGCCCTCGCCGTCCAGGGAGATGCGCCCACGGTCCTCCACCACCAGGTCGTCGCCCATGGGCAGGACGTTCATGCGCCCGCCCGCGCCGAACACGAACCACCAGCCGTCGTCACCGTTGGGGAAGGCCCGGGTCCAGGTGCCGCCGATCTCGGTGTCGATGGGCTCGGACACGTCGAGCACGAAGGGCGCGGCCAGGGCTCCTGCCACCATCCAAGCGCTCAGCACCGGGACCTCCCGCTCCGCTGGGACACGAACGTCCCAGTGCTCCGAAGCCGGCACCACCGTGACCCACTCGGCTCTCCCCGTCAATCGACCCACGAGATGTCAATTCTGGGTCGCGAGGGCCATGGAAGGCTTGCGGGGAGCCGATCCATGGGGCACCGATGCCTCCGAGCGGTCCCGCCCGAATCGTCACGGAAGTGGCGGCACGAGGACTGCACGGGGGACGGAGATGATGTTCAATCCCGATCTGTTCAGGCGAGAGCCGCTGGTCTACCGAACCCCGCACAAGCGGTGGACGCTCATGGCGCCCTACGTGAGCGCGGCGTTCTGGGTCGGGGCCATCGCGCTGATGGGCGTCGTCATCTACCTGTCGCCGGTCCGAGTCCCCCTCCCCTGACCCGCTGCTGAGCCATGCCCGTCGAAGTCCACCGGGAGGGCCCGGTCACGACGGTGGTGCTCTCTCGCCCCGGCGTGCGCAACGCCGTCGATCGGGCCCACGCCGAGGCCCTGGCCGATGCCTTCCGGGCCTTCGACGCCGATCGGTCGGCGCGGGTGGCGGTGCTCTGGGGCAGCGCCGGGACTTTCTGCGCCGGTGCCGACCTGAAGGCCGCGGCCGGCGGCGCCCCCAACCGGCTGGAGCCCACGGGCGACGGGCCGATGGGGCCGTCGCGCATGGCGCTCTCGAAGCCCGTGATCGCTGCGATCAGCGGTCATGCGGTGGCCGGCGGCCTGGAGCTCGCCCTGTGGTGCGACCTGCGGGTGGCCGAGGAAGGCGCGGTGCTCGGGGTCTTCTGCCGGCGCTGGGGGGTGCCGCTGATCGACGGGGGGACCGTGCGACTGCCCCGGCTCATCGGTCAGGGGCGGGCCCTGGACCTGGTCCTCACGGGGCGGCCCGTGGCGGCCGCCGAGGCCCTGGCGATGGGCCTGGTGAATCGGGTCGTGCCCCGAGGCGCGAGCCGCGAGGCCGCCGAGGCCCTGGCCCACCAGCTCGCGGGATTCCCCCAGGCCTGCATGCTGGCGGATCGGGCCAGCGCCTTGCGGGCCTTCGAAGGCACCCTCGACCAAGCGCTGCTGCGGGAGTTCGAGGGCGGCTTCGAGGTCCTGGCCGAGGGGCTCGAGGGCGCTCGGCGCTTCGCCGACGGGGCGGGGCGCCACGGGTCCTTCGAGGACTGAGCGCCGTGGTCACAGCTGGGGCGGCGCCTTGGCGATCACCACCAACACATCGCCCTCCCTGACCGCGTGGGCCGCTGGCGGGTTCACCTTGGTCGTGACCTCGCCGTCCAGGGTGCCCTCCCAGCTGACCAGGATCGCGCCGTGCTCCTGCTTGAGCCGGGCGTGCAGGTCGCCGATGCGGGCCCCCTGGAGCCCCGCGGGCACGACCACCTTGTGGAAGGCATCGCCCTGGGTGCTGGAGAGGATGTCGTCCAGGACGCTGACCGAGCCCAGGATCACGCCGGCGTACCAGTCCCGGGCGACGATCTCCTCGACACCCGAGCGCTTCAGCAGCGACTCGTTCTGCCGGTCGGTGAGCTCCGCGCAGCAGAAGATGCCCGGGCTCAGCCGCTCGATGGTCAGTGCCGCGAGCACCGTGCGGGCGTCGCGATCCTGGTCCGAGCGCGGGGTCTGGCCGTCGGTGAGCACGATGGCCATCGCCGCCCGGGTGATGCCGCACTCCTCGAGCACCTCGACCCGGGTGTAGTCCCCGGCGTGGTGGTAGAGCAGCTCCCGTCGCACGCCCTCGGTGGGCACGTCCTTGGGCCAGCCCTCCTGCTCGGTGACCATCACCACCGGGCGGATGTCCGGGTTGTTCGCTGCGAACAGCTCCCGCAGCAGCGTGGGCCCCGAGCGGTTCCACCCGCACAGCACCACGTGGCCGCTCAGCTCGTCCAGCTCCATCGCATTGGCCTCCACGCGGCGGCTCATCGCCACCGCCATCGTCGCCGAGATCGTGCCGACCGCCATGCCGAACACGGTCAGTCCTCCCACCATCAGCATCAGGGTGACGGCCCGGCCCGTGTCGTCCAGGGGCGTGCCGCCGATGGGTTCTCCGCCGATCAGCGTGTACAGGCTGAACCACAGGCTGCCGTCGAGCCCGGGCTCGGACAGCTGCACGCCGCCGGCCAGGTGCACGGTCATCGCACCCAGCAGCACCAGGATCACGGTGATCGTGGCCACCAGCAGCAGCTCCCGCACCGTGCCGCCGATCACCGAGCCCATGAAGGTCAGGTGCCGGTTGATCAGCACCCCGGCGCGGAACAGCCGGAGGAGCATCAGCACCCGCAGCAGGCGGAGGGGCCGAGCCAGGGGCAGCACCGCCAGGATGTCCAGCCAGTAGCGGCGGAAGAAGCGGGACTTCTTGGGCGCCACCCACCAGCGCAGGCTCAGCTCGACCACGAAGACCCACGTGATCACGTCGCCAGCGAGGGCCGCCTTGCCCTGGGTCCAGGCCCCCGGGCGGGAGGAGAGCTCCAGCACCAGCAGACCGACGCTGCACAGGATCAGCGCCACGATGGCCAGGTCGACCCGGGAGTCGGCGAGGAACCGGGCCACCCGCGCCTTGAGCGTGGTGTCCCGGGACGGTCCGAAGGGGCGTCGCAGGGATGGGCGGGGGGACGTGGCGCTCACGGGGCCGACCTAACCCGCATCGGTCACGAGAATCCTACTGCGGCCGCGGATCCAGGGCGCTGGCGGCCCGTTCTCGCTCACCTCGCTCGATGTGCACCCGGCACACCTTCACTCGGCTCGCCTGCGAGCGGACCACCCGCACCTCTGACTCCACGGCCTCGCTACGGATTCTCGTGACCGATGCGGGCTAGTGTCCTGTCTCAGAAGTTCGTGAGGCAATCACGCAGCCATCGCCGCGGCTGGTGGTCTGCTCGAGCGGCCGGTGTGGCCGAGTCACATCAACGCGAGAGCGGGCCGCCAGGCGGGGCGAGGGCAAGTGAGTGTCCACGAACTTCTGAGACAGGACACGAGTGTCCTGTCTCAGAAGTTCGTGAGGCAATCACGCAGCCATCGCCGCGGCTGGTGGTCTGCTCGAGCGGCCGGTGTGGCCGAGTCACATCAACGCGAGAGCGGGCCGCCAGGCGGGGCGAGGGCAAGTGAGTGTCCACGAACTTCTGAGACAGGACACTAGCCGCAGCCGCCGCTGTCACAGGTGAAGTCGGCGTCCTCGCCCAGCACGTAGCTGCCGACCCCGTCCACGCCGACGTCGTCGGGCTGGTTGTCCGCGAAGGAGCAGCCGGTGCAGGTGAGGGTGCCGTGGTCCGGATAGAGGTAGATCGCGCCGCCCCCGGTGTCGGCCCGGTTGCCGACGAAGGACACCTGCTCGAGCACGGTGTCGCCGAACAGCGAGAGCGCCCCGCCCTGGCCGTTGGCCTCGTTGGTCTCGAAGACCGCGTCGCGCACGGACAGGGTGCCGTAGTAGTGCAGGATCGCACCGCCCTGGGAGTCCCGGCTGAGGTTGCCGGAGAAGGTCGCGCCGTCGATCGCCACGTCGCTCTCGTGGGCGAAGAGACCGCCGCAGTCCCGGGCCTCACCGCCGGAGAAGGACACGTCGGTCAGGGTGCCGGTGCTGGTGTCGACCCTCACGGCCCCGCCGTCGTCTTCGGCCTCGTTGTCGCTGAAGGAGACGCCCTCGAGCTCGAGCACGCAGCCCGACTTCGCGAAGATCGCGGCGCCGTCGTAGGCGTAGTGGTGCGAGAGCACGGCGTCGACGACCCGGACCCGGGCGCTGTCGCCACAGGTGAGGCCGCCCGCGATCTGCTCGTTGCGGATGCCGTCGGTGGCGCCACGGTCGAGGGTGACCCCCTCCACGACCAGGGCGACCTGGGAGCCCACAGCGGTCAGCACCGTGCCGGACTCGCCGCCGGAGAGCACCGTGTCCTCTGGGGTGTCTCCCAGGCCGAGCACGGTCACCGGCGCGGTGACGGTCAGCCGGACGAACCAGGTGCCCGGGCAGAAGGCCAGGGTCCCCTCCTGGTCGAGGGTGTGGAAGTCCCCGGTGGTGAAGATGCCGGTGAGGTCGTCGACCCGACCGTCGGCCGCGGCGGTGAAGGTCGCGGTGGTGCAGCCCGGTGGCTCGCCGGTGTCGCCGGTGTCCGCCGTGTCGCCGGTGGCTCGGGTCGAGGGCGTGTCGATGGGCGGCGCAGAGTCCGAGTCCCCGGTGGGGACGGTGGGGGCGTCGCAGCCGAGCCAGAGCAGCGTCCACCACAGGGTCATCGGCGCACCTCGGCCTTCAGCGCGGCCGCCAGGGCCACGGGGTCGTCCCCCACCGAGAGGGCGCCGGACTGCAGCTCGGCGGCCCCGCCCCACCACAGGCCCGGCACGTGGGCCCAGGCCGGGTCCCGGGCCCGGTCGAGGTCCTGGGGCCGGGTCGGTGGACTGCGCAGGACGTGGGGCACACCGGCGCCAGCCACCGCCACGCCGAAGCCTCCGACCCCCCAGGCCGCGACGGCCCGCTGGCGCTCCACCGCCTCCCAGACCGCGCCGGCGACCCGGTCGGCGTAGACCTCGCCGCGGGTGGCCGCCGCGGCGAAGCCCCAGCGGTCTTCGGGCAGGACCAGCTCGCAGGCCCGCAGGCCCGCCGCCTCCACCGCGACCCGATCCGCGACCTGACCGCCCACCAGGACCACCGCGGGACCCTCGCCGGTGCAGGTGGTCGTGGCCGTCAGCCCCGGCGCCGGGGTGGGTTGCCAGCGGTCCTCGGGCGCCAGCGGCAACTCCCAGAGCGCCTTGTGGGCCCGGGGCTCGGCGCGACCCCGGGTGCGCAGGTCCAGACGGGGGACCTCTTCCAGCCAGCTCGGGTCGGCCCGTCCCAGGTGGGCGGCGATCCAGGCCAGGGCCTCCCGCTGCATCGGCTCGGTGTAGCCGTGGACACTCGGCACCACCCGCCAGGTCGCGTGGTCCGGAAGGCCGGCGAGGGGGGCGGCCTCCGCCTCCTTGAGCCACAGCGAGGGCACCGACAAGGCCCCCACCACCTCGGGGTCCGGGCCGGGCAGGTCCCACAGGAGCTTGCAGGCGCAGCCCGCGGCGTCCGGCGGCCGGGGCACGTCTGGCGCCGAGGCCAGCACGGCGCCGCTCACCCGGGCGTCCACCAGGCCCAGCCAGAACGAGAGCACAGCACCGCCCGAGGCCCCGGTGGCGACGACCGCGCGCACGCCCTGGGCCGCCATCAGGTCCAGGCCCGCTCGCAGCCCGGCGAGCTGGAGCGCCAGGGCGCTGGAGCCGCCGGCCAGGAGCCAGGCCCGGTTGTGGGCCCCCCGCTGGAAGTGCAGGGCGCGGTCGGGGTGCCCCCACTCCTCCTCGCCGGGTCCGTCGACCACCAGGACCGGAATGCCCGCGGCGGCCAGGCGGTGGGCCAGGTCCTGGGCTTCGGGCGACGACTTGCCACCACCCTGGAAGTGCCCGTGGGCCATGATCACGCCCTGCTCGGAGGCGAGCTCCGGCGCGAACCAGGCCGCCCCGACCCGGAAGCCCTCCCGCACATCCAGGGCCACCGTGCGCACCGTGTAGCCCTCCCCCACCCAGGGCTCACCCCAGTCCGGGAGCGGATCCACGGCCTCGCCCGGGAACGCGACCCGGGCGGCGAGTGCCGCCCTCAGGTCCGGCGACGCAGAGGCCTCGACCCGCGGCGGGTCCTGGGGTTCGGGGCTGCACGCCCATGCCAGGAGCCAGAGCACGGTGCGAGGCTACACCCTGACCGGTCCCGGACCCGCGAAACCTCACGCCGCGTCACGCATCAGCCAACCGCGGCGATACACTGTTCAGTGGTGCGTGGCCCAGGACGGGTGCGTGCCCACCTCGTGAGTCCATGATCCTCTCTGCAACCCTGTTGGTGGCCTGCAGCGACTACGGCTTCGGCCTGCGTCGACAGGAGACGGTCAAGCCGGAGTACGACGGCGAGGTCAACCGCGACGTCGACCCCAAGGAGCCCGACGCCTGCATCGAGGGCACGCACTACCCGGGCATCGCGGTCGGCACCGACGAGAGCTGCCAGATCGACCCGATCCACGGCACCCTCGACGCCATCGTCGAGTGGAAGCTGGACAGCTTCAAGTCCCGCTCGGAGTACTCCGAGGTGCTGATGACCCCGGTGGTCGGCCACCTCTCCGACGACGACGGCGACGGCGTGGTCGGCGGTCCAGGCGACATCCCCGACATCGCGCTGATCTCCGACCAGTACAACGCCGGTCACAGCCACGGCGTGCTGCGGATCCTCCAGGGCGACGGCAGCCAGCAGCACTGGTACTGGGTCGACGCCCGCCTCGACGACGGCACCCAGGTCTACCCCTACCAGTACGGCGGCCTGGCCCTGGGCGACGTCGACGCCGACGGCCTGCCCGAAGTCGTGCTCATCGCGAACATCCACGGCAGCCCGGACGAGAAGCCGCCGGAGGAGCCCAAGGGCGAAGAGGACACCTCGGTCCCCGACACCGGCGGCGGCCCCCCCGGCGGTGACACCGGCGAGGAGGGCGAGAACTCGGTCCGGGACACCCAGCTCCAGAACTGCGGCGTGGCCGTGGTGAGCCACGAAGGCGAGCTGGAGTGGTACACGGAGACCCTGATCGGCTGCGGCGGCCACGCGCCCGCCATCGCCGACCTCGACGCCGACGGCAAGCCGGAGATCCTGGTCGGCCCGTACATCTACGACGGCCTCACCGGCACCCTCGAGGGTTCTGGCAACAGCTTCGGGGCCTACAGCGCCTACGCGGAGATGGGCTACATGTCCTTCGCCGCCGACCTCGACGCCGACGGGCAGCAGGAGGTGGTGGCAGGCAGCTCGCTGCTCGATCGCTACGGCAACGAGATCTGCACCATCGACACCGACTTCGACGACGGCTTCCCCGCCGTGGCGGACCTCGACGGCGACGACCTGGGCGAGTTCCTGGTCGTCGGCAACGGCGCGGTCCGCATCTTCGAGCACGACTGCACCTTCAAGACCGAGTGGCCCCTGGCGGGCGGCGGCAACGGTGGACCGCCGACCATCGCCGACTTCGACGCCGACACCGAGCCCGAGGTCGGCATCGCCGGCGCCACGGTCTACAGCGTCTACGAGGCCGACGGCACCCTGCTCTGGTCCCAGCCCGTCACCGACACCTCGAGCCACGCCACCGGCTCCTCGGTCTTCGACTTCGACGGCGACGGCCAGGCCGAGGTGGTCTACGCCGACGAGGTCGCACTGTGGGTCTACGAGGGCGCCACCGGCGAGGTCCGGCTCCAGGACACCGAGCACACCAGCCGGACCCTGCACGAGTACCCGGTCATCGCCGACGTGGACGCCGACGGCCACGCCGAGATCATCATCGGCAACGGCGGCGGCCACCACGGCAGCCAGCTCGGCGGCCTGTACGTACTGGGCAGCGCCGACGAGAGCTGGCGCCCCAACCGCCAGGTCTGGAACCAGCACGCCTACAGCATCACGAACATCGAAGACGACCTGTCGATTCCGGCCCCCGCGGTGCCGAACTGGCCCACCTGGAACAGCTTCCGCAGCGGGGACATCGACCCGATCTCCGGCACGATGATGGTCGATGCCCGGCCGGTGCTGGCGGACATCTGCGAGCGGGAGTGCCGGGACGGCCGCATCGGCATCGCCTACCAGGTGGGCAACCACGGGCTCGCGGACATGCGGTCGAACGTGCCGGTCTCGGTCTACGCGGTCGACGGCGACGAGCGGGTGCTCATCGAGACGGAGTGGACCCAGGACACCACGCCGACCGGGTACAGCTCCGACGGCTGGGTCCTGCGGCTCGAAGTCGACCAGCTCCCCGACCGGGCCATCGAGATCGTCGCCGACGACGACGGCACCGGCTCCGGCGTGGTGACCGAGTGCCACGAGGACAACAACGCGCGGACCTACGATCTGTCGTCGGTCTGCGCCCGGTACGAGGAGGACTGAGGGTCCGAGCGCTACGATGGCGGCGTGTCCCTCGACGCCGCCCGCACCTGGCTCGAGAGCGTCCGCAACCCGGACGGCTCCTGGGGCTATCTGCCGGGGCAGGACGGCCGCGCGGAGCCGACCCTGCTGGTGGCCGCAGCCACCGGCGAGGTCGACCTGCCCTGGCTGGAGAGCGCCGAGCTCGGGTGGGAGGCCTGGTTGGTGCCCGCGGCGCTGCGGGGAGTCCAGGCCGCCGCCGGGCTGCGGGCCCTGTGCACCACGCGCATCCTGGCCCACGAAGGCATCCAGGTGGAGCAGACACCGGGCCACGACGGCCTGATCCCGGCCTGGGCCTGGGTCGAGGACACCGCGCCCTGGGTGGAGCCCACCAGCTACGCGCTGCTGAGCCTGCAGGCCGAGGGGCGGGGGGACCACCCGCGAGCGGTCCAGGGGCGAGCGATGCTGCTGGACCGGCAGTGCGACGACGGCGGCTGGAATTACGGCAACCCCGAGGTGCTGGACCAGCGGCTCGAGAGCTTCCCCGGGCCGACCGCCTGGGCCGTGATGGCGCTGCCACCTGGGGAGGCCGTGGATCGGGGCCTGGACTTCCTTCGCGGGACCCTGGTGCGGGGCAGCACGGCGACCCTGTCCCTGGCGATCCTGGCCCACGCGACCCACGGCCGAGCTGTCGCAGAATTTGCGGAGCCGCTGCAGGCACGCCAGGGGGCGGATGGCGCGTACGGGCGCGGGCGCGTGGACCGCACGGCGCTGGCCGCTGCGGCGCTGGGGTGCGTCGAAGGCGGCGAGAACCCCTTCGCGCCGCGGGCGACGGCCTGAGGAGGGAGAAACGTCCGTACTTCGGACTTTCTGCCCCGCTCAGTGACTGAGAGGGGGCGAAGGTCCGAAGTACGGACGTTCGTCCGCCCTGAGCCCTCGGGGTATCCTCCGGCGACCCAGGCAGGCCTCTTGCCCCTCTCCAAGCCCACCCGCCGCGGCCTGCTCGCGGGCACCGCGCTCACCGCGAGCGCCGCAGTCGTCGGCCTGCCCATCGCCCGGCGCCTCTCCCAGCCCCCGGCCCGCGTCGCGACCCTGGCAGCCCCCGCCTACGACGAGTCCCTGGCCGGCCGCCTCCTCGATGGCCTGCGCGAATTCCCCGACACGGTCGCCCGGGTCCGGGGCGCCCGGGTCGTGCTCAAGCCGAACCTGGTGGAGTGGAACGCCGCCCGGCCGATCAACACCGACCCGCGCTTCGTCGCCGCCGTCATCGAGGCCTTCCGGGCCCTGGACGCCGGTGAGGTCGTGGTCGCCGAAGGGCCCGGGCACCGCCGGGACACGGAGCTCGTGCTGGAGCAGTCCGGGCTCGACACCGTCCTGCGGCGCCACCGCGTGCCCTTCGTCGACCTGAACGTCGACCGGGTC
>CAYFPX010000003.1:88057-101537 GCA_964344945.1 uncultured Enterobacterales bacterium
GCGCCGCACCCTGGCCCGGGACCGCACCCAGCTCGGCCACCTCGACCTGGCCGCCACCGCCGCCGCCGCCGACGTGCTCGTGAGCCTGCCCAAGCTCAAGACCCACCACTGGGCCGGCGCGACCCTGAGCTGCAAGAACCTCTTCGGCCTGGTCCCCGGCAGCGTCTACGGCTTCCCCAAGAACCCGCTGCACTGGGCCGGCATCGACAACAGCATCGCTGATCTCTGGGACACGGTGCGGCCCGCCTTCGCCATCGTGGACGGCGTGGTGGGCATGGAGGGCGACGGCCCGATCATGGGCTCGCCGGTGCCCGCCGGTGTGGTGGTGATGGGCGACCAGTGCCCGGCGGTCGACGCCACCGCGGCGCGGCTGATGGGCCTCGACCCCCACCGGATCCGGCACCTGTGGCTGACCTCGTGGAGCGGCGGCACGCTGAGCGAGGGCCGCATCGAGGTCATCGGGGACGCCGTGGCCCGGCGGGACTTCCAGGTGCTGTCGCAGTGGGAGGACCTGCGCCTGGAGCCAGCGTGAAGCGCACGGTCACAGCGGTCGAGGGGCTGGTCGCCGGGCTGGCCCTGGCTGGGCTGGAGGGCCTCTGTTGGCAGTGGCCCCTGCTCCACGACACCACCATGCGCTGGGATCCGGGCGCACCGGTGCTGGCGGCCGGTGGGTACGGGCTGCTGGCGGCCCTGGCGGGGCTGGCTGGCCGGAGGGGCGCACTCGCGGCCCTCGTCCTGGCCTCGGCCGGGGCCTGCGCCTGGGTCGGGGACTGGGACGACGCCGCCCTCCGGGTGCTGGCGGCCGGGATCGCGCTGGTCTCAAGATCCCCAAGCTCCTGATCGCCCTGGGTCTCGCCGGCCTGTTCACGCCCTTCCTCGTGCCCGACGATCCGCCCCTCCCCGGGACCCCGGACCGCCCGGACATCGTGCTCGTCGTGCTCGACACCGTGGTCGCCGACCGCACCTCGCTGCACGGCGCCGCGACCCCGAACACCCCAGCCCTCGAGGCCCTGGCCGGCCGGGGCCTGATGTTCGGCGAAGCCGTCGCCGGCTCCCCCTGGACCATCCCCTCCCACGCCACCCTCTTCACCGGCGCCCTCCCCCGAGAGACCGGCTGTCACTTCGAGCGGCCCCTGCTCGACGACCGACTGCCCACCACCGCCGAGCTGCTGACCGCCGTCGGCTACCGGGCGGGTCTGTTCGCAGCGAACCCGTGGCTCGAGCCTTCGACCGGCCTGGCGAGGGGGTTCGAGGCGGTGCACAGCCAGTCGATCTACGCGGCGAGCTTCTGGGCCTACGGCCTGTTCCGCTGGGTCCCGGAGGCCCCGTACAAGGGCGGGCCGATCGTGGTGCGGGAGGCCCTGCACTGGCTGGAGCGCGGCGGCGACGCCCCGTCGTTCGCGGTGCTCAACCTGATGGAGGCCCACGCGCCCTACCACCTGGTCGAGGATCCGGGTCGCTTCGGGGTCGACGACCCGGAGGCGGTGGGCGAGCGGGTCTTCGAGGCCCAGACCAAGGGCTGGTGGGCCGTCGACTTCCCCGCCGACGAGGCGGAGCAGAGCGACGCCGCGAAGCTCTACGCCGCGGCGATCGGGGCCGTCGACGCACAGCTCGCCGCCCTGGTCGACGCGCTCGAGGCCAGCGGGCGCCTCGACCGCACCTGGCTGATCATCACCTCGGATCACGGCGAGGCCTTCGGTGAGCACGAGGTCCAGGGGCACCTGGTCGGGCTCTGGCGGGAGCTGGTGCACGTGCCGCTGGTGATCACGGGGCCAGGCGTCACCGCCGAGCGCATCGACGAGGTGGTGTCGCTGCAGGCGATCCACCCCACGGTGTTGTCCCTGGCCGGGGTCCCCACCGACGCCCCGTCGCTGGTGCCCTGGCCTCCGCCCCCCGCCACTGGCACCGGCCTGGGCTGGCCCAGCACCGGGCCGGGCACGGCCCTCAGCGAGCAGTACCGGCCCGAGCTGATGTGGAGCGAGGGCCTGTGGGGCCCCGACAGCGTGCACAACCGCTGGGATCAGTACGCGGTGCGGGCTCGGGTCGCGGGGCAGGACCTGATCGTCGAGTCGCCGGCAGACGGCGGTCCCGAGCGGCGACACGGCCCCAGCGAGCCCTCCATGGAGGCCCTGATCGAGCAGCTGCGAAGCACCCCAGATGCCGCCTTGGGCCAGGGAGATGCCGAGCTCGAGGCGGGCCTCAAGGAGCGGTTGAAGGCCCTCGGGTACATGGACCACGAGGGCTGAGCGGACACTCCTCGACGTCCCGTGACATCCGGTGACAAGGACCGCTACTACCTTGATCCTCGGAAGGACGGGGCATTACGCTCTGGAAGCCCGGGCAAGCCACGACGGCAGGCCCGGGCTTCACCCTTTTTGGGGCCGTCCTCCATGCACCACCCCGGCACCGAAGCCGTCCGGCGGATCCTGGAGACCAGCCGCACGGTGGCGGTGGTCGGGTTCTCGGCGAGGCCATCCCGGTTCTCCCACGCCATCGCGGTCTACCTGAAGGCCCACGGCTACCGGGTCTGGGGCGTCAATCCCCTGCTGGCGGGGCAGACCATCGCCGGCATCGACGTGGTCGCTTCGGTCCAGGAGGTGCCGGAGCCGGTCGACCTGGTGGACGTGTTCCGGCGCTCCGACCAGGTCGCACCGGTGGCGGACGACGCGATCGCGGCGGGCGCGAAGGTCTTCTGGATGCAGGACGGCGTCATCGATCCCGCCAGCGCCGCCCGCGTCGAGTCCGCCGGTCTCGAGGTCGTGATGAACGACTGCACCCTGCGGCGGCACCGACAGCTGGAGATCTGACCGGCGTCGCGGACCGAGCCTGGCGCAGCCATCGCCGTCCCAGGTGGTTTGGCGACGAGGGAGCGTGCGTGAGCACGTGACCGAGGAGACGAGCCGCCTGGGACGGCGAGGGCAAGTCAGGCGACGGGAGCGATGCCGGTCAGGTCTCCAAGGCTGGGCTGACATCTCCTGACAGGCCGGGATCGCAGGATCCGGTGGCCTCACGCGTCCCACCCGCAACCCCACCCCGAGGTGAGACATGCGCCGGACGACCCTCGTCGCCGCCCTGGCCGCCCTCGCGGCCGTCGCCTGTGAGACCGAGCCCTCCGCCCCCTTCGACCACGTGGCGCTCCTGCTCCACCTGGACACCACCGACACCAGCCCAGACGCGGCGACCGACCTGGGGCCCCGTGACCTCAGCGCGGGCCTGCACGGCGACATCGGCTGGGCCGAGAGCCCCAGCGGGCTGGGCCTGGACCTGGGGGCCAGCGGCTACCTGTCCGTCCCCGACCTGGGCAGCCCGGGTCTGGACTCCGCGGACTGGACCGCGGTGCTCGACGTCCGCCTGGACCTCGCCGACACCGCCGGCAACCGGGCGATCCTCCAGTCCACCGCCGCCGACGGCAGCCTGGGCCGCACCCTGCTGTACGTCTCCCCCGACTGCGGGGGCGCCCTGGGCTCCCTGGTCGGCGACGTGCCGGTCTGCGGCACCACCGCGCTGACCCCGGACACCTGGACCCAGGTCGCCGTGAGCTACGACCGCACGACCGACCACCTGCAGCTGTTCGTCGACGGCGTGCTCGACGGCGAGGGGCGGGTCGAGGCGGTGACCCTGGGCGAAGGCCTGCTGGTCGGCGTGAACCGCAGCCTGACCACCCAGCACCTGCAGGGTGCCGTGGACGAGCTCCTGGTCCTCACCGAGTCCCTGGACGAAGCCGGCCTGGCCGAGCGGGTCGGCGACGGCGGTCCCTGGGCCGCCCCGGTGTGCAGCACCCTGCCTGCCGACCCCTGGCTGTGGCTCGAGGCCGACGGAGACGACATGCCTTGGCGGGACATGCTCGGAGAGTCCGACGGGACCCGTGAGGGCACCTGCTCGCTGTTGACCGACGCCTGTGACCCGGGCTTCGTGAGCGTGCCCGCGGAGCACCTGCCGCCCCTGGCCGGCGCCGACTTCACCGTGGCCCTGCGGGCCCGCCTGGACGCCGAGGATCCCACCGACGGCGACCGGACCCTGGTCCAGGTGCCCGACGGCCGGACCCTGCTCTATAGCGACGCCAGCTGCGACGGGGCCCTGGCGACCTACCTCGGGGGCGCGGAGCTCTGCGGCGGCGACCTGGTGCCGGGCCGCGAGGCACACGTGGCCCTGAGCTACAGCGCGGAGACGCAGCTGGTCTCGGTGTACCTGGACGGCCTGCTGACCGCCGCGAGCGTGCGGGACTTCGAGGGAGGCCAGGAAGGGCTGCTGGTCGGCGTCGGCCGGGACCTGTCCAGCCAGGCGTGGGAGGGCCTGCTCGACGACCTGCTGGTCTGGGACCGGGCGCTGACGCCGGCGGAGGTGGGGGATGTGGCGGCGGCGGGCCGGGATCTGTGCGTGCCTTGAGGTCAGGTCAGCGCCACCAACGCCAGCCGCAGATCCTCGTCGTCCCGAATCTCCACGCAGTCCAGCCCCTTCTTGCACCTCGGACACAGCCCCACCTCGCCGATGGTGCGGCAGCGGGTGCAGAAGTAGAAGGGCCGCGCCGTGTTGTGCAGGGCGTCGAGCAGCTCCGGCGACGGGGGCGCGGCCTCCTTGGGGTTGAAGTCCCCGGACTGGGGGTTGCCGTGAACGAGCAGGACGCCGCCGAAGATGACCAGGATGAGCCCGAAGACCGGGAGCATCAGGAAGAAGCCGCGGTTGGCCTCGAAGTCCAGGATCGTGAGCCCGAAGCACAGGAGCCCCAGGGCGAGGGCGAAGGCACCGCCCGGTCGGCCGGTGGCCAACAGCCAGTCGACGAACTGGGTCACGCCGCGGCCTCGGGCTTGCGCACCTGCTCCCACACCGCGCCGCAGACCAGGCCCCCCACCACCCCCCAGAGCACGACCACGATGCCGTAGGCGATCAGCAGGGTCGACAGGCCGGACTGGACGGAGCCGACCGCGTCGAGCACCACCGGGTCACCGGTGACGATGGCGATGGGCTCCAGCAACACCGAAGCGAAGGCGTCGAGGACCCGGAGCAGTGGAAAGCTCGGCCAGATGTACCGGACCAGCGTCACGACCCCGATGACCACCGGGCTCGCGACCAGGCCGAGCGCTGCGCCGAGCCAGAGGGGCCGCATGGGGCTCAGGCCAGGGGATCGATGAGGCCGAAGCGGACCGCGTGTCGCACCAGGTCCACCCGACCCCGGGCACCGAGCTTGCGCATCAGCCGGGCACGGTAGCCCTCGACGGTCTTGACGCTGAGGCTCAGGGCGTCAGCGGTCTCCTGGTTGGTGAAGCCGTTGGCGACGTAGCGCAGGACCTCCTGCTCGCGGGGGCTCAGGGCACCCAGGGGCTGGTTGTCCGGGTCGTCGGTGGCCTTGCTCTTCTCCAGCGCCTGGAGCAGGGCGGCGTCAACGTGGGAGCGGCCTTCGGCGACGGCGCGGATGGCGTCGAGGAGCTGGGTGCCGACCACCCGCTTGCCGACGTAGCCCAGGGCGCCCGCGTCGAGGGCGCGCTGCACGTAGGCCGGCTCCTCGTGCATGGTGAGCACCAGGGTGTTGACCGCCAGGTCCGCCCGGCTCAAGGCCTCCATGGCACCGAGACCGCCGCCACCGGGCATCGACAGATCGAGGACCAGCACGCCCGGCGCCGCCTCGCGGACCGCGGACACCACCTCGTCCGCACGCTCCACCTCGGCCACGACGGCCATGTCGTCCTGGCTCTCGACCAGGATGCGGATGCCGTCACGGAGAACGCCGTGGTCATCGGCCAGGACGACGCGGATGGGGGCTGCACTCATGGACTACCTCGCAGGGGGAGATCGACGTACACGGAGGTCCCTATTCCGGGAGAGGACTCGATGGTGGCCTCGCCCCCCAACAAGGCTGCGCGCTCCCGGATGTTCTTGAGCCCGAGCCCACCGCTGACAGCGTCGGCGTCGAAGCCCCGCCCGTCGTCCTCGACGATGAGGCGCACGTTCTCCGGAGTGCGATCCACGAGCACGGACAGGCTGCCGGCGTTGGCGTGCCGGGCGCTGTTGGCCAGGGCTTCCTGGGCGATCCGGTAGAGGGCGGTCTCGACAGCCGCCGAGAGCCGGTCCTCCATGTTGCGGGCGTGGAAGTCCACGGACACCCCATGGATGCGCTCGTGATCCGCCGTCATGTTGCGCATCGCGGCGGCGAACCCCAGGCCGTCCAGGGCCGGAGGCCTCAGGCGGTGGGCCATCTGGCGGGTCTCCTCGGTCGCCGCCTGGGCCAGGGCCACCAGGTCCGCCACGTGCTCCCGGGCCGGGCCCTCGGGTATCACCGCCCCCAGCGTGACCAGGCGTACGCTCAGGCTGGACAGGGTCTGGCCGACCCCGTCGTGCAGCTCACGGGACACCCGCTGGCGCTCCTCCTCCTGGGCCGCCACGACCCCCTCGACAAACTCCCGCCGCAGGGCTTCGATCCGCTTGGCTTCGGTGATGTCGTGCAGCACGCAGAGCACCCGCGGGCGCCCCAGGGTCGGGTCCTCGACCCGCTTGAGCGCCAGGTTCACCCACCGGTGCTCGCCATCGGCGCGCACGAGCTGGAGCTCCACGTGGCCGGGCTCCGTGGGGTGCTTGCGCAGGTGGCGAAAGGTCCTGGCCACCTCGTCGGTGCGGTCGGGGGTCACCACCTCTGCGAGCCCCTTCTGGAGCAGATCCACCCGCTCGAGCCCGCTCAAGACACACAGGGCCTGGTTCACCTGGACGAAGCGGCCGGTGAGGTCGAGCACGCTCATCGCCACCGCGCCCTCGTGAAACACCGCCCGGAAGAACTGCTCGCTTCGACGCCACGCCCGCTCCGCGTGGCGCAAGGCGCTGACGTCGCGAAACACCAGCACCGTCGCCGGCGCCTCGCCCGGCTCACCGTGCACCAGCATCCCGGTGACGATGGCGGTCCGGGTCCCGGGGTAGCGGGAGCGCAGCGCCACTTCGATGCCCTGGCGGCCGTGGCCGCCCCGGGCGTCCCGCAGGGCCTCGTCGGCCTCGGCCGGATCCGCGAAGAGCCGCGCCACCCTGCGCCCGAGCAGGCGCTCCTGGACCCGCCCGAAGAGCGAGCTGGCGCCCGGGTTGGCGTCGACGATGCGGTCCTCGTCGCCGACCACGACCACCGCGTCCTGGATGGACTCCAGGACCGCCTTGAGTCGCCCGGCAGCGGGCAGCCCGCCGCTCGTGGGGGGAGCCGACATGCCTTGTTCTACCAGGAGGTCCATGGGCGGGGTACAGGGCCGCCATGTGGCTCCTCGTCGCGATCGCCGCGTGCACCTCGGGCACCGACACCGACTCGGCCACGCCCGTCCAGGACTCGGCCTGCGCCGGCGCCTACCCGGTCACCTGGTCGAACTGGGCCGAGGGCTTCTTCCTGACCTACTGCCGGGCCTGCCACTCGGCGGCCACCTCGGACCGCCAGGGCGCCCCCGAGGGCCTGGACTTCGACACCTTGCGCCAGGTTCGCGACCAGGCCGCGGCGGTCGAGGACGCCGTGCTCGTCGGCGACCGCATGCCCGTGGGCGGCGGGGTCACGGAAGATGATCTCATCCTGCTCCAGGACTTCCTGGACTGTGGCCTGGAGGCCCGATGACCCCCCTGATGCTCCTGGTGCTGGCTTGCGGCGCTGACCCCGTCGACACCGCGGACACCGCCACCGGCACCACCACCAACGACCCCACCGAGCCCAGCGGCTGCGAGCTGGTCGAGGTCGGCTACGACGGCCCCGAAGCCCCCGTGGTCGGAGACGAGTGGACGGTCTGGCCCATCTGCGACGGCAACCCGGTCTTCGGCGCGACCGTCATCCGGGTCGACCCCGCCACCAGCGCCTCCTTCGACGAGAACGTGCTCACCTGGCTCGAAGCCGGCCTGAACACGGTGATGGCCCAGACCGGCAGCCAGAAGGCCTACCTGGAGGTCGAGGTCGGGGAGTAGCTGGCCCTCCACTTCGCTACCACCCCGACAGCATCCCCGCTGGTGGTGTCAGCACCCCACACCGAATGCGACTCCGGTGTCAGCACCCCCCCTCGGGTGCGACAGTATCGGGCCATGGAGGCCATCCGAGGCCCGAATCCCCCCCGCTGAGTGCCAGATTGGCGCCGGGAGGAGCCCAAGTGTCGCACCCGGGTGGGGGTGCTGACACCGGAGTCGCACTCGGCTGGGGGTGCGCGCAGGAGGGGGGACTCTGCTGGCCCACGAGCGAGCTCTAGGAGCGACAGGACACTAGCGATCTCGGGCGACTCGCTCCGTCCGGATCGGGAAGCCCAACCAGCGGCACTCGATCGGCCCGTTGTGGATCGGCACCCTCCGGGACGGTCTCAGCCCGATGCACCCCGCGAGCTGCCTGTCCGGCGCGAGGATCCAGCCAGTCCAGCCCAGGAAACGACGCCGCAAGACATCGCCCAGGGTGCCGAAGAGCGCCTGCAGGTCCTGATCGCCGCCGATGCGCTCGCCGTAGGGTGGGTTGCAGACCCACAGACCCGGCGGGCCGGCCGGCGGCGCCTGGTCGGCCACGTCGCGGACCCCGACAACCACCTCGGTGAGTCCAGCGCGGGCCAGGTTCTCCCGGGCGCGGCGGACCTGGGCCGGGTCGAGGTCCGCCCCGCGGATCGACGGCTCGGGTCCAGCGTGGTCCGCCTGCCGCGCCTTGGCCTCGCCGCGCACCCGCTGCCAGAGCTCGGCGTCGTGCCCGCGCCAGTGACTGAAGCCCCAGCGCTGACGCGCGAGCCCCGGCGCTCGCCTCGACGCGATGCCCGCGGCTTCGGCCAACAGGGTCCCGGAGCCGCACATCGGGTCCAGCAGCGGCGCCCCCTCAGCCGCCAGCGCAGGCCAGCCCGCAAGGTGCAACAGAGCTGCTGCAAGATTCTCCCGCAGGGGCGCGACGCCGCCCTGACGCCCCGGTGTGCGCAGGTGCAGGGGCTCGCCACTCAGGTCGATGGCGAGCTGCGCCTTGTCCTGGCGCAGGTGCACGTTGATGCGCAGGTCCGGCTGCTTCACGTCGACCCGAGGGCCCTGGCGGCCGTAGCGGGTCAGCACCCCGTCCTTGGTGACCTGGGCGCCGAAGCGCGTGTTGCGCAGCGACGGGCTGGTGCCCACGAAGTCGACCCGGAAGCGTCGGTCCGGCGCCAGGTGCTCGGTCCAGTCGATCCGGGCGACGCCGTCGAAGAGCGCGTCGGCGTGGGGGGCCGGCACCACGTCCAGCACCAGCAGCACCCGGCTGGCGATCCGGGACCCCAGGCAGGCCGTGTAGCCCGACGACAGCGGCCCCAGGAAGGACACCGCGCCCCGGTCGGCCCGAGCGGGCCCGACCCCGAGCGCGTCGAGCTCCTGGGCCAGCACCTCCTCGGCGCCGCGAGTGCACGTGGCGACGAATTTCAGCCGTGCCATGCCGCCAGCGCCTCCTCGGCCGGCAGGCCCTGGGGACAGCAGGAACACACCCGGGACGTGGTCGGACGGTTGGCGAGGCTTCCCATCTGCGCCTCATAGCCTCCGGCCTGCAGGTGCGGATCGGCCGGGCCCACAGGACCCGGCGAAGAGCACCATCCAGCCCCGCGGTTCCCAGGTCTGAAGCGCCAGCCCGGAGGCGGCGAGGGCCTCGTGGATCACGGCCTCGTCGACCCAGTCCACCACGGGCAGCAGGCGCTGCAGCGCCCCGGTCTGCCGCAGGCCGGAGAACACTGTCAGGGAGCCCCCCGGGCGCAGCACCCGCGCGAATTCCGTCAGCGCTCCGCCGGGGTCCGGAAACAGGTGCAGGGCCCCGAAGCAGTTCACCGCGGCGAAGGTCTGGTCGGCGAATGGCAGCGCCTGGGCGCTGCCTCCGAGCACGGTCAGCCCGCGCCCCGCAGCCTCATGGAGCATGGGTTCGCTCAGGTCGAGACCGATGACCGGGCGACCGGTCTGTTCCTGCAGCCAGCGGGTGTAGCGGCCCGTGCCACAGGCCACGTCGAGCACCGGTCCTTCCGGCGCGGGTCGACACCACTGGCCGAGCCAGGCGGCCTCCTGGGAATAGCTGGGGCCGCCGACCGCCCGGGTCACGAAGGGCCGGAAGGCCGCCTCGTAGATCCGGACCACCAGGGGGGCCTCCATCCAGCGCTGCCCGAACGTCACACCCGGGGCCCTCCGTGCGTACCTCGATCCGCCTGCACAGGGCGTTCCTGTGCATGGTACCTTCCGTTCCGATCCAGCTCCAGAGAGGCTGCGGATGACCTTGTTGATCTCCCTCGTGCTCCTCGCCTGCGTCGACGACTCCACGGGGACCGCGTCCGACTCCGGCGACTCCGGCGACACCGCCGTCGAGATCATCGTCGACAACGACGCCGACAACGACACCATCCTCGACATCCACGAGGGCGACGAAGACCCGGACGGCGACGGCAAGCCCAACTCCAACGACAAGGACAGCGACGGCGACGGCATCAAGGACAAGGTCGAGGCGGGCGACGACAACCCCAACACCATGCCCTTCGACACCGACGGCGACGGCACCCCGGACTACCTGGACCTGGACTCCGACGACAACGGCATCCCCGACAGCGAGGAAGCGGGCGAGGACCCGAAGAACCCCATCGACAGCGACCGCGACGGCGTGCCCGACTTCCAGGACGACGACAACGACGGCGACACCATCCGCGATGACTGGGAGATGGACTTCAACGCCACCCTCGCCCCGGACACCGACAACGACGGCACCCCCGACTACCTGGACCTGGACTCCGACGACGACACCCTCTGCGACATCTGGGAGGGTGGGACCACCGACTACAGGGCCGAGCCCGTCGACACCGACGAAGACGGCACCTACGACTACCGGGACCTCGACAGCGACGACGACGGCTTCAGCGACTTCGACGAAGCCTCAGCCGGCGCCGGCTGCCCCGAGCCCGCCGACGTCGACGGCGACGGCCGCTACAACTCGGCCGACGTCGACAGCGACGGCGACGGCCTGACCGACGTCGAAGAGCTCACCCAGACCGGCACCGATCCCTACGACGCCGACACCGACAACGACGGTCAGTCCGACGGCGCCGAGATCTACGCCGGCACCGACCCCCAGGACCCGGAGTCCACCATCGAGGGCCTCTACATCGAGGTCGGCGAGCGCACGACGGTCGAGACCGACTTCGAGTTCGAGCTGAAGATCCAGTACGGCGACATCGGCTTCCTCATCGACACCACCGGCTCGATGAGCTCCACCATCCAGACCACCGCCGACCGCTTCGAGGAGATCGTCAACGAGCTCGAGGGCACCTTCGAGAACATGGCCTTCGCCCTGGCCACCTTCGACGACTACAACCACGGCTCCATGGGCAGCGGGCAGGACAAGCCCTTCATCCTGCTGCAGCAGATCACGACCAGCACCAGCGACATGCAGAACTCGCTGAACAGCATCCCCGGCCACTCCGGCGGCGACGGCCAGGAGTCCGACCACGAGGCGCTGTACCAGGCCATCACCGGCAACGGCTACGACATGAACTGCGACCAGTCGTACGACACGAGCGACGACGTGCCGCCGTTCATCGGCGCCAGCGGCGACGCCTTCGGCGGCAAGTCCAGCACCGAGTCCTACGACAGCTCGGTGGCCGGCACCGGCACCGGCGGCGGCATGGGCTTCCGGGACTACAGCCTGCCGATCATCATCTACGCGACAGACATCTACATGCGGGACCCGGACAGCTCCGACTCGTCGTTGGCCCAGGTGCCCGGCGGCTGCGCCCAGGACGCCGGCTCCGACCTCGTGATCCAGGAATACCTCGACGCCGGCGCCTACATGATCGGCATCGACGTCGGCAGCTACGAGCCGACCAACTTCTACAGCCCGACCCCCCAGATGGAGTACCTGGCCGAGAACACCCTCTCGATGGCCGATCTGGACGGCGACGGCGAGGCCGACGATCTCCTGGTCTTCCAGGTCCCCCAGGGCTCCTCGAGCTTCGGCGCCGAGCTCACCGCCAACGTCGTCACCGCGGTCGAGCAGCTGGTGTCCACCGTGACCTTCGAGAAGGTCCACCTGGAGATCACCGGCGACGAGTGGAACCTCGTCCAGAGCATCGAGCCCGAGTACTTCGAGGACGTCGATCCCAAGGACGTGCCGAGCCTCGACTTCACGCTCACCTTCCTGGGCGCGATCGCCGCGACCGACGACGATCAGCTGTTCCGCATGACCCTGAACGTCATCGGCGACGACTCGATCCTGCTGGACACCAAGGACATCGTGGTCGTCGTTCCGGGCACCTGATCGGCCCGGTCAGCTCAGAGCCCCGCGATCCGTGCCCGCACCGTCTCCGGCAGCTGCACCTTTCGGTTGTTCCGGTAGTCGAAGCACACGATCCGCCCCTCACCGTGGGCGGCGAGCCCCACCAGCTCGCTGAACACCGCGTACTCCATCGTGAAGCGGTCCTGCTGGAGATCCACGATGCGGGAGCACGCGGTCACCGTGTCCGGGAACCCCAGGGGCCGGCGGAAGACACAGCTGGTCTTGGCCAGGATGGGCCCGATGCCCGTGTCCTTCATCGCCTGGTTGAAGCCGATGCGGAGGAAGGTCTCGATGCGCGCGTCCTCGAACCACCGGAAGTAGACGGTGTTGTTGACGTGGTCGAAGGCATCGAGCTGACCCCAGGCCACGGGCTGCGTCACGTGGACCGGGAAGTCCCGGAGCAACAATTCCTGTGACACGATCTGCTACAGCTCGAACATCGCGTACTTCCAGAGCTGGAGCATCTGACCGTCCAGGTTGGAAGAGAGCCGGAAGGTCGAGAACACCACCTTGCCGCCGCCGCCGTTGAAGCTGACGATGAGCGGGGAGCTGGGGATCGGGATGTCCACGCCGGCTTCGCGGTAGGTCACCGTGCCGAGCAGGTGGGTGGAGACCGTGTTGCCCACCCGCTCGATGGGCGGCCAGACCGGCAGGTCGTAGAGCACGTCCATCTCGCCGTCGTCGTCTTCCAGGAACTGGCCCAGGACCTCGTTGGAGATGCTGGCGCTCACGAGCTGGGCGTTGCCCAGCTGGGCGCTGTCGGGCACGTGGTCCACGCCGAGGAAGTCGATCTTGTCGGGCCAGGTCTGCTCGATGATGTCGTAGGCCCAGTCCGAGGCGTAGACCCGACCGCCAGCCTCGACGTAGGCCTGCAGGTTGGCCAGGACGGCCGCGGGGTTCGGGTTCGTGGCGTCCTCGGTGTCGTAGAAGATGCCGTCTTCGAGACAGCCGCCGTTGAAGAAGATGAGGTCGTACTCCTGCATCGACGCCAGATCGAGCAGGAAGCTCTCCAGCTGGCCCCGGTGTCCGCCGTCGATCAGGGTGTAGTCCAGGGCGCCGATGCCCTCGAGGACCTCGTCGAAGTCGTCGAAGTCGCCGGTGACCACCGCGATGTCCAGCACCGTGGGGTCGAAGCACTCGGGCTCGTCCAGGCGCAGGAACTCACCGGCGTAGAGGTTCAGGTGGTGCTCGTCGATCAGCGTGCCGCCGTGCTGCACGGCTCGGAGCAGGTACAGGAGGTAGGCGAGCGCG
>CAYFPX010000003.1:101547-102580 GCA_964344945.1 uncultured Enterobacterales bacterium
GCCGTGCTGCACGTAGATGGTCAGCCCGGTGTCGGTGGGGACCTCCTCGAGGGTCCAGTAGCCGTCGGCGTCGGTCTCGGTGAGCAGCATGTCGTAGAACTGGCCGTGCTCGTCGGCCAGGTTCGCGTAGACGGTGGCGCCCTCGAGCCAGACGAAGGCGGACGGATCGCAGACCCGACCGACGATGGTGCCCGAGGTGTCGACCGGGGCCTGGACGTCGTCGGTGCGCTGGACCGTGAAGTCGGACTCGCAGGCGGTCAGGGCGAAGAGAAGGCTCAGCATCAGTCCACCAGATCGAATTTGAAGTACTCGAAGGGCGCCTCCTCGGGCAGATACGCGATGTTGCCCGAGAGGTCCACGGCCTCGAGGTAGTAGTGCATGCCGGCGGTGTGCAGCTCGTCGGCGCTGATCGTGCCCTGCCAGGTCTCGCCACCCAGCGGCACCATGCCGCGCTGCTGGAAGGCGAGCTCTGTCTGGGTCCGGAAGTAGATGCCGGCGACCAGGATGCCCGTGTCGTCGACCATGTTGGCCAGGATGGACAGCGAGGCGCTGGCGCTGTGCGGGCCCTCGACCGGGGCGTGGTCGATGATCGGCGGGTCGAAGTCCTGGGGCGTGCCCGTGTCGTCGAGGTCCAGGGCCTGCTGCTGGGCGACGAGGTCGTCGTCTCCCGAGCCACAGGCGAGCAGGCCCAGCGTCAGCGCGGCGAGCGCCATCGATCCTCCATGGAAGCGCCCGCAGCTTACCGCGGTCGTCGGGCAGTGCCTACGCGGAACGGGGCGAGCTTGTGACTACCTGCGCCAGTGCATCTCGGGCGGCACCGCCGGCGTGGCCATGCGCTCGGCCTTCAGTCGCGCGAGGAGCGGCTCGCTCAAGGTGGACTCGAAGAGCACGAAGCCGTCGGCGCCGAGCCCCGGCGCGGTGACCTCGAGGATGTAGGTGGTCTCGTCGTTCACGTCGTTGCGCCCCAGCTGCGGGAACTCGAACTGCTTCGGCTGGGCGGCGTCGTCGAAGACGAGGGGCCCCTCGCCCTCGC
>CAYFPX010000003.1:102590-112961 GCA_964344945.1 uncultured Enterobacterales bacterium
GAGGAGCGGCTCGCTCAAGGTGGTCTCGAAGAGCACGAAGCCGTCGGCGCCGACCTCCCGGCTGATGGCGATGGCCTCGATCACCTGGTCCGGGGACATCTTGTCGGGCTCGACGGTGATGCCCGTGTAGAGGTGCCGGTTGGCCTTGTGGGCCACGTGCCAGCGGGCCAGGGTGCGGAAGTCGAGGCGGTCGCCCTCGGCCTCGGTCGCCGGCCAGTAGATCATGGGGATGTTGGCGTCGGCGTGGCCCTGGGTCAGAAAGGCCACCGAGTCCTGGTACAGCCCGGGGGAGCCCTGGCTCACACCCTTCCAGCCGAAGTCGTTGGTGTGGATGCCCCAGACGGCGGCGGTCACAGGCACGTCGACGGCGCGGCCGACCCCGGCCACGGTCTCGGTCACCCACCCACGCTGGAGGCGGTGGCGGTAGGCCGGCTCGTCGCTCACCCCGGGCATGTCCGCGGGGGCCCGCCAGACCCCGCTGCTGGGGTAGCGGATGTAGTCCAGGTGGATGCCGTCGATGTCGTAGCGACCGGCGATGTCGGCGGCGACGGCGGCGACTCGCGCCCGGACTTCGGGGTGGGCCGGGTCAGCGAAGACGTAGCCGTCGTTCAGGGCCATCGGCACGCCGTCGGAGTCCGCCAGGACCCAGTCGGGGTGGGCGCTGTAGGCGTGAGTGGGTTCGCTGGCCGAGGGAGGCTCCGGCCCGCGCCAGAGGGGGCAGGTGTTGAGGTAGGCGTGGACCTGCAGGCCGTGCTGGCGGGCCGCGTCGACCGCGACCGCCAGAGGATCCCAGCCGGGATCCTGCCCCAGCTCGCCGGTGAGCAGGGCCGACCAGGGCTCGAGCTCCGAGGGGTACAGCGCGTCGAAGGTCCCGCGCACCTGGAGGAACACCGCGTTGAAGTTGGCCTCGGCCGCAGCCGCCAGCGTGCGCCGCACGTCGGCCTCGGTCTTGTACCCCCAGCGGGTGATCCAGAGGCCCCGTAGCTCGACCGCGGGCGCGGCCTGGCTGGCCTCGGTGGTGTCCGGGCCCAGGGCCAGACACGACAACAGCGTCAATCCCAGCATGCCCTCTCCCTGTACCCCTTGCGGACCCCGGAGGCCGCCGAGTTCGTCCGGGGGTCAACCCATGCGGGACGCCAGGCGAGCGGTGTTCGTTAAGCCGCCTGCATGATCGGACGGTGGCTCCTGCTGACGGCCTGTGGTGGCACGCCCGAGCCGCCTCCCGTCACCCAGCCCCACGTCATCGTCGTCACCCTGGACACCACGCGGGCCGACGCCCTGGGCAGCTACGGCGCCGCCGCCGACCCCACCCCCGTCTTCGACGCCCTCGCCGCCGAAGGCACCCGCTTCGACTGGGCCCTCTCGCACGTGCCTTCGACCCTGTCGAGCCACGCGTCGATGTTCACGGGCCTCGATCCCCACGGCCACGGGGTGCCCCGCAACGGCTACCCCCTGGACCCGGCCCACGACACCCTCGCCGAGCGCCTCCAGGCCGTCGGCTACCACACCCGCGCAGTGATTGCAGCGTCGGTGTTGGATGCCAGCATGGGCCTGGACGCCGGCTTCGACGCCTACGACGACGCCCTGTCCCTGCACCAGCGGATCCGGTACGAGGACCGCGGCGACGCGGTGACCGCGCGGGCCCTGGCGAGCGCCGACGCGCGGGACCCCGCGAAGCCCCTGCACCTGTGGGTCCACTACTTCGACGCCCACCACCCCTACGAAGCGCCGCCCGACGTCGCGGCTCGCTTCGTGCCGCCCGACCACACCCCGCCCTGGCTGACCTCTGACGAGCTGGACGCCGGCGCGGCCTTCCGCGCAGGCCTGGCCAACGACGCGGACATGGCCTGGCTGCGCAGCACCTACCAGGCCGAGGTGGCCTGGCAGGACCACCAGCTGGGGCGCCTGCTCGACGGCCTGAGGGCCCGGGGCCTGCTCGACAACGCGGTGGTGGCGATCGCCGGAGACCACGGGGAGATGTTCGGCGAGGAGCCGAGGCGCCCCATGGGCCACTCCTACGACATCGACCTGGTCATCACCCGGGTGCCGCTGCTGATCTGGCGACCAGGGCGCGAGATCGGTCGGGGCCGGGTCGTCTCCCAGGCGGTGGCGCTCTCGGACCTGGGGCCCACCTTGCTGGCCGCGGCGGAGGTTCCCGGGCGCCTCGGCACGGGCCGGGACCTGGGCCCCTTGACCCGAGGCGAGCCCCTGGCCCCCAAGCCCGTGTTCCTCGAGGCGACCCGAGGCCGGCACCCGATGGACGATGACGCCTGGAACAACCTGGCGAACGAGCGCGGTGTGGTGGTGCGCGACCAGGTGTTCCTGCGCAGGTCCACCGGCCCGGACCGCGCCTACCAGCTCGACGCCGACCAGTCCCCGCTGACCCTCGACGCCGAGGACATGCTCGCACTGGCCCAAGTGCTCGAAGACTGGGACCGCCGCAGCCCCCGCCGCCGGCCTCCGATCGAAGACGCTCCCCTGCGCGCGGCCCTGGAGGCCCTGGGCTACATCGACGACGAGGGGGCGGAGTGATCACCCTGCTCGACGGCCCGGTCGGCACCGAGCTCGGCCTGCGAGGGGTGCCGCTGCCGCCGCCCCTGTGGTCGGCCTGGGCCCTGGTGCACCGACCCGAGGTCGTGGCGGCCATCCACCGGGACTACGCCGCGGCCGGCGCCACGGTGCACACCACGAACACCTTCCGCACCATGCGCCGGACCCTGCCAGACGACTGGGCGGACCGGGCGCGGCAGGCGGTGGACCTGGCCCGGAGTTCGGTGCCCGCTCACCACCGCGTGGCCGGGAGCCTGGCGCCGCTCGAGGACTGCTACCGCCCGGACCTGAGCCCGGCCGATCCTCGACCGGAGCACCGGGAGCTCGCCCGGGTCCTCGCCGACGCCGGGGTGGACCTCCTGCTCTGCGAGACCTTCCCTCACGTGGGCGAGGGCTGGGTGGCGGTGGCGGAGGCGGTCGAGACCGGCGTGGAGACCTGGGCCAGCTTCACGGCCGGCCCGAGCGGCGAGCTCCTGAGCCCCGAGGAGCTGGCCCGGGCCGCTCGGGGCGCGGTCGAGCGGGGGGCGGCGGCGGTGCTGGTGAACTGCGTGCCGGCCACCACGACCCACCTCTGGCTGGAGCGGCTGGTGGACCTGGGTGTGCCCTGCGGCGCCTACGCCAACGCCGGCCACCAGGACGACCAGCTCGGGTGGCACGCGGACCCGGCCGACTCCGCTGAGCGCTACGCCGACGTGGCCGCGGGCTGGATCGACCTGGGCGCCACGCTGATCGGGTCGTGCTGTGGGACGGGGCCGGCACACACGGCGGAGCTGGCGCTGCGCTGGGGCCCAGCCCGGGCGTAGCCGCCCCGGACTGCCGCTCGGCCGAGCGTAGCCGCTCTCAACTGCCGCTCTGGCGAGGGGGGACCCTCGTGTTGGGCGCCTCAAGGCCCCTGCCGCGCGTCAACGGGCCCATCGCGGCCCTCACACACCCCTCATGCGGCAGTTGAGGACGACTACGCTTCGCAAGGCGGCAGTTCGGGCCGACTACAACCCCGTTTCAGGGGGCCTGGGCCTTCGTCCAATCGGCGCGGCCGTTGGGGGTCTCCCACAGCCGCACCGCCACCACCTCGACTCCGTGAGGCGCCAGCAGGTCGCCGGCGACGCGGGCCAGCTCCGCCACGATGTTCTCCGCGGTCGGGGGCACCGCCAGCTTGTAGATCGGCCGGCCCGCCGCGGCGTTGCTCGCCTCGATCGCCGGCAGGGCCGGGTCCGGGTCGCCGGCCATCACGATGGCCGTGTGGTCCCAGTGCTGGTCGATCCAGGCGCCGACCTCGCTCTTGATCACGCCGAAGTCGATGATGCGCCCGCGGTCGTCGAGGCCCGGCGCCGTGCAGGTGATCTCGGCGGCGTAGCGGTGGCCGTGCCAGGCGGCGCACTTGCTCTCGTGCCGAGGGATGCGGTGCATGGCGTCCCACTCGAGCCGTCGGGTGCAGGTGATCACGGCTCCGCCGTATCCCAGCCCGCCCGCTGGAGCAGGGGCAGCAGGTCCAGGCCCGGGGGAGCCTCGCAGACCACCAGCCGCCGGGTCCGCGGGTGCGGCAGGCTCAGCTGCCAGGCGTGCAGGGCCAGCCGAGGCCAGGCTCGCCCAGCGGCGCCGCCGTGGCGACGGTCCCCGATCACCGGGTGGCCCGCCCCGGCCGCGTGGCGCCGGATCTGGTGGGTGCGCCCCGTGTGCAGGCGGGCTTCGAGCACGCTCAGGCCTCCGCCCGCGGCCAGGACCCGCCAGTCGGTCCGGGCCTCGCGCCCGTCGATGGCCGCGTCCCAGCGCCCCTCGCCGGCGAGGGTCCCGAGCACGACCACCAGGTACCTGCGCACCGCCGTGCGGTCGCGGAAGGCAGCGGCCAGCCCGCGGTTCGCCTGCTTCTTCAGCGCGAGGGCCAGGAGCCCCGAGGCAGGCGTGTCGAGCCGGTGGTGCAGCGCCGCGTAGGGCACGGTCTCCAGCAGCCGATCCAGGACGTTGTCCCCTCCTCCCCGGGGGGCCTGGCTGGGAAGGCCGGTCGGCTTGTCGACCACGATCAGCCAGTCGTCCCGGTAGACTGGAACCAGCGGGGCCCTGTTCGCCACGGCCCGTACCTATCCCGAGCAGACCATGACGGTACGCATCCACGAGCTGCTGAAGTTCGCCGTCGACAACCGGGCGTCCGACATCCACCTGGGTGCGGGCGAGGTGCCGGCCTTCCGGATCGACGGCCACGTCCGCCGGCTCGACATGGAGACCCTGAACAGCGACGACAGCAAGCGCCTCGCCTACTCGATCATGAACGAGAAGCAGAAGACCCGGTTCGAGAAGGACCTGGAGATCGACTTCTCGATCGGCCTCAAGGGCCTGGCCCGCTTCCGGGTGAACGTGTTCACGAACACCCGCGGCGTCGGCATCGTGATGCGGCAGATCCCCAGCAAGGTCCTGACCATGGAGGACCTGCGGCTGCCCAAGGTCTTCAAGCGCATCGCCGAATTCCCCAAGGGCCTGGTGCTGGTCACCGGCCCCACCGGCTCGGGCAAGTCCACGACCCTGGCGGCGGTCATCGACCACATCAACAACAACCGCAGCGACCACATCCTCACCATCGAGGACCCGGTCGAGTTCGTGCACGTGCCTCGCAAGTGCATCATCAACCAGCGCGAGGTGGGGGCCCACACCCACTCCTTCTCCAACGCCCTGCGCTCGGCCTTGCGCGAGGACCCCGACGTCATCCTGGTCGGCGAGCTCCGGGACCTGGAGACCATCTCCCTGGCGCTGACCGCCGCGGAGACCGGCCACCTGGTCTTCGGCACCCTGCACACCAACTCCGCGCCGGAGACCATCGACCGGGTCATCGACGTCTTCCCCCACGAGCAGCAGCAGCAGGTCCGGACCATGCTCTCCACGAGCCTGATGTCCGTCATCTCCCAGATGCTCCTGCGCCCAGCGTCGGGCCAGGGCCGGGTCGCGGCCCACGAGGTCATGATGGTCAACCCGGCGATCCGGAACCTGATCCGCGAGAACAAGCTGCACCAGATCCCGTCGATCATGCAGACCGCCAAGGGTGAGGGCATGCAGACCATGCACTTCTGCCTGAAGCAGATGGCCCTGAAGGGCACGCTGAGCCGCAAGCAGGCGATGATCGCGGCGAACGACCCCAAGATGTGGGACGAGGAGAACCAGCAGCAGGGCTCCGGTCGCTACCAGGCAACCCGGTAGTCCATGACCATTCGGGTGAACGGGGAGCCGACCCAGGTCTCCGAGGGCGAGACCGTCGCCGACCTGGTCCAGCGACTCCAGCTGCCGGCCGACGGCGTGGCCGTGGCCGTGAACCTCGAGGTCATCCCCCGGGTGCTCCACGGCGAGACCCCGCTCCAGGAGGGCGACCGGGTCGAGCTGGTCCGGGCCGTGGGCGGTGGTTGAGCGCCGCGCCGTGGTGGCCCTCACCGCGGCGGTCCTGGCGGGCGGCGTGGCGTGGGCCTGGCGGCCCCTCTGGAATGTCGACCTGTTCTGGCACGTGGCCACCGGCCGGCTGATCCTGGCCGACGGGCTGCCGACGGTCGATGCGTTCAGCGCCGCGGACCCCACCGCGCCGTGGTCGACCTTCCAGTGGGGCTACCAGGTCCTCGTGGCCCTGCTGGACGGGGCCGCGGGGCTGGCTGGGCTCAAGGCGGCGCACGCCGCGGTCTACGGCGCCGCGCTGGCGGCGTGGTGCTGGGGCACCGCGAAGCGCTCGGGGCCAGGGGCCGCCCTGGCGGTCGTGGCCCTGGTGCTCTGGCTCTTCGAAGACCGCCTGCGCGCCCGGCCCCACCTGCTCGAGCTGCTGCTGGTCGCCCCTCTGGTCCAGGGGCTCGCGACCGACGAAGCGGGCCCCCGGCGGGTCGGGCTGGTCGTGCTCGCACCGCTCTGGGCCAACCTCCACGCGGTGTCGAGCCTGTGGTGGATCGTGCTCTACGGAGCCTGGGCGCTGCCCCGGCGGTCGCGCAAGGCGCTCGGGCTCTGGGCGCTCGGGAGCGCGGCCATCCTCACCGCGCCGGGGGCCGCAGGGGGCCTGGCGGGCGCGTTCACCTCCCACGCGGCCTGGCCGGCGACCTTCGTGCCGGAGCTGCGCCGGACCTGGACCTACACCGGCGAGGGCCCCTGGGGCTGGGCGATGCTCGCCGGGGTCACCCTCGGTGTGATCGCCGCGATCGCCGTCTGGCGGCAGTCCACAGCCTGGAGCGAGCGCCTGGCCGCGACAGGCTGTGCGCTGGCCGCCGTGCTGATGGCCTGCTGGGCGTGGTTCGCCGTCGTGCCGCTGGCCCTGTGGCTGCCCCACTGGCGGCCGGCCCGGGTGCGCTGGCTCTGGCTGGCCGTGCTGCCGCCGCTCCTGCACGCCGGGCCCCGCTGGTCCCTGGCCGACCGGGCCGCCGTCCTGCAGCCCGACACGTTCCCCGTCGCCGCCGCCGACTTCCTCGACGCCCGCGACCTGCGGGTGCCCACGGACACCGACACCCCCTGGTCCGGCTACCTGCTCTACCGCCTGCACCCAGGCGCCACCGTGCTCGCGGACGGCCGCCTCGTCTTCCCCGCAGAGGTCGGCGACCTGCTGCTGCGCCGAGCCGCGGGCGACGTGGGCACCTTCCTTCAACGAGGCCGTCGCCCGCTGGCACACCCTGGCGCTGGTCTGGCCCACAGCGACCTCGCCACCCCTGGACCCGGCACTCTGGACGCGGGTCCACCGGGACCCCGTCGCCGAGGTCTGGCTGCCCAAGCCCGCGTGGGGCCTCTACAACAGCGTGAAGTAGGCCTTGGCCGCCCGCTCCACCGCCCTGGGCGTGATGCGCAGCGGGGTGTTCGCGTAGAGGCACTGGTTCCGGATCTGCAGCAGCAGGTCGCGGGCGTGGCAGTAGCGCATCTTGCGCCCGGTCACCTGGTAGCAGTTGAGGATCAGCTGATCGAGGGCCGACTCCCGCACCGGGAAGCCCATCGCGGTGGCCTCCTTGCGCAGCAAGTCCCGGAAGATCTCCGGGGTGGGGTCGCTCACGTGCACCTTGTAGGGGATGCGCCGGAGGAAGGCTTCGTCGACCAGCTGGGCCGGATCCAGGTTGGTGGAGAAGATCAGGAGCGGATCGAAGGGGATCTGGATCTTGCGGCCGTTGGGCAGGCGCAGGTAGTCGACCCGGTTCTCCAGAGGGAGGATCCAGCGGTTCAGCAGGGCCGAGGGCTCCTCCTGCTGGCGGCCGAAGTCGTCGATGACCAGCAGGCCGCAGTTGGCCTTCCACTGCAGGGGGGCTTCACAGGGGCCGTTGTTGCCGCCGATGGGGTGCAGCTCCAGGCTGTCCATCGTGAGCTCACCGGAGGCGACCACTGTTGGCCGACGGCAGCGCACCCAGAGCCGGTCCGTGCGGTTGGTGGTGAAGGCGTCTTCGTGCCGGGGGGCGGCCTCGTGGACCTGGGGGTCGTAGACCTGGATGATCGAGCCCTCGACCAGCACCGCGTGGGGGATGTAGACGCCCCAGTGGTAGGCCCGGGCCATGCGCAGGGCCATGCTGGTCTTGCCGTTGCCGGGCTCACCGAACAGGAACACGCCGCGCCCCGAGGTCATCGCGGGGCCGACCACCTCGATGAGCTGGTCCTTGACCATCAGGTCGCCGAAGGCGCGGTCCAGGTCCTCGGGGCCGATGCGCTCTCGAGAGACCGACTGCAGCTCAACGGCCTTGCGGTACTGCTCCAGGGTCACCGGGGCCGGGCCCACGTAGGTGGACTGGCCCTTCAGGTCCTTGGCGAGCTCCCGGCCGTCCCGGGACAGGTCGAAGTGGAAGTCCCCCGCGGCGTCGCCGTGGGCGTGCACCAGCAGCATCCGCCGCTTGAGGTCCTGGAGCATGCTCCGGACCAGGGTGGGGTTGAGGCACAGGGAGTGCGCGATCTCGCTCCCGGTCTGGCCCGGGTTGTCGTGCACGGTCTTGAGGATCAGGTGCTCGATGAAGGTCGGGGACAGGCCCGCGTCGCCGAGGGTGTCGGGCTCCCGCGGGAAGAACGGGTCCTCGCTGATCTCGAAGGGCTCGGTGTGCTCCTTGACCGGCGCGTCCGGCGGGCTCCAGTCGGCGCCGAAGGACCGGCCCCCGAAGGGCGGGCTGTCGTCGGCGGTCAGCGCGTCGGCGGAGGGCTCGCCGAAGCCCGGGCTCGGGGCCGCCACCTTGCGGGCGGTGTCCCGACGCTTCACCGGCTTGGCGTAGCTCGCCCGCTTGTCCTCGCGCTTTCCCCCATCGGTGGGCTCGTCGAACAGTCCGCCCACGTCGTCTCCGTGCTCGGTGGTGCCTGGGTGGAGGATACCGCCCGAGGCTCCGGGGGTCAGATTTCTCTGCGGTGCTCCAGCGCCCGGGCCAGGGTCATGCGGTCGGCGTACTCGATCTCCGTCCCGACCGCGACGCCGTGGGCGAGGCGGCTCACGCGCACGCCCAGGGGCTTGAGCAGGCGGGCGACGTAGAGCGCGGTGGTGTCGCCCTCGACGTCGGGATCCGTGGCCAGGATCACCTCCTCGACCCCCTCGCCCACTCGCGCCACGAGCGGGCGGAGGCGCAGATCGTCGGGGCCGATTCCGTCGAGGGGCGACAAGGCGCCGTGCAGCACGTGGTAGCGGCCGCGGAACTCGCCCACAGCCTCCAGGGCTTCGACGTCCTGGGGGCGCTCCACGACGCAGACGGTCTTGTCGTCCCGGGCCGGATCGCTGCACAGCCGGCAGGGGCTCGCCCCCGCGACGTTGCAGCAGCTCTGGCACTCGACGACGCCTTCGTGCAGGGCGGACAGGGCTTGGGACAGCTCCCGGGCGGTGTCCTCAGGGGCGGTGAGCAGCCACCAGGTCAGGCGCCAGGCGGTCTTCTCCCCGACCCCGGGGAGCCGGGCGAAGGCCTCGACGGTACGGCGGAGGGGATCCAAGGGCCTAGAGAATGCCCGGGGGCAGCCCCAGGCCCGCGGCGAGCGCGCCGGCCTGGCCCTTCATGGCTTCCTGGGCCTGGCGCAGGGCGTCGTTGGTGGCGGCGGTGATCAGGTCCTCCAGGAACTCCCGCTCCTCGTAGGCGCTCTCGGCGATGGTGACCGCCAGGATCTCCATGGCGCCGTTGGCCCGGACCTTCACCAGGCCGCCGCCGGCCTGGCCCTCGACCTCGAGGGTCGCGGCCTGCGCCTGCATGTTCTTCATCTGCTCGGTCATGCTGCCCAGCAGGCCGCCGAGCCCGCCCAGGGCCTCAAAGGGATCGCTCATGGTTCCTCCGGTTCGTTGAGGGGGATGACATCGTGGATGGTGGCGCCGAGCCGCTGCATGGTCTCGGCGATGCGCGGGTCCTGGCGGGCCTCTTCCCACAGCTGCTCGCGGTGGGCCTTGCGGGCCGCCTCGAGGCGCTCCCGACCGGTCTGGCTGTCGCCGTTCTCCCGCCGTAGCGCGGCTTCGAGGCGCACCACGCCGGGAAATTGCCGCTGCACAGCCTCGAGCACGTCGCCTCGCGTGATGATCTGGCGGCCACGCTTCAGGGTGCGCTGGCTGGCGAAGCCGATGCGCAGGACCGCGCCGTCGACGCCCGCGAAGACCGAGTGGTCCTTGACCACCTGGGCGGCCATGCCCAGTCCGTTGAGCTCGCGGCAGACCCCCTCCCAGGCGAGGTTCGGGTCGGTGGGAGGCGCGGCGAGGCCGGGCTCGGAAGGGGGCGGCGCGGCGGCCGGGGCCGGGGAGGGGGCGGCGGGCTCGATGTCGGGCGGTGCCGGGGGCGGTGCTGCGGGCTCGGCGTCGACAGGGGCCAGCGGCGGCCAGGCCGGCTGGGGCTCAGGGGGAGCCGGAAGGGGTGCTGCAGCGCCCGGCGGCGGCGCTGGAGCAGGCTCCGC
>CAYFPX010000004.1:0-54861 GCA_964344945.1 uncultured Enterobacterales bacterium
CGCCGCCAGGTACTTGCCCAGCACGGCCTGGGCTTCGGTCACCGGCATGGTGAGCAGGAGCTCCAGGGACCCCGTGCGCTTCTCCTCGGCGAAGAGCCGCATGGTCACGGCGGGCACCAGCAGCGCCAGGAACATCGCCGTCCAGAAGAAGACGGTCCGCATGGTCGCCAGGCCCTGGTCGAAGATGTCGTTCAGGAACAGGCAGAACACGCCCACCAGCGCCAGGAAGACCGGGATGACGATGGTGGCCAGCGGCGAGTTGAAGTAGCTGGCGAATTCTCGCCGGAAGATCGCGAGCACGACGCGCATCTGCGGCGGGTAGCCGGGGAAGGGGCGGGCGTCGAGGCCTGGGATCGGGACGGGGCTCGCTCTTGGTGAGCCGGTCGTGGTACGCCAGGGCATGGCGACGCTCCTGGTCCTGTCCCTGCTCGGCTGCGGTGGAGGCTCCGACTCCTCCAGCTGCAACGCGTCCTTCGACCTCATCTTCCCGGACGGCTCCCAGGCCGCGATGGACGTCTGCGAGCAGATCGAAGCCGTCGGTGCCTTCGAGTTCGATCCCGACGACCCGCCGGAGTTCCGCTCGACCACCCTCAAGCTCTCGTCGTCGGCCGAGGTCGACAACGACTGCTGGTTCCAGATCTCCCTGAACGGCATCTGCGACGTCGGCCGCTACGAGATCGGAACCGGCTCCGAGATGTCCTGGGCGACCAACGACTGCTCGGGCATCCCCGACGAGTACGAGGCCCAGTACGTGGCTTCCACCGGTGCCATCGACCTGACCCTGGCCAGCGCAGGCGACGAGCTGGGCACGCCGGAAGAGACCACCGTGACCGCCTTCCTGGCGGGCAACGTCGACGTGGTCGCCGACGACGGCACAGGGCTGTCCGGGAGCTTCGACCTGGTCCAGGACTTCACCTGGACCGACACCGAGGATCGGCTCTGCACGGAGCAGACCCTGCCCACGGACACCGGGCCGGTCGGTCCGGGGATCCTGAGCGTGAGCGTCTCCGCCCTGCGCTTCGGCAGCGTGTCGGTGGACACGGTGGCTGTGGAGAGCCTGCTGCTGGCGAACGTGGGCGAAGGGGACCTGTTCATCGAGGCCATCGACATCGACGAGCCGGCGTGGAGCTGGCGGGGCAACTCGGTGCCGCGGGTGATCAACCCGGGGCAGTCGAGCACGGTCTACGTGGACTTCTCGCCGACGGAGGCGGTGGAGTACGCGGGGTCGCTGGTGATCACGAGTGATGACGTGGAGACGCCGGAGTTTGTGGTGGAGCTGACGGGGACGGGCCTCTGATCGAGGTCAGACAGGGAAAGCCTCACATTCCGACCGCTTGAGGCCCGGTGCGCCGTGATGATCCCCGTGACCATGGGGGTGTCATCGCCCTGACATCGGGGCCGCAGATGGGGGCCTGATGGGGGCCGAGCGGTGGTTCGGCTACATGGGGGCCAGGTGAGCCGTTCGCAGCTCGTGGTGCAATGCGCCCGATGGCAGATCCCGTGACCCAAACCACCGCCTGCGAGGCAGGCGTCTTGGCTGTCGTGGACCAGCACGAGCTGGAACGACGAGTCCAGCAGCTCCTGCACTCGGCGGCGCCGCCGGAGGGTCGGAAGAGCCCCATCCGCACCAAGCTCGAGGCCAGGAAGTACCTGCTCAAGCTCTGGTTGGGGCGCCCGGGCAGCACCGCCGAAGCCGGCGAGCCCGACGACAACGGCGTGATCATCTACCCGGCCATCGGTGCCGTGGTCCTGCCGAACGACGAGGCTCGTCGGGTGTTCGGCCGCAACGCCCCTCGTCACACCTTCGCCCGGCCGCGCCGCTTCAGCCGACTGGCCATGCCCGCTGTGGGCTCGCCGACCTACCCCTGGCACCTGGACAAGCTCACGCTGCCGGGGTCTGGGGCAGGACTGCGCATCGGCATCGCGGACTCGGGCTTCGCCCCGGGCAAGTCCGGTGTGAAGCTGGCCGCCTTCGAGGCCTTCGATCCGGTGACCGGCGCGAAGCAGGGCATTGCGGCCAAGGACTTCGACACCAGCCTGCACGGCACCCAGGTCGCCAGCTTCGCCTGCAGCGAGAACGAGGGGGTCGCCCCCAAGGCCGAGGCGGTGGTGGCCGCGGTGCTGACCGAGAGCGGCGGCACCGAGGGCACGGAGATCCAGATCGCCGCGGGCCTGGACTGGTTGGCCCAGCAGGACCTGGACGTCGTCAACTGCAGCTTCGGTGCGCCGGGCGCGGAGCCGACCTGGTACACCGCCATCCAGAACTTGCGGCTCATGGACGTGGTGGTCGTTGCGGCGATCGGTAACAGACGGAATGACCCTCGCTTCCCGGCCCTGTTCCACAACGTTGTGGCGGTGGGCGCCTCTGACATCAACGACAACGAAGGGTTCTTCAGCGCCCAGGGCACGGCCTCCGACAGCGCCGGGAATCCCGTGGTCGGGCACAAGCCCGACGTGTTGCGACCGGGCGTCAACCTGTGGTGCAGCGTTCAAGGGGTCACCACCAGCGGCACGAGCTTCGCCTCTCCGATGGCAGCAGCCCAGGTCGCCGTGAAGTTCGCCGGCCAGAAGAACCTCCCCGAGGATGCGTCGCTCATCGCGGCGCAGCTCAACAACCCCTCTGCCGGCCAGGCGGTCGGCCCCTCCACCGGTCAGTCAGGAGCAGACATGCCGAACACCGCATCCAGCCTTCAGGTAGACGGCACCCTCGCCGGCTTCCGCATCGAGGACCACCTGGGCAACGTCCTGGGGACGCACTCGGGTGGTGGCGCGATCCACACCTTCGCGATGAACAACCACGGGCAGGCCGGGTTCGACGTCTGGCCCGGCTCGCCGGGTGGGCAGGCCGACCTCACCATGCACCCCGTGCCCATGGGGCAGGGGTTGGGGTGGACACCCCAGCACGCGGGCGTCCAGAACGCGCTGGGATCCCATTTCGAGAACTCGGCGACACAACAAGGCGTGCCCGACATCGGCGACGCCGCCGTGGGCGGTCCGTCCGTGGCCGGTGGCTCCGACCGCCGGTACCTCGTCAAGGCGCTCGGGGGGCAGCTCGTCGTGGCCATCCTGTACTGCCGGGCCGATGGTCAGGGGCGCATCTACGAGTTCGGTCACCCTTCGGCGCTGGCAGACAATCGCCTCCCGCTGATTGGCGTCGGGCGCTACTACCCGTCCAACGACATCCTGTCCTTGCACTGCATCAAGAACGACAACACCAAGACGCCGCAGTGGGGCAGCTACCTCAAGGTCGTCCCATAGAGCGGCCGGTCCGGAAGCCGATGACGAAGTAGCCGCGCTCCGGGCGGTTGGCGAAGCGGCTGGCACAGCGGCTGTGGCTCGTGTCTGGGGAGTGGAAGGAGCCCCCCCGAACGAAGACGTAGCGCTGGTCTTCGTCGTGGGCGGGTGTCTGACGGAAGTAGTCTGCGCACCAGCTGCGCCTGTTGCCGGCACAGTCGAGCAGGCCGTAGGGGCTGACGTCCTCGGGCAGGGACCCGGCGGCTGAGGGAGTCGGGTCCGGCTGGTGCCCGATCACGTTGGCGAACACCGGGTCGAAGGCGCTGCCCCAGGGGTACTGGCGCCCGTCTACGCCGCGGGCGGCCTTCTCCCACTCTTCGCTGGTCACGAGTCGCCGCGCGTTGAGGGCGGCGATCCGTGAGGCTTGCTCCCAGGTGGCGTAGGGCGCGACCTGGTCGCCGCTGTGGTCTGCGCCATGGAACGAACCCACTACCTCGGTCCGGTACGAGCCGTCCTGGCGAACGAAGAGAGGGGCCTGGGCATCTTCGCCGGGAGTCTGGACGAGGGGGACCAGGGACTCGGCCATCGCTGGTGGCTGCGCGTTGAGGGTTCGCAGGTACTGGCCGACGGTCATGTGCACCCGACTGACCGCGAAGCCATCGACCCAACTCCAGCGCCGAGGGGCCGGCTCCACAGCCCCCGAGTCCGGATCATCCCCCAACCAACACCACCCCGCCGGCACATAGCACTCGTCCTCCGCCAGCTCCCCCAGCCGCGGCAGGTACACCGGCTGGGTCTCGGTCTGCCCCGGCGGCACCGCATCCCAGTGCTCCAGTCGCCCCAGGTACACCGGGTAGCGCACCTCGTGGCAGCCCTCGGCCTCGATGAGGAACAGGTAGCTGCCTCGGTCCAGCTCGTGCTCCGCGAGCGGCGCCTGCAGGGTCTCCAACCTCACCGGCACCAGCCGGCGGCCCTGCTCCACGTACCGGTGGACGTGGATGGTGGCCCCCGGGGGATCGGTGCTCAGAGTCACCCGGCCCTTGCCGTCGAGCCACGCTACGTGGGCCCCCTGGTCGTGCAGGCGCACCAGCTCCTCGCACCGTTGGGCCTCGCCCCGGTCGTTCCGGGACTCGGCCCGCTCCAGCTGCCCCCGGTACCAGTCCGCCAGGTCCTGGTGGGCCCCCTCGAGCTCTGGATCCAGGTTGAGGGCCCGGCGGATCAGGCCCTCCCAGCGGCCCTCGAGCAGCGACGCCCGGCTCGCGAGGCCCTCGGCCTCCTCCTCCAGAGACCAGACCGGGAGCTTCTTGTCGATGGGGTCATAGGTCTCGATGCCCTCGGACAGGGCCTCGGCCTTGCGCCGCAGGGCCCGGGCCTCACTCCGCAGCTGCTGGGGCTCCAGCGCTGCCCGGCGGGCCAGGTCCAGGACCTCGATCGCCTCGGCCTTGCGCCGGGAGCCGTCGAGCCAGGCGTCGAGGGTGCGGGCGAAGATCGCCGCGCTGGGCCGGTCCTCGGGGGCCTGGGCCAGGGCGCGGTCCGAGAGCTGGATCAGCTCCCGAGGTGCTTCGGGGTTGCGGATGGGCAGGCCGCCGGGGGGCCGGCCCTCCAGCAGCTCGAACAGCACCGCGCCCAGGGCGTAGACGTCGCTCGCCGGGCTGTGGCGGGCGACCTCGCCCCGGGCCTGCTCCGGCGCCATGTAGGCCGGAGTCCCGATGACCGTGCCGTCCATGGTGAAGGAGCCGCTGGGGTTCGAGGGCTCGGCATCGGCCTCGACCAGGTCCGAGGGCTCGCCCTGCAGCCGCGACACGCCCCAGTCCAGGACATAGACCTCGCCGAATTCCCCGACCATCAGGTTGTCGGGCTTCAGGTCCCGGTGGAGCACGCCCTGGCTGTGGGCGTAAGAGACGGCCCGGGCGACGGTGGCCATGGCCAGGATGAGCCGGTGCAGGGTCCAGCCGCTGACGGTCTGGCCCCAGGGCAGGCTGGTGGGCTCGAACAGCTCCTCGATCAGCTCGGAGAAGCGCTGGCCGCGCACGACCTGCATCGTGTACCAGATGCGCCCGTCGCTCAGCTGGCCCCAGTCGTAGAGCGGCACGATGTTCGGGTGCTGCAGGGCCGCCTGGGTCTTGGCTTCGAGCCGGAAGCGCTCCAGGGCCCGCGGGCTGACCCCGCGCACGATCTTCATCGCGACTTCGCGCCCCAGCTCCCGGTCCTCGACCAGCCGCACCTCGCCCATACCGCCCTCGCCGAGCAAGGGCCCCGGTCGGTAGCGGACTGGCAGCCCCAGCTCGCCCTCGACCGGGAGCTCCTCGGTCGGCTCCCCGTCGCGGGTCGCCTCGGTGATGAGGATGGTGTCCTGGGCCACGCCGCATCCTACGACGGCTGGTCGGCGGCCTCCTCGATGAGCGCCACGACCACGAACGGCTGCACGATCGCCGCCCGGAAGCGGCGCTTCGCCCACCGGGTCCACTCCGGGCCCTCCACCCGCCGCAGGTGTCCGGAGCCCAGCCAGGCCTCGACGATGCGGGTCTGGTTCTCCGCGATCGCCAGGGCCGCATCGACCACCTGCAGGCCTTCGCACACCGCGAACAGCGCACCCCGGGCCTGGTGGGGCACCAGGACCTCCCAGGAGGTCTCCAGCAGCTCCGCGGTGATGCGCTCGCGCAGAGTGGGGTCGTCGGACATGGGCCGCAGCTAACAGGCCCTCACGAGCCCGCGGTAGGCTCGTGCCCATGCTGTGGCTCGCCTGGCTGTTGGCCTGCGAGGGAGACCCGCCGCCCACGCGGCCGGCCCCGGCGAAGCCCTTCACGGCCCCTGCACCGCAGCGCCTCGACCGGGACCCTGGGCCGCCCGAGGGCCTGGCGCCCGACCCGCGCACGCTGCTGCTGTTCCTGGCCGACACCGTGCGGCAGGACCGGCTCTCGGTCTGCGGCCACGCTCGCCCGACCACCCCCACCCTGGAGGCCCTGCGCGACGGCGGTGCCCAGGTTCGGTGCGACGGGGTCTCCACCAGCTCCTGGACGGTGCCGGCGGTCGCCAGCATGCTGACCGGCCTGAGCCCTTGGGAGCACGGGGTCCACCGGCACACCCGTGCGCTCGGCGACTGCGGGTACGAGCTCGAAGGGGCCCTGATCCCCGAGCTCAAGGCCCGGACCTGGCTGGAGGAGCTGCGGGACCAGGGCTGGCGCACGGTGTGCGTGGTCGAGAACAAGCTGATCAGCGCGGACTTCGGCCTGACGCGAGGCTGTCAGACCTGGATCCAGGTGCACAAGTGGGCGGACCTGACCCCGGGGTCCGAGGACCTGCTGGACTTCGTCACCGAGGCGGTCTCCAAGGCCGACCCACGACCCCTGGCGCTGCTCGTCGACGCGATGGACGCGCACCGCCGGCTGCCGGACATCCCCGAGGGCCACCCCTTCCTGGCGGCCCAGGTCGGGCCCGGTCACGGAGAGACCTGGGACGAGCTGCGGGTCGACCCCGAGGGTCCCCTGCGCCAGCGCTACGACGACCACTACGACATGGGTGTCTGGCGCATGGACCGCAAGCTGGGGCAGGTCCTCGCGGCGGTGGCCGAGCACCGGCCGGGGCCCCGCACCCTGCTGTTCGCCTCGGACCACGGGGAGATGCTCGGGGAGTCGGGCTTCGTGAGCCACGGCAACGGGATCTGGGACCCGCTGGTCCGGGTCCCGGTGGTGGTGGACGGCTCGCCCCATGCCTTGCCGGAGGGGCCTTTCTCCACGGCTGTGCTGCACGACCTGGCCCTGGACCGGCCGCCGACGGCGCGGGCTCCGAGGGCTCTGACCACCGGCAGCCTGTTCTGGCACGACCGCTTCTACCCGCCCCACTCACGGCACGTGGAGGTCGTGGAGTACACACCGACCGCCCGCCTCGCCTGCCGCGAGGCCGGCTGTACCCAGGAGGTCTGGCCCGGGCCGCCGCTGCAGGACGGGGCCGCGGTCGAGGCGCTGGAGCTGGCGAGGCTGCGGTCCGAGCTGCCGCGGGCGCTGGACTGCGACGTGATCGGCGACGCCGCCCGCAAGGGGCAGCTGCTGCAGGAGGTCGGCGCCGGGGAGTGACCCGCTACTCCGGGTGGGTCTCTCCGGTGTACTCCCCGAAGGTCGCGCGGAGCCAGGCCAGCAGGTCGGCGCTCTGCTGGGGGCTGGTGTCCTGAGCGGGCATCTCTCCCTGACCGTTGATCACCACGCTCAGCACCTCGAGATCCGTGTGGTAGGGCACGTGTCCACTCAGATCTGCGCCCAGGTCGGTCCCCGAGCCGTCGTCGCCGTGGCAGCCGGCGCAGGCGGTGGCGAACACCTCGCCACCGCACCAGGCCGAGCCGTCGAGCACGAAGGGCGACTCGCCTTCGTCGGAGCCGTCGTAGACGCAGTCTGGGGCGGTGTCGCCCGGCGCTGCGGTGTCCGCTGTGGTGCCCTCGGCGCCGCAGGCCAGGAGGACCAGGAACCAGCTCATGTCAGCTCCTCGATGGTTCGCCGCGTGAACGCCGTGCTCTTCGCCTGGTTGTCCCGGGTCATCGCCTCCATCGCCTTGGCCACGCGGCCGCCGATGCCCGGGAGGCGCACGCGCACGTCGACGTCGCAGGAGCGGGTGACGCCCTGATCGGAGGGCGCCACCCAGAGCTCGCCGTGGACCTGGATCCGGTCGCCCACCTTGGCCGGCTGCACGAGGAAGGTCCAGCGGCGGCGCACCGGGTCGTAGCGGCCGGTCTCGGTGTAGCCCACGCCGCCCAGGACCTTCTGCAGCACACCGGGCAGGTTGCCCGGATCGACCTGGATGACCCGCTCGATCGCGCCGTCCGGCCCGGTCTCCTGTCGCACCAGCCGGTAGCTGCGGAAGCCCATGCCCTCGGTGTGGTTCCGCCGCTGGTAGTCCTCGACCAGAAACACCCGGTCCCAGAAGGTGTCGACGTCGACGGCGAAGGTGTCGCGGATCTGGAGGGGCATCGGGCCCGGCTAACGCGCGCTCAGGAGCAGTCGGGCAGGTCCAGCCACTGGCCGGACACCAGCGTGTCGAGCTCGGCGATCATCGCTGTGAGCTGGGTCGGCTCCGTCGCGCTGAGGTCGGTGGCCTCGAAGCGGTCCGTGGCCAGGTCGTAGAGCTCGTAGCTGGTGCGGCAGCCCATGACCGGGCTGGCCTGGACGATGAGCTTCCAGTCGCCGCTGCGCAGGGCCGCGGCGCCGGTCTGGCTGCGGTACTGCTCGCTGTAGACCGAGCGGGGAGACTTGAGTGACCCGAAGCGGGTGGCCCAGGTGAGGGTGTGGGAGTCGGTGCCGGTGCTGTCGTCGCCGCCCATGATGTCGGCGATGGTGGCGAAGAGGTCGGTGGTGTGGACCGGGTCCGTGACCACCGTGCCGGGGGTGCCCACGATGTTGGGGCCGGTCAGGGCGTGGCCGCTGATGGCCTCGAGCCAGTCCTTGCCGTCGGTGATGATCAGCGGGACCCGCAGGCCGGTCTCGTACACGCTTCCCTTGCCCTGGCCGTCGTCGAAGAGGTCCTCGGCGATGTCCTTCTGGCTGCCGTTGTCGGCCATGAAGATGACCACCGTGTCGTGCAGGTCGCCGATGCCGTCCAGCAGGCGGCCGATCTCCATGTCCAGGCACTCGGTCATGGCCTGGAAGGTGGCCAGATCGCTGCTGGTGTCACCGGTGTAGCCGCAGCCGGAGGGAGGGGCCTCGAGCGGCCCGTGGGGGGCGTGGTAGTTCACGACCGCCAGCCAGGGGCCGGTGCGCTTGTCGATCCAGTTCAGGGCCCGATCGGTGGTGACCTCGGTGGCGTAGGAGGTGCGCTCGGTGGCGATGGCGTGGGCGTTCCAGCGGTCGACGCTGCGCAGCTCGAGCCAGTCGTAGTAGCCGGCGTCGCCGATGCTGCTGATGGTGCCGAAGAAGGCCGGGTAGCCCAGGCCCTTGGCCGGCAGCTCCACGGCGATGAACTCGTTGAGGTAGTCGGTCCAGGACTCGCCCTCGGCCCACGCGGCGGGCAGCTCGCCCTCGCCCAGGTGCCACTTGCCGAACAGGCCGCTGCTGTAGCCGGCATCGGTCGCCACGTGGGCCAGGGTGGTCGCGGAGAGGTCCAGGTCGGGGGTGTCCGGCGCACCGACTCCGTGGCGCATGGGGTGCTGACCGGTCTGGAGGCTTGCCCGGGTCGGGCTGCAATTCGGGTTGGCCCAGGCATCGGAGAAGCGCACGCCGGCGTCGGCCAGCTGGTCCAGCACCGGGGTCTGGGGCAGGGCCGTGGCTCGGCTCGGGTAGTCCGGATCCGCGTCAGAGGCGAAGGCGCCCACCTTGTCGACGCCAAGGTCGTCGGCGACGATCAGCAGGACGTTCTGACCGGTTCCGGCCAGCGCGACGGGCCAGGCGAGGAGGGCGAGCATGCTTCGAGCTTAGAGAAACCCAGGCCGGATGCCGATGTCAACCCGATGTCACCGACCGTCAGAAGGTCCGTCGGACGGCGGCTTCGGCGAGGGCCTTGGCGCCGGTGGCGATCGGGCGCCCGTGGGCACCGACGAAGGCGTCGAAGGGCAGCGCCAGCAGGCGCTCGTAGTCCGGGAGCAGCGTGCCGCCCCTGGGGGTCATGAAGCGGCGCCACGGGGGCCCGATGACCACGGGGTGGCGGGTGAAGCCGACGACGGTGTTCACCGCCCTGGCCGCGACGGAGCAGCGCTCGGGTCCGGACCAGGCCTGCAGGCTGTCGCAGGCGATGAGCAGGCCCGCTCCTCGGGTGTCCAGCAGGGCGGACTCCGGCTTGACCGTGTGCTGGAAGGTGAAGGCCTCGAGCCAGGGGATCGGGGTGGGCTCGCCTTCGGCCAGCACGCCCTCCGCGGTCAGGCCCTTCCACTGTTGTCCCGCCTGGGCCCACGGCCGGGCGCCGAAGGTCTCGGCGTAGAAGGGGTCGTCCGCGCCGTGGGTGCCGATCTTGACGACGTGGGCGATGCGGCCCAGGGCCCGCAGCGCCGCCAGGCCGTCGTCGTCGAGGCGGATGCTGTTGATCAGGGTCAGCTCGCCTTCGTGGCGCAGGACGACCATGACCCGGTTGATGCGCAGGCCCGGGCCCATGTCGAAGGTGCCCTGGACCCACCAGGCGTCGTCGCGGAGGGGCTCGAGGTCGCCGTGGGGGGTGACCGCTGGGAAGTCCGCCATGGCTACTTCCGCTTCTTGGGCGGCAGTCCGGCGGCATAGTCACGGCCTCGGCCCACCCAGGTCTCGAGGACCGTGTCGTCGGCCAGGGTGGCGTTCTCGACCAGGAGCCAGCCGGACATGGGCTTGCCGCCCCGGCGCATGGCGTCGCAGCCGGGCTCGGCCATCAACGCGTCCATGTCCTCCTTGGCGCAGCGGATCATCAGCTGGCCGTCGTTGTGGGCGCCGCAGGCCATGTGGCCCCCGATGGTCCAGCCGATGCCGCCGAACATCTTCTTCTCCACCAGGCCCGGGGTGCCGGCCAGGAGGTCGCGGATGCGTTCGGCGAGGGCGTCGTCGTAGGGCATGGCTTCGGGCTATCGTCCCGGGCCCCGGGCGGCGACGCCCGGGCCCTGACCCGGAGACACCCATGGCCGATCCCGACCGCGGCTTCATGCGAGCCCTGTGCCTGGGCCGCATCGACGCCGACCTCGTGCTGCCCTTCCCCGAGTTCGACGCAGAGCAGAAGGAGACGCTGACCGCAGTCGTCGAGCTGATCGACGACCAGTTCGGCGGCCGCGACGAAGAGTTCCGCACCTGGGACGCCGAAGGACACCTGCCCGACGAGGTGGTCGAGGAGCTGCGCCAGTCGGGCCTGTTCAGCCTGGTCATTCCCGAAGAGCACGGCGGCCTGGGCTTCGGGCCGACCGCCTACTCGCGCACCCTGCAGCAGCTGGCCCGCCACGACGCCTCGGTGGCGGTCACGGTGGGTGCCCACAGCTCCATCGGCATGCGGGGACTGCTGCTCTTCGGCACCCGCGAGCAGCAGGAGCGCTGGCTGCCGGCCCTGGCCACCGGCGAGCAGATCGCCGCCTTCTGCCTGACCGAGCCCGGCGCCGGCTCCGACGCTGCCAGCCTCAAGACCACCGCGGTGAAGGACGGCGACGACTGGATCCTCAACGGCTCCAAGCTGTGGATCACCAACGGGGGCATCGCGCAGTTCTTCACGGTCTTCGCCCGCACCGGGCCCGCCGAGGGGCGGGGCCGGCTCAGCGCCTTCATCGTGACCAGCGACATGGCGGGGGTGTCCATCTCCGGCCACGAGGACAAGATGGGCCTGCGGGCCAGCAGCACCACCAGCGTCTACCTGGACAACGTGCGGGTCTCGGCGGACCACCTGCTCGGCGAGCAGGACATGGGCTTCAAGGTGGCGATGGCCATCCTCAACAGCGGGCGCACGGGCCTCGGAGGTGGGGCCGTGGGCGCCATGAAGGCGCTGCTCGAGCTGGCGACGAAGCAGGCCAAGGGCCGGGAGCAATTCGGCCGCCCGATCTCCGAGTTCGGGATGATCCAGAAGAAGCTCGGCCAGATGGTGGTGGAGTGCTACGCCGCCGAGAGCGTGGTCAACGTGGTCAACGGGCTGATCGAGCGCGGGGACTGCGACTACGCGGTCGAGGCGGCGATCAGCAAGATCTTCGCCTCGGAGGCCCTGTGGCTCATCGCCGACGAGGCCCTCCAGATCGCTGGCGGCAACGGCTACATGCGGGAGTACCCCTACGAGCGCTTCCTGCGGGACTGCCGGATCAACCGGATCTTCGAGGGGACCAACGAGGTGCTGAGGCTCTTCGTCGCCCTGACCGCGATGAACGACGTGGGCTCGGAGCTCAAGGACGTCTCCGCCAGCGTGAAGGGCATCTTCGACGACCCGATCAAGGGCTTCGGCGTGCTCAGCGACTACGCCCGGCGGCGGGCCGCCATCGCCACCGGGGTGGGGCAGCGCAGCACGACCTTCCCGGGCCTGAGCGCTGAGGTCGCGCCCGTGGGCGAGGCCTTCGTCGAGGCCACCCGCAAGCTGGCGGCCGCGACCGACCGACTGCTGCGGAAGCACGGCAAGGGCATCATCGGCAAGCAGTTCGCCAGCAAGCGGCTGGCGGACATCATGATCGACCTCTTCGTGCTGGCGGCGGTGATGAGCCGCGTGAACACGGCGATCGAGCGGGACGGTGCCGACGCGACCCAGCGGGAGCAGGACATCCTGCACGTGTTCTCCCGGCACGCCCTGCGGCGGATCGAGGGCTGCTTCGCCCGGATCGACGACAACGAGGACGAGGCGATCAAGGCCCTGGCGGCCGACGTGCTGGAGGCCGAGGGCTTCCGGTGGGACAACATCTGACCTCGATCAGCCAGCCTCGGGCCGCAGGTAGCGCACGACCAGCTCGGTGAGCTCCGTGGCGAGGGCGTCGCCTTCGACCAGCTCCGGCCGGTGGGTCAGGGCGTCTTCGACCACCCCGAAGACCGCGTGCACCAGCACGTAGGCGCCCAGGCCGACGTTCCGCGGTCGGATGTTGTCGGGGTCCAGCAGCATGCGGGCGGTGATCAGCTCGACCATGCGCTGCTGCCACCGGTGGTGGAGCGCCTGGCGAGACTCCCGGGGGCACTCGGTCAGCAGCACGTGGCTGAGGCGGGTGTCGATGCGCTGGGCCGCCAGCATCGCCCGGATCAGGTCCCGGACTCCCTCTTCCAGGTCCCGTTCGCGGGTGCCGGCGAGCTGCTCCAGCAGCACGGCGGTCTTGCGATCGATCACCTGCTCCACCAGGGCGTGCAGGACCGCGTCCTTGTCCTGGAAGTAGTGGTAGAGCGAGCCGACGCTCACCCCGGCCCGCTTCGCGATCCGGTTCGTCGAGGTGCGGGCGTAGCCCTCCTCGACCAGCAACAGGGCGGTCGCGTCGAGGATGGCCTGGACCGTGACCTGGGCCCGGTCCTGGGTGGGGGTGCGGCGAGTCATCCGGGAGAGGGTAGACACGAAACCGAGCGGTTGCTCGGTTTTTGTCGACTGGACGCGCTGGAGGGGCCTGGGTGGCGGGTCTGTGGTCCCTGGGGAACCGAGCACCGGGCGAGTTTCCGGGGGCCCCGTGGCGCTCTACCTTCGAAGCACCCCGGAGGTGTCATGTCCCGCCCGCTCTCCTCGCTGCCCGGCCCTGCGCCGCTGCCCCTGGTGGGCAACCTGTGGGAGCTGACCGGTGATCCCCTGGGCTTCTTGGAGCGCGGCACGGCGGAGCACGGCTCCGTCTGGCGCTTCCGGGTCGGCGCTCGGACCTCGGTGGTGGTGACGGACCCGACGCTCATCGACGCGGTGCTGGTGACCCACCGGAAGGCGACGGTGAAGGACCCGGTCACGGCGGGCCTGTCCGAGGTGCTGGGACAGGGGCTGCTCACCAACGAGGGCGAGTCCTGGCGCCAGCAGCGGCGGCTGATCGCGCCCAGCTTCCAGCCCCGACACCTCGCCGACCTGGGCGACGAGATGGTCGCCTGCACCGCCCGCGCCGTCGAGGGCATCGACAGCGGCCCCCGGGACGTGCACCACGACATGATGGCGCTGACCCTGGACATCGCTGTGCGCACGCTGTTCGGCACGGTCCTGCACGACGTCGATCGCGTGGGTCCGCTGGTCGAGGAGCTGATGGTCGGGTTCCAGCGGCGGACCCAGACCTGGCGCCGTCTGCTGCCGGACTGGCTGCCCACCCTGGGCCGTGCAGCTGCGCGGCGCACCCAGGGCGAGCTCCACGGCCTGCTGCTCGAGCTGGTGGCCCAGCGGCGGGCCGAGGGCGCCGAGGGCTCCGACCTCCTGTCTCGCCTGCTGGCGGCCCGGGACGACGAGGGCCGGGGCATGGACGACGCCCAGCTGAAGGACGAGCTGCTCACCCTGTTCCTGGCCGGTCACGAGACCACCGCCCTGGCCTTGAGCTACGCGCTGCTGCTGCTCGCAGAGCACCCCGCGGCGCTGGCCCGAGCCCAGGACGAGCTGGGAGAGGTCGTGGGGGAGGGCCCTCTGACGGCCCGTCACAGCCGCCAGCTGCGCTGGCTCGACGCGGTGTTCCAGGAGGCGATGCGCCTCTACCCGCCGGCGTGGATGATCGGGCGCATGGCCGCCGAAGAGCTGGTCCTGGGCGATGTCGCGATCCCCGCCGGCACGGTCCTGCTCTGCCCGCAGTGGGTCGTGCATCGGGATCCCAGGCACTTCGCCGACCCCCTGGCCTTCCGGCCCGAGCGCTGGCTGGCGGAACCGACCTGGCCCAAGGCGGCGTTCTTCCCCTTCGGCGGTGGGCCGAGGGTCTGCGTGGGCAACCACTTCGCCCGGATGGAGGCGGTGCTCGTGCTGGCCCGGTGGCTCCAGGCCTTCGACCTGGCACCCGTCGCGGGCTTCGAGGTGGCGGTGCTGCCGTCGGTGACCCTCCGGCCCCGGGCGGGTGTCTGGGTGGACCACCAGCGCCGAGATGGGCGCCGCCTGGCGGCCTGAGTGCCTGTTAGGCTGGCCGTCACGGAGGTTGTCCCATGCTCCTCGCCCTCGCGACCGGCCTCACCGCCCAGGCGGCTCCCGTCACCGTCGACCTGCTCACCCCGCCGACCTTGTCGACGCAATTCGAGCTGGCCGAGCCGAGCCTGGACTACCGGTCCATGCCGACCGCGACCAGCGCGGACTCCCCTGGCTGGGTCGTCACCGGCCTGGGCCTGATGGGCGGCGGCCTGGTGGTCATGGCGGTCGGTGGTGTCGGCATGGCGGCCACCGACGTCCCGGTCGTCGACACGGTCTTCGGCTGGGTCGGCCTGTTCGGCGCGATCCACTTCGTCGTGGGCGCCTCGATGCTCGGCATCGAGTTCATGGAGAACGACAACGGCCGGCGGCTGGTGTTCACTGGGAATGGGGTGGCTGGGCGGTTCTGAGTCGGCTCAGGGGGCCCCTCCCCGGAGCAGGGAGGCGGTGCCTGGCAGGGAAGATCCGTCGCCGGGAGCGCCCACCAGCAGGTCGTTGTCGCCGTCGATGTCGCTGGGCCCCGCGACCGACGCCGACGCGCTGCGCAAAGCGCGCCTCGCTGACACATTCACCCCCTAGACAGGGACCCACGGAGGTCCCATGGCGCTCGGTTCCGCTCTGCGCTTGCTGCACGCGCTGTCGCGCGAGCGGGTTCCCCCGTGCCACGTGTCACTCGACCGGCTCGAGGCCCGGGGGGCCGGACCGGTCCAGGTCTACCGCTACGAGCCCAGCTCGCCGCCGGTGCGCGGGCACGTGCTGGTCGCCCATGGGCTGTCGCCGCGGGGGCCGCGGGATCCGCAGGTCGTGCGGGTGGCTTGTGCGCTGGCCGCCGCCGGGTACACCGCCTGGGTTCCGCGCCTGCCGGAGCTGGCGCAGCTCAAGCTGTCGGCGACCACCGCAGACCGCCTCGCGGGCCTGGTCGAAGCGCTCGCGGAGCGCACAGGCCAGCCCCTGGCCCTGCTCTCGACCTCCTGGACCGCGGGCCTGTGTCTGCAGGTGGCGTCGCGGGAGTCCGTGGGACACCGGGTCAGCGGGATCTGCGCCGTTGATGCCGTCACGGAGCTGGCCCCTTGGCTCGACTGGCTGCTCGCCGACCAGGCCTCGGACCCCCTCGGGCGGATCCTCGTGCTCCGCAACCTGCTGCCGAGGGTGCGAGTCCTTCCGGCGGCTGTCGCCGAAGCCCTCGAGGTGGGCGCCCGGGACCTGCTGCAGGCTCGGGCAGAGCCCGCCCTGCCCCGGTTCCTGGAAGCGGCGTCCCCGGAGTGTCGGGACCTCGTCCGGGCGCTCGCCGGCGATCTCGCGGTCCGGCGAGACCTGGTGGGGCCGCTGCTGGAGGCCTCGGCGGACCTGTCGCGGGCCTTGGACCACGGGCCCGCGCTGTCCCGACTGGAGACCCCCGTGCTGCTGCTGCAGGGGGGCGCCCTGCCCGCGGGCCACCTCCAGCGGCTCCACGACCGCCTGGCTGGTGCCGGCGTGCCCGTCCGCACAGAGGAGGGCTCCCTCGTCGGCCCGGCGGATCTGGCCACCCGGATCGCACTGTTCCGGGGGCTGCGCTGGTGGATCACCCGCCTGCGTAGGCCCCAGCGTCAGCGACTGTCAGATGTCGCTGGTCAGTACGAAGCGCCAGTCGGTGTCGTCCAGGCCTCGCTGTAGCAGGCTGGCCGTGGCTGCGGGCCGGATCCCCTCCTCTCGAAGTGCGCGTGCCAGCGGATCCACCGCCGCCAGGCAGAACATGTGGGTGTGCCCGGCCACCGGCTGGGAGGCCCCGACCTCGGCCCCTGGCCCGTGCTGGACGTGGATCAGCGGCAGCGGCGCCCCGGTGCTCTCCAGCACCAGGTCCTTGATGCCCCGCAAGGAGCGGTAGGTGAGGGGTCCCAGGTGCTCGGCCAGGCGGGGAGCCAGCGCGGCCATCGCAGGGGCCTCCAGGCTGTAGATCCCCAGGGTCCCCGCGAAGGTCAGTGGCGCGACGGGGAAGCGCTGGAACAGCGCCACGAGCGGATTCGGCCCCGGCCCGGGCGGGTCCATGGACACCAGGTAGCCCCGGGGGCACCGTCGCAGCCCGTCGGCCAGCCCGGCGCGGAAGATGCGGAAGGGGATCCAGCGAGCCTGGGCGTCGGGGTGGACCTTGAGGTCCGCCAGGTACCAGCAGGGCACGGGTTCCTGGCCCACCCGGGGCGCGACGCGGCGCAGCATGCCCGCGCCCACGCCGACCACCCGGTCGCCGTCGACGGCCGCGTAGTAGTGCAGGTCGCCCAGCCGGTGGAAGAAGGCGAAGTAGTCGTCGCCGTGGTCGATCTGGAAGTGGTCGTCGCCCAGGGGATAGCGGGCGATGGCCTCCAGGGCTGCGACACCCGGGCCCCACCGGACCTCCAGGTCCCGGGTGATGCGGTGGACCCTCACCCGGGCCTCCGGACACCGACGACGACCTCCCGGTAGAAGAAGGAGCGGTCCCGGGCCCACAGGCTGGCGCACAGGTCCGGGTCCACGTCGAAGCGGGCGGCGGCCAGGGCCTGCAGGTCGTGATCCCCGTTGAGGCGGCGACCGAGCCAGGCGCCGCCTGGGGCCAGGGCCTCGGCCACCCGGTCCAGCAGGGCGAGCAGGTCCGGGACGGGCATCCAGTCGGAGATGTTCGAGGTCTGGATCAGGTCGTAGGGACCGTGGGCGAGGGCCTCCTCGAAGCGTGCCAGCTGGAGGGTGAGGTCGTCGGCGGAACGGTGGCGGAGGGCGGCGTGCCCTTCGGGTGTGAAGGCGGGCGGCCGGCCTGCGGAAGACGGGCCGTAGTCGTCGCCCCAGACCTGCTGCCAGAAGTGGTTCTCCGCCGGCTGGAAGCGGGCCGCCGCCTGGGCGAAGACCGCGGCGAAGTGCTCGCCGAAGCTCCGGTCCATCGAGTAGTCGACCGCCGCCGGCCCGAAGATGCGCGAGAGCCGCTCCCGCTCGAAGACCCGCTCGAAGGCGGGCCGCCAGGCGGGGTGCGCAGCGGCCTCGATGGGGGCCTCCAGGGGATCGAGACCGGTCGCTGCGCGCACTTCGGCGGCCAGCTCCCGGAACAGGGCCTCGAAGCGGCCGACCCGATTCAGCCCCCAGGCCACCTGGTCCGGGCGGGCGTCCCACCAGGCCCGGGTGTCCGGGGGCAGGTGGGGCCTCAGCCGGTCGTAGAGGGCAGCGCGGTCGCCGTCGGCCAGGCCCAACAGGGCTTCGCCTTCGGAGAGCGACAGGTGCAGCGCGGTGGCCAGCCGCAACGCCACCAGGTGCAGCTGGGCCGGGTTCGGGTCGACGGCCCGGACGTGAGCCACCGCCTCGTGGCCCAGCAACCCGAGCACGGTGCAGCCGCCGGAGGCCACGACCAGCACCCGCGCCGGACGCCCCAGCCCTTCGACCACGGCCAGGTCCACCAGCGGATCTTCCCGGACCTGGGAGAAGAAGAGCTCAGTCGGCGGGGAGGAGGTCGACATAGAGCGTCCAGAACCAGTGGGCCCCCAGCACCAGGCCCCTGGCGCTCCGGCGCCGCAGGCGGGGCTCGGCCCAGGCCTCCCGGGCCAGGTCCAGCAGGTCCCGGGCGTGGGCCAGGTCCAGGGTCTCGTGCAGCTGGTAGTGGTCCTGTCCGCCCGGAGCGACCCAACCCCGGTCCACCAGGGTCCGGGCGATGGTGCCGCCGATGCCGGCGTAGACGTGCTCGATGAGGCCCAGGGCCGAGGCGCTCTCCTCGTGGGAGCGGACCAGGCAGTAGTCGACGATCGCGGCGCAGAAGGCCTCGACCGGGACGGGGCAAGGGGAGGCGAGCTGCTCCGGCGAGGCGCCCAGGGCCTGCAGGTAGGCGAGGAAGGTGTGCTTGTGGGTGGTGTCGAGCCGGCCGTGGCCGTGTTCCTCGGCGACGTTCTCGGCCAGGGCCATGCGGGTCTCCAGCCGGGGGACCCGGGCCAGGGTCGCCGCCAGGGCCTGGGAGAAGTGCTCGACGGCGAAGCGGAAGGGCACCTGGGTCGCGCAGAAGGCCTCTCGGGTGGTGCTCGGGGCAGCCATCCAGCGCAGATAGGGATGGGCCTGGAAGTCCCACACCGCCTCGACCCGCGCGACGGCGGCGTCCAGGTCCGGGAGCTCCGCCAGCGCGGACGGGTCGAGGGACGGCACAGGCCTCATCGTGCGCGAGGGTGCCACAGGGTGACGCCCGCCGGCAGCACGAGCAGGTCCGCCGCCAGGGCGACGAGCAGGGCCACCGCCGACCACAGGCCGAAGGCGGCGATGGCGCCCACCTGGGCCGTGGCCAGCACGCCGAGGCCGGCGGCGAGCACCCCGGTGGTCGCCACCAGGGCTCGGCCGGTCGACCGCGCAGCGGCCCGTGCCGCCGCGTCGGGGGCCAGGGTGCGCAGCCCCTCCCGGAGCCGGTGCACCTGGTGCACGGTGTCGTCGACGACCAGCCCGAGCACGATGGCGGCGACCGTGGAGGTCGCGGCGTCCAGGGGGCGGCCGGTCCAGGCCAGTCCGCCGAAGACCGCCGCCACGGGCAGCAGGTTCACGGGCACGATCCAGACCAGCCAGCCCACCGAGCGCAGCGCCACCACCAGCACCCCGAACACCGCGAGCAGGCTGGTGCCGAAGCTGCGCAGGGTCGAGGTCGTGATGCGGTCCATCTTGGCGACGTAGAGGGGCACGTACCCGGCGGGGGTGGCCGTGGCGCCGGGGGGCAGGTCCGCGCGGGCGAGCAGGGCCTCGGTGCGGTCCTGGAGCGCGGCAGCGGAGGTGAGAGGCGCCCCGAAGGTGACCCGGAGCACGTCGGGTGGGCGCACCAGCCGATCGAGATCCGTGCCCCGGGAGCCCCCGTAGAGCAGCAGGAGCTGGTCGAGCTGAGCCGGGTCGGCCGGCAGGGAGCCGGGTCCTCCGAGGGTGCCATCGAGGCGCTGGAGAGCGGGCACCAGCGAGGTGCTCCAGGGGGCGACGCCGGCGGAGCGCACCTCGGCGAGCCAGGCCTCGACCGCCTGGAGGAGAGGGGGGCGCAGGACCCCGGCCGGGTCCTGCACCTGGACCTCCAGGGGCACCACGCCACCGACGGCCCGCTCGACCGCGTCCAGGTCCTGGCGGACCGGGTGGTCCGGCGGCAGCAGGGCGGCCGAGTCGGTGTCCACCGTCACGCCGAGGCTGCTGGCCCCCAGGAGCGCTGCGATCCCCGCCGTGACCGCCAGCGTGCGTCGGGGCGCGGCGGTGGCCAGCCGGGCCAGGCCGCCCGCCAGCGCTCCGGCGCGGCGGGAGGCGCCGGTGGCGGGCACCCAGGCGGTGCCGGGCAGGGCGGCGACGCAGATCACGCTGGAGACCAGGGCCCACGCCACGCCCGCGGCGCCGAGCAGGCCCAGCTCCTGGAGCACGGGCATCGGCGCCGCGGCGAGAGACGCGAGTCCCAGGGCCGTGGTCAGGGTCGTCAGGCCGCAGGGGGCCAGCACCCGCTCCAGCCCGCCGACCACCCGGGCGTCGAGCGAGTCCTGCTCCGGGGTCTCCTCGACCGCCAGCAGCAGGTGCACGCAGTCCGCGACCCCGAGCACCAGGACCAGGGTCGGCACCACCATCGTGACCAGGTTCAGCGACCGCCCGGTCCACCCGGCCAGGCCCAGGGTGGCCACCGACGCGCCGGCCACGGCGACCGCGGACAGCAGCGCCGGCCGGGCTCGCCCGAAGGCCCAGCCCAGGCCCAGGAGCACGACCCCCAGGGCGAGTCCGTAGAGCCGCGTGCCTTCGCTGCGGCTCAGGGCGTTGAGGGCCTGGGTGAGCACGGCGACCCCGGCCAGGTGGTGCGCGTGGGGCGCGAGCACCTGTCGGATCTCGGCGAGCACCGCATCGCGGCGAGCGTCGTCGTCCACGGCCCGGGTCAGGCGGGCCTCCAGCAGCAGGCCGTCGGCGGCGGCGGTGACCGCGGTGCCGCTCAGCAGCGGGTCGGCCAGGGCCTCGGCCAGCACGGCCTCGGCCTCTGGCAGGGGGCCTTCGGCGGGCAGCAGCGGCGCGACCTGGAGCCAGTCCTCGCCGGCGCGGGGCAGGAGCACGGTGCTCAGGGAGCGCACCTCGCGGACATCGGGCAGGGCCTCCAGGGCGCGGCTGATGCTTCGGAGACGCTCCAGGTCGGAGCCGCTGACCCGCCCGGAGTCCGCGGGCAGCAGCACGAAGAGCGCTTCGTCGTGGCCGAAGTCGCGCTGGAAGGCCCGGTAGGCCTGGAGCTGGGGGTCGTCGGGGGCGAACCAGACCTCCAGGCCGTTGTCGACGTGGAGCCGGGGCAGGCCCAGGGCGGCCAGGGCGACAAAGGCCGCCCAGAGGAGGAGCAGGGGGTGGCGGTTGCGGCGGAGTGACCGGGCGAGCACCGCCCGATCCTATGGGCTCCGCCCGGGGGAGGGTCAGCCCGCTCACCGCACAGCCGGCCGAGCCCCCTCGAGCTCGGGGCTGGTCATGTCAGCACCCCCCTCCGAATGCGACAGCGGTGTGAGCACCCCCCCTCGGGTGCGACAGTTCCGGACCGTGCAGCCCTTCCAGGGCCCAGATTCCTGCCTCTGAGCCCCGAATTGGCCCCTGGAGGAGCCGAAGTGTCGCACCCGAGGGGGGGTGCTCACAGCGGAGTCGCATTGGACAGGGGGTGCTGACAGAGGACACCTCCGACCGGCGCCGGACCCGAAATCACCCGCCCTCGCGGAAGCTCAGCACGATCGCATCGAAGGCCTCCCTGCCCCACTCCCGCTGGAAGGTGTCGACCAGCTGTCGGATCGGCTTCACGGCCTCCTGTCCGCCGAGCACCTCGGCCTTGTGGCGCCCCTCGAGGAGCGCGCCCACGGCCCCGCGGCGGTCCCCCAGCTCCGCTGCGGCGGTGGCCAGGCCCACCACCGCCACGGCCAGTCGCGGTCCGTCGCGGGCCGCCAGGGCCGTGGAACGAGCGACCTTGAGCGGACCCAGGCGCTGCTGGGCGTCGTCGGTGTTCCGGGCGACGCCCAGGGCTGCGCGTACGCAGACGTGGGCGACCTCCGGAGAGGGTTCCAGGTCGAGCAGCGTGCGCTGGAACAGTCGCCGCGCGGCACCGCGCTCGCCCTGAAGCTCGACGACCAGGGCCTGGGTGAGCCGCGCGCGGCCCCGCAGCACGGCGTGGGAGAGCGCTGCGGCGCCAACCAGCGCGTCCTCGGCGGCCGCCTCGGCCTGCTCGAAGCGACCCAGGTGCGCGAGGGCCAGGGCCTCCTCCATGCGGGACATCAGGGCCCAGGACGCGTGGCCGGCGCCGCTGGCGACGGCACCTACACGGGTGGCCAGGGTGACCACGCTCTCGTGGTCCCCCGTGGCCAGGGCGTGGGCCTGGAGCCGGACCCCGGCGAGCCGCGCGGCGAGGTGGGCCCCCGTGCTCTCGGCAGCGTCGAGCACGGCCTCCCATGCCGGCAGGTGCGCGGCCACGGCGTCAGGGCCCTGGGCGGAGAGGCGGTGATCGTCGAGCACGGCGATGACCGCAGCCAGGTCGGCAGCGAGCCCGGGCTGGGCTTGGGCCACCTCGTCCTGCCAGCGGACCAGGGAGGCCCGCAGCGGGCCCAGGGCACGCTCGGGGGTGACCGCCTGGTCCGACAGGCGCTGCGCCAGGTCCTCCAGGTCCCTCTCCAGGGCGGGGAGGTCGGTGGGCGTCGCTGGGCCCTGCTGCGGCAGCTTGCCGACCAGTCGATCCAGCTTCGCGAGCAGCGCGTGGGCGTCTTCCAGGGCGGCGGCCAGGCCCGGGCTCGGGTTCGCCGCGTGGGCGGCCTGGAGCAGGGTCTGGATGGGGTCGGGCGCCCGGTCCCGGTCCTGGTCCCGGAGGGCAGCGGCCGCCGCGTCGGCCTCTCGTGCGGCCCGGACCGCGTGCTGGACCGACCGCTGGCCGAGGGGGAGGAGGACCTGTAGCGGCTTGATCATGCCGGCAAGGCCCTTCAGGGACTTGGGGTCGTCCAGCTGCAGCTGCTGGGCCAGGGCCTGGACCGCCGCGACGGGGTCCGACGCCTCGAGGGCTTCGGCGATGCGCAGTGCGGTCTGACCGATGGGCCCGGGCAGCCGGGCCGCGGCGCCGCGCAGCTCGGCGGGGCTCAGCCCTTCGAGGGCCTTGCGGGCGGTCTGGGGCAGAGGGCGATCGCTCATGGCCGCAGCCTACTGGGTGGTCAGCCGCGCACCAAGGACGCCAGGAGGACACCCAGGGTCAGCAAGACCCAGCCGATCCAGAACCAGCCGTGCCAGGTCACCGTGAGGCGGCCGCTGGGGGAGACCGCCGCGGCGCAGTGGCGGGAGTCGGTGAAGAGGCGCACGGAGCCGGGGGCGATCAGGACAGCGAAGGGGCCGGGGCCTTCGTAGCCGTCGTCGCCGAACTTGAACTTCTTGATGCTGATCTTGTACCGCTCGCCGGTGGGGTGGACGTAGCGGTAGGTGTACTGGATCCTGCGCGTGTCCCTGGACCGGACCTCGCCGTAGGTGACCTGGGACTCGACCTTCTCCACCAGTCCGATCGGCCCCGCTCGCAGCCGGTCCATGTGCTTCAGGTTGTCCCAGAACGAGATGGCGAACAGCGCTGCAGGGATGACGAGCCAGGGGAGCATGGTGGGCTCGGCGAGGACTCCTGGCTCGAGGAAGGCGAGGGTCGCGACGAACAGCAGCATGCACCAGCCGACCTTGGCGGCCAGGGTGCCCACCACGGCCAGCTCGAAGCCGAGGGGGAGACCCAGCACCCGCGGCGCGGGCTCCAGAGCCAGGATGCGGGCCGCAGAGCGTGGGGAGGTGTCGCGGACCAGCGCCTCGACCGTGCCAGGCCCCGCCAGACCCACCCGCACCCGGGCCATGGCCAGGGCCACCTGGCTGGGCCGATCCCAGTCGTCCGCGCCTCGCCCCAGCTGCTCGACGATGGCCTTGTGCGGCTCGGTCTCCGTGAGGCGTTGGAGCCAGTGGACCCGTTGCGGGGGCCACGCGCTGTCGAACAGCTTCCAGGCGCCAGCCGGGTCGCTGCGGCCCTCGAGGAGCTCGGTCCAGGGGTCGGCGCTCGCCAAGCCTCAGTTGCCCTGTCCCGCTTCGTACTGAACCCGGTGCTGGCGGTAGGTCGCGGCCCAGGTGGCCATCTCCATCAGGTCCGTGTTGTAGGAACCGGCCTTCTCCTCGGCCGTGGCGCCGGCGCTGTCCCGGGCGGCCAGGTGGCTGGCCTTGGTGGTCTTGATGTTCTGGAGCACGCAGTCGTTCTCGTCGATCTTGCCCTCGAGCTGGCTGTTCGCGTCGCCCATGTTGCTGGCCATGTCCTGCTGGGTCGTCGAGAGCTGGGTCAGGGCCTCCTGCTCCTGGGAGCTGGCGTCCTGGGAGGCGCTGGTGGACTCTGTGGCGTTCTCGTTGACCGCGTCCTGGGCCGACGCGGACTCGCTGCCCATGGCGGACATGTCGCCGGAGCTGGCCTGCTCGTCCTGGGCCTCGGCGCCCTCGTCCATCTTGCCGCCCGCGTTCGCGGTCTCTGAGGCCACGGAGGCGTCGGCCGGCGAGGTGCCCGGCTCGGCGCCGGACAGGGTGGCTGCCCGCTGAGAAGCCTGCTGCTGGCCCTCTGCGATGGGCCCTGCGGCGTCCTCGGCGGCCTGCTGGATCGGCTTGCCCTCGCCCTCGAGCAAGGCGGTGCCCTCGTCGACCGAGACCTGCATGCGCAGCTCGGCCAGGTAGGCCCGGTAGGCCAGGGCGTGGTTCACGGCGTAGTCGGCGGCCGCCTGCTCGGCCTCTTCCCGGACCCGGCCCATGGCCTCCAGATCCTTGGGCGGGGCCTTCACCATGTGCTGGACGCTCGGGCTACCGACCTGGTTGACGCCGCTGCGGAGCAGCTCCCCGGCGCCGCCCAGGAAGCCGGTGATCTGCTGGAGCGTGGACTCCTCGGGGCGGTGGTTGAGCAGGTCTTCCTCGCTGGTGTTCAGCACCGCCTGGTCCCGCTCGAAGTTCTGCCGGGCCTGGGTCTGGGGGGACGGATCCGCGGAGACCCCGGGCGCGATCGCCCGCCCGATGCGCGCCAGCTGCTCCTGGAATTCGCCGGCGGCCAGGGCTTCGAGCAGCTCGCGGTAGGAGCTTCCCACGCCGCCCATCGCGTTGCCGGAGCTGACCACTTCGCTGTTGAAGACGTTGTCCGCCAACCAGTTGCGCGCGCCTCCGGGGCCCTCCTCGGCGGGGGTGCTCTGGTCCCGCTCGTGCTGGGTCGGGTAGGGGGTACTGAGCAGCCGTTCCTCCAGGGTCCGATGCTCCTCCTGGGCGTCGGTGTGGGCCTTCTCGGCGGCGTCGGCGGCGGTCTCGGACTGCTGGGCCTGGGTCTGGGCGGCGGCCGCTTGCTCCTCCAGGGAGCCGTTCTCCCCCTCGGTCGGGCTGTCGGCGTCCTGTGCGGCGGCTTCGGCGGCGTCCTGGGACCCGCTGGAGTCCGTGGTGGTGGAAGCACCGAGCGGCGTGAGGTTCATCTCGTGGGCGTAGGTCGACTTCTCGACGTAGCGACCCCAGGCCTCGTTGTACTGCTGCGTGGCGCCGTCGGTGATGTAGGCGTGCTGGTCGGCCAGGTGGTCGGGCACGGTGACCTGGTTCCAGTCGACATAGTGGCAGTTGCCGTCCTGGTCCACGTAGATGACGCCGCCGTCCTGGGCCTCGATGACCCGGTGTGAGGCGGCGTCGTCCCCAGAGCCGATCGTGACCTGCTCCCCCTCGAACTGGGCCTTGGCCTCCTCGGTTCGCCGGGGCACCTCGACCTCCGCTTCCTTGCGGGCCGCCTCGGCGTCCCGCAGCAGCTGGGCCTGCTCGGCGCTGGCGGCCTCTGCGGCGTCGCTGGCCTCCTGGGCCCGCTGCTCCTGGGCCGCTTGCTCCTCCTGGCGGGTGCGCTCGGCCTCGAGCTCCTGCTGCAGCCGGTCGGCCTCGGCCCGGTCGTCGTCGGCCTGCTGGCGCCGGTCCAGCGCCTCCTGCTCCATCTCGGGCAGACTCTCGTCCAGCTCCTGGCGGCGGGTGTCGTCGGCGCTGTCGGTGTCGAGCTGCCGCGCGGCGCCGTCGCCCGGGTCGCTCTCGAGGGGGTTGCGCGTCACGCTCTCGTCCGCGCCGTCCGACGAGATCACGTTCAGCCAGCTCCGCGCGACCTCCACGTCGCGGCCGAGCATGTTCTTCACCGTCTCCGCCTCGGCCAGCTGGGAGCGAATGCTGTCGATGGCGGCCTGCTCCGCCGGGCCGCCCGAGGAGTCGGCCATCAGGTCGTTGAGGGCGCCCTGGAGTCGGTCGACGTCCTGCCGCGCCTGGTCGAACTCCGCGACGATCTCGGCCAGGCGGGAACGCTGGGTCTGGGGGTCGAAGTCCGCCCGCATCTGCTCCTTGAAGGTGCTCAGCTCGTCCATGAGCTCCGCCCGCGCCTGGCGGTTCGGAAAGATGCTGCCGATCAGGACGTCCCGGAAGGTCTTGCGGCTCTGGTCGGCAGGGGAGTTGCCGTCGCCGTCGGGAGCGTCGTTGTCGGGGGTGCGGTCCGGGTCCTGGTCGGGTGCCGTGCCCTCGTCGGGGGTGGGCTCGGCGGTGTCGTCGGGCGGGGTCGCGGTGTCCTCGGTAGGGGTGGCCGTGCCCTCGTCGCTCGCCGCGGCCTCGCTGGCGTCGATCTCCGCGACCGCGTCGGCCTTGGCCTCCGAAGCGTTGTCCAGCTCGGTGGTGACATTGTCCGCCGTGCTGTCCAGGGTCCCTTCCGCCGCTTCGACGGTGCCCTCGCCCGCCGGCTGGCCCTCGGCCTGGGCGGCGGCATCGGGGGTGCCGCTGTCGGGGGCGGACGGCCGGATCGCCCCACCGACCCAGTCCTGCGCGGCTTCGCCGGTCTGCTCGCCCGCGTACTCCCCGAACTTGGTCCCGAAGTTGTCCGAGGCCTCGCCCACCGCGCCCAGCTCCTGGGCGTAGATGTCCGCCGGCACCAGGAAGGCCGACGCTGTGCGCAGGAGGAAGGCGAGCGCACTCAGCAGTCGCACGATGGGCTCCAGCACGTCGACGATGCGCCCCAGGATGCGCCCGATCCGGAAGAGCCAGGTCCCCACCGTGACCAGCCAGCCCATGCCGCACCAGCTCAGGGCCAGGCCAAAGACCACGCAGATCGCGCCCACCACGTAGCAGACCGCCGACGCGGTGCTGAGCACGTTGACGAGCAGGTCCAGGGCGTCCCGGCCGATGGTGACGCCGTCTGCGGCGATGGAGATCAGCAGCCCGGCGTAGTCCGTGCCTTCGGCACTGCCGAGCATGTCGACCTTGTCGGACAGGTTTGAGGCGGTGTCCCCGATGCCGCCCCACTGCTCGGCCAGACCCTGTGCGTACTGGCCCCCGAAGGGGTCGCCGCTGAGGATGTCTCCCATCAGGCCGTTCTGGACCAGCGTGATCGCGGGTCCGACCACCGGGAATTCCTGGGTGCCGAGGCGGCCGCGGCTCAGGGCCGCCACGCCCAGGTCCCCCACCTTGCCCAGGGAGTCCCAGACGAGGGTGTCCAGGAACTGGTCCGAGGCGCCCTGGAGGAAGCCGCCCACGACCCCGCGGTAGATCTCGTTTCCGATGTCCTCCCAGCGGCCGGACATCTTGCTGGAGAAGTCGGTGCCCGCGTCGGCCTGGAGCCCGTTGACGAAGGTCTCCTGGTGGCCCACCTCGCCGGCCACCAGGTCGAAGGTCGACTGGTTCTGCTGGAGCTGGTTGAAGCTGTTCAGCGGGTCCGGGAATTCCGGGACGTCGGCGTTCATCAGTGCGGCCAGGCTGGGGTCCCCCGCCGGGCACTCGGTGCCGGCGCCGGCCTCGCCCTGCTCGCCGCCGCCTTCCTCGCCCTGTTGGTCCCCGCCCTCGTCGGTCGTGATCTGGTCGCCCTCTGCGCGGGCCTGCTCCAGTTCGCCGCGGGTCGCGTCGGCCGCTTGCCGCCGCTGGCCTTCGCGCTTGGCGTCGCGGCAGACCATGTCGAAGGCCTGCTCGGTCTCCGCCCAGAAACCGCGGCCGTCGAACTCGCCTTGTAGTTCGACTGCATGCGGCCCCGGTCCTCCTCGCCCTCCAGCGCGCCCTTCCACATGTCGGCGAGCCGGTCGTAGTGGTCGGACGCCTTGACCCGGGCCAGGGGCCCCGCGGTGGACTCGTCGTCGTCGATGGCCTCGCACAGGTCGTCGAAGGCGTCGGTGTCGCCGATCTGGTCGGCGATGCCGTCGACGCCGTCCTCGTACTGGTCCATCTTCTCTTCGCGATCCTGGGTCGCGTTCTGGGGACGGTTCGTGGGTGCGGCGTCGCGCAGGCTCTGGACCTGCTCTCCCATGGCTTCGGTCTGGGGCCCGAGGGTGTTCTGGAGGTTGTCCTGGACCGCCTTCAGCTGCTCCGCGGGGTTCGGGATCGGCCCTTCGGCGGCCACGTGCCCTACGGGCATGGCCATGGTCGCCGGCCCGAGGCTGCCGCCCCGGGCGGCCTGTTCGGCGGCGACCCCGGCCTCGGCCTCCGCCCCCAGGCCGCTGACGGCTGCTGGGGAGGTCAGGGAGTCCTGGGCCACGTGGGTCAGCTCGTGGGCCAGCAGCCCTCGGCTCTCGGCCCGCAGGGGGTCGTAGCGGGCCGGGTCCAGGTAGACGTGGCGGCCCTCGGCGAGCCCGCGAGTGCCCAGGGGCTCGGTCTTGCGCTGGGCTTCGAGGTCGGTGTGGATCTGGACTTGGCCCGGATCCAGGCCCAGGTCGCGGCTGTACCGGGCGAGCAGGGCTGAGGTCAGGGCCGCCCGGGCCGGGTCGTCGTCGTGGACGTGCTCCTCGGCCGGGAGCTGGGTGAGGCGCTCGATGGCCGGGAGAGCGGCGATCCCTTCGGCCAGCAGGCGCTCGCCCGGACTGGTGGGGGGGCCGGCCGCCAGGTCCTCGAGCAGCCGCGCGACGGCCTCGGCGAAGTCCGGGTAGGGCGCGAAGGTGTCTTGGAGCTGCTGGAGGGCTTCCGCGGTCGGCTGGCCCGCGACCACGGCGAGGCGCCGGAGGGACTCCGGGGAGAGCTCGTCGAAGGCCAGGGCTCGCTGGGCCGCGGCGTCTGCGAGCGCGACGGCACCGGGGTCGTCGAGGTCCTGCCGCAGGGCCCGCTGGCGAGCGTGCACCTGCTGCTCCAGGACCTTGAACAGGCCCTGTTGGACCAGTGTGGGCGGTGGACTGGCCGGTCGGGAGGGCAGGCGCCTCCAGATCCAGGCGACCAGGGCCCGGCCCTCGGGACCCGGCAGCTCGGGTGCCCGGAAGCCCCAGTCGGCGGCCCGGGCGGCGACCGCCGCCGCGGCCTTTGCGCCGGCGGCGTCGGCCTCACGCTCCAGCGGGCTGCCGGGCTGTGAGATGCCCTGGAGCCCCCGGTCCCGACCCTCCAGGTGCTGGCGCACGTGGGCGGCCTCGTGGGCCAGGAGCTCTGCGCCTGCCCGGCCCGTCGGGTCCGCCCGCTCGGCCAGGTAGATGTCCGTGCCGACGGCAAAGGCCCTTGCCCCGACCTCGGCGGCGGCCTGGGCCGCCAGGGGTCCTTCGTGGATCCGGGCTTCCGGCACGGCCCGGCCGACCCCGGCGGCGACCGCGTCCTGTTCCTGGGGGCGGAGGGCCCGCCCCGCGCCGCTGCGCCGGACCAGGTCCTGGTACCAGTCTGCGAGGTCCTCCGGTGCGATGTTCACGCCACCCGCCTGGTGGCGCTGCAGGGCGGGGGAGGCGGCGTCCGCGCCCATCGGCTCGGGGGCCGTCGGCGTGCGCCCGAGCTCGCTGGCGAAGACCCGGTACCAGGGCGCCACGAAGGCGTTCCAGCTGGGGGGAGCATTGGCCGGCGTCCAGGCGCTGAGGTCGTGGCCGGACTCCTGCTCGAGGAGCTGGAGATCCCGCAGGTAGAGTTCGTAGCCGTCGGGGTCTCGACCCGGGAGGGTGGCTGCGAGGCGGGCGTTCCCGGAAGCCTGGTGCAGGGCATCCAGGGCGGAGGCCCCCTGCTCCGGTGTAGCAGCCTGGTTGTCAGCCTCGGCGGACCCGCGGCGTCGCCGGGTGCCAGCTGGCTGTTCCTTCCCCGCCACGCCGCTCCCTCGGCCGGTCTCTGAGCCCTCGCCGCCGGGCCTGATCATAGCGTCATGATCGGCGGGTCGAGGCGGCTTCTGCGTGGCTGCTGCCAGCCTGCTACGGAGTCTCCATGTCTCACGACAGCCCCGGGCCGGTGGTGGACCGACTGGCGGCGTGCCGGGCCTTGCTGCGCGACCGCGGCGTGGCGGGGTTCGACGACGGCGCGCTGCGTCTCTCGTCGGAGCCCCTGGAGCCCGTCGCACCGGCCGATCAGGAGGAACTCCTGGCCTGGGAGGCCCTGGCATCGGGCCGCCCCGGCTGGGCCACCGTGTGCCTGCTGGCGGCGTCGGAGCTGCGTCAGGGCGCAGCGGCCGACGAGACCCGAGCGGACGCCGAGCGGGTGCTCCGGGAGTCATTCGAGCCGTTCTCGGGCGAGGAGGAGCTCCTGGAAGCGCTGGCGGAGTGGATTCCGGTCCGTCTGGGTGAGCTGGCGAGCCGGGGGGCGGCCGAGGCCCTGCGCGCGGCCGAGGGCGCCGCTCCCCACGGGGATCGCGCGTGGCGTCTGCGGCTGCGGTGGTGGCTGCGTTGTCGCGCCACCCTGCTGGCCGGCCCGGGGCTCCCACTCGACCGGGCCGCCCGCCGCCTCGGTCTCGACGAGCGAGACCGGTGGTTGTTGCGGATCCTCGTGGCGCTGGGCGGAGACGGCGTCCGGGTGCGGGCCCTGTCGGACCTGTGGACCGAGGACCCCGACGAGCGGACCGTCCTGGCGGAGCGTCTGGGGCCGGCCGGCCCCCTGCAGAGGTGGGGCCTGGTGGAGAGCGAGGGCGGGGCACTCCGGGTGCGGCCCGTGGCCAGGGCCCTGGTGGCGGGCACTGCGCTCCTCGAGACCCTGCCGCCGGACCCCGAGGCCCTGGACGTGCCCGAACCGGTGCGCTCTCGGCTCGGCCGCGCCTTCGCGGCCGAGCCCGGGCCGAGGTGTGTCGCGCTGACGGGGGTGTCGCCGGTCCCGGGAGCGCGCCTGGTGGCGGCCTGGGCAGCGGATCGGGGGCGGCCGGCGGTCCTGGTGCGGGCCGGGCCGGACCTCGACCCGGTGGCGATCGCCCGCTCGGCCAGGCTCCACGGGGCCATCACGGTGGTGCTGTTGTCCGGATCTTCCGAGCCGCCGCCCTGGCTCGAAGCCCTGGGTCCGCTGCTCGGGGAGCCCCTGGTGGTGGTGGGGACCGCGCCGTCGCTCCGGCATCTCCCCCAGCCAGCGGCCCGCATCCGCGTCCGGGCCCAGCGCTCGGGGCCGGGTCCGGAGGCCTGGAACCAAGCCCTCGGGCGGGTGGGGCTGGCGCCCCTGCGCTCGGACCAGCTCCAGGCGCTGGTGGGGCAGCTGAACCTGGGCGCGGCCCAGCTCCAGGTCGTCGCCGAGGCCGCGGCCGTGGCCGCCTGGACCGCCCCGGGGGCAGGGCCCGTCGAGACCCCGGGGGTCGAGGAGCTGCTCGCGCTGGCGCAGGACTACCGGGACTGACCCCCGGCCAGTCTGGACCTACTCGCAGTCCTTCACGGACAGCCAGCCGTTGCCCTGCTGGTCGACGACAGCGGCCAGTGCGGTCTGGAAGCGGGCCAGGACGCCGGGAGAAGCGGTCGCCAGGTCGGTCGTCTCGAAGCGATCGTCGACCAGGTTGTAGAGCTCGTAGCTGTCCCGGCACCGGTCCTCGTCGGTGCCCGACACGCTCACGATGAGCTTGTGGTCCCCCATGCGCAGGGCCGCAGCGCCCTCGAAGTCGGGGTTGAATTTCTCCGTGTAGAGCACGTCGCGCACGTCGCCCGGGCGCTTGGTCAGCGGGGGTCGCAGGCTGACGGAGTCCAGGCCGCTGCTGGTGTCGGCGCCGGCGACGTCGCCCAGGGTGGCGAACAGGTCGGCGACCGAGACCAGGTCGTCGACGTCGCGGCCGGGGTCGGCGACGATCCGGGGGCTCTGCACCCAGTCCAGGTCGGGCACGAAGCCGCTCTGGGCCTGCTGCCAGCTGGCGCCGTCGGCCACGATCAGGGGCACGCGGATGCCCGCTTCGTAGACCGTGGCCTTGCCGCCGCCGACCGCGAAGGGGGCCTCGGCGAAGTCCTGGTAGGTGCCGTTGTCGCCCACGAAGACGATCAGGGTGTCGTCCAGGTCGTCCAGGCCCGCCAGCAGCTCGCCGAGCTGGACGTCGAGGCACTCGACCAGGGCCTGCAGGTCTCCGGCGGCCCCGTCGTTGACGAAGCCGCCCGCGGTGTAGGAGTAGGTGCAGTCCGTCGGAGGCAGGTCCAGGGGGTCGTGGGGCGCGTTGTACGACGCGACCGCGAACCACGGGTCGGTCTGGTCGTTGGCCCAGGCGAGCACGTCTTCCGTGGTCACCAGCGTGGCGTAGTCGGTCTCCAGGTCGGCCACCGCCGTCACGACGCCGTCTTCGCTGGTGGTCGACGAGAGCACCTGCCACCGCTCGTAGTGGTCCAGGGTGCCGACCAGGCTGCCGCGGAAGGTGCTGAAGCCATGGCTGTTGGGGCTCAGGGCGTGCTCGAATTCGGTGCCCTGGTGGTCGCTCCACTCCTCGCCCTCGGCCCAGCTCTCGGGCGGGTCGTTCTCGCCGAGGTGCCACTTCCCGAAGAGCGCCGAGGTGTAGCCCGCGTCGGCCAGCATCTCGGGCAGGGTGGTCTCGCTCTCCGACAGCTTGGCGGGGCTGTAGTCGGTGACCGGGTTGCCGACCCCGTGGTCGTAGGCCTGCAGGCCGGTCATGATCGACGCCCGGGTCGGTGAGCAGTTCGGGTTGGCCCAGGTCTCGGTGAAGCGCACGCCGGCCGCGGCGAGGGAGTCGATCACCGGTGTCTGAGGCAGGTAGGCGACGTCGGCCCGGTAGTCCTCGTCGGCATCGTCGGCGTAGACGCCCACCTTGTCGACACCCAGATCGTCCGCGATGATCAGCAGGATGTTCGGGGGCGGCGGCGAGGGCGAGGCCTCTGCGCTGGAGATGAACCAGGCGCTGAGGACCAGGGGCACGACGAGGACGAGTTGACGTGGCGTTGACACCGGGCCCGAGCCTACCCCGTCGGCGGGGCTCGGGGAACGGAGAAAGTCGGAGTCACGGGTCAGCGGTAGATCACCAGATCCGGCAGCTCCCGATACCGCTCCGCCAGATCGGTCCCGTAGCCGAGCACGAACACGTCCTCGATGGCGAAGCCCACGTGCTCCACCGGGACCTCGACCACCCGTCGGCTCGGCTTGTCCAACAGCGTGGCGGTGCGCAGGCTGGCCGGTCCCAGGGCCTGGAGGTGGGCCTGGGCGAAGGCCAGGGTGCGGCCGGTGTCGACGATGTCGTCGACCAGCAGCACGTGCCGCCCGGCCACCGGGTGGCGCAGGTCGCTGAGCAGCTGGACCGTGCCGGAGGACTCGGTGCCGGCGCCGTAGCTGGCGAGGCCGAGGTGGTCGCACTCGAGCCAGGGCAGGTGCGCACTCAGGGCCCGCAGCAGGTCGGCCTGGAAGACCAGGCAGCCCTTGAGCGGTCCGACGACGACCAGGCCCTCGGCGTGGGCGGTGGCGGGCACGGCGGCGGCGATCTCCGCGGCCAGGGCGTGGACGCGGGCAGCGATCTGTGCGGCGGTGAACAGGACCTTCACGGGGCCTCCCGGAGTCGGGTCATTCGGTGAGTCTGGTGGGTCGGATTCGGCCTCCTGTCAGAAGCCCAGCAGGGCCTCGTCCATCCACGCCGTTCGAGCCTCGACCCAGTCCCGCAGGTACGCCACCTCCGCCGCGAAGCTGTCCCGCTCCTCGAAGCCGCCGGCGTTGGGCCAGACGTACTCGCCCAGGACCTCCCACCGCTCGAAGTTGCGCGCCGCAGGCCCGGCCAGCTTGGCCTCCCAGGCGTCGATGTCCGCCAGCAGGACCTCGGTGGCCAGAGGGCCCTGGCGCAGCTCCGCCCACCTCGCGGCGTAGGACGCGCGGAAGGCCGGGTCTTCGAGCAGCCGCTCGTACCACGCGAATCCCCGGGGGTTGTCCGCGGGGAACTCCTCGTTCTCGTAGTGCCAGCCCTCGGGGTCCTCGGCGCCGAAGTAGTCGGCGTTGCCCAGGCCGCCGTTGTAGTCCCAGACCGGGCCCATCGTCAGCGGGCCCTCCCGGTCCTTGTAGAGCCATGTGGAGAGCACGTAGGCGTCGACGGAGCGGCCCAGCTCGGCGATCAGGCTGTGGTCGATGAAGCTGTCCACGTCGAGCCAGGCGGCGTAGCCCGTCTCGGGGTCGGTGAAGTCGGGGCCGTCCAAGGCGGTCTCGACCTGGCCGAACCAGTCGGTGAGCCAGCTGCGCTGCTCGGCAGTGATCTCGGTGCCGTCGGGGTCGACCAGCACCAGCTCGTCCCGGTAGACCGGCGTGCGGAGGAAGCTGGCCGGGTCGCCCTCCTCGATCCAGTCCCGCTTGAGCAGGTAGCCGCCGGAGATGTCGGGCTCGGTGAGGTCTTCCGGGTCCAGGTCGGCGAGGTCGACCCGCACCTCGTCCCGCTTGATCTTCTCCATCAGCACGTAGACGCCCTGGTAGTCGCCGTCGTCCAGCGCGTCGCCGCCGTCTTCCAGCCACAGCTCCACGAAGACCGTGCGGCTGGCGTAGAAGCCGATGCTGTTGGACCACCGGTAGATCAGCGCGTTCCGCATCAGGGTCTTGTCGGCGTAGGGGCCGTGCAGGACCCAGTCCTCCTCGGCGGGCAGGCCCAGGAGTGAGACGTCCAGGTCTTCGTTTGCGGTGTCCCGGGTCTCCAAGGCGTAGGACTTCTTCGGGTACTCCTCGGCGCTGGAGTTGCCGCGCACGTGCAGGCCGGCCTGGCCGTCCCAGTGGATCCCGCCGTCGACGTCGATGCGCAGGCCGACGGTGGTCCAGGTGCGGCCTTCGGTCTCCTCGTCCCAGAGCTCGTCGGCGTCGACGTCGACGCCGCGGGTGTCGATCCAGACGGCCGGGAGGGCGTCGGGGGCGGCCTCGATCGGGTTGTCGGGGTCGGCGCAGGCGAGGAGGACGAGGAGCACGGGGACAGGGTGCCACGGGAGCGCCCTGCTGATGTCAGCACCCCACCCCGAACGCGACAGTCGTGCGCGCACCCCCCCTCGGGTGCGACAGTTCCGCACCGTGCGGCCCTCCCAGGGCCCGAATTCCCGTCTCTGAGTGCCGAAATCGCCCGAGGCGGAGCCGAACTGTCGCACTCGGGTGGGGGTGCTCGCAGCGGTGTCGCATTGGACAGGGGGTGCTGACAGTGACAGTGGCAGAGGTCGCTGTCGAGGGGTGGCCATGGACCTGAGGCTGCGAGTCCCGAACCGGTCTCGGGTGTGATCATCGAGTGATGTCGCGCCGAACGCCGGATCTCGGAACGCGAGCACGCACTCGGCGCCAGGCCTGTGACGTCGGCAGCGCGGGCCTCTCCGGAGGCCTGCGAGCCGACCCTTACGGGCTGGCTGCTTGAGAAGCGCCTCGGAGGGTGAGGTACAGCGCCCGGTAGCCCTGCGCCGGCCCCGCCCACCCCCAGTCCCGCCGCATCGCCGCCTGCCGCAGCCGGTGCCAGCCCGCCGGGTCCAGCCGGTACAGCCCCGCCGCCCGACCCAGGGCCCACGCCAGCCCCTCGACCGTCGGGTGCTCGAAGCGGAACCCGGTGCCCTCGCCGGCCATCAGGGCGGTGTCGCCGGGGTCGTGCACGGTGTCCGCCAGGCCGCCGGTCGCCCGCACCACCGGCACCGAGCCGTACCGCATCGCCTGGAGCTGCACCAGGCCGCAGGGCTCGAAGCGGCTGGGCACCAGGGTCAGGTCGCTGCCGGCGAGCAGGCGGCGGGCGAGCGCGCCGTCGAAGCCGATGAACGCCCGGAAGTGGTCGCGGAAGGCCCCCTCGAGCCAGCGGAAGCGGTCCTGCAGGGTGGGGTCGCCGCTGCCGAGCAGGATCAGGCGGGCACGGAGGTCTGCCAGGCGCGGCACGAGCTCCGCCACCAGGTCGAAGCCCTTCTGGTCCGCCAGCCGCCCGATGGCGCAGACCAGCGGCTCGCCGTCTGGGCAGGTCAGGTCGAACTCCCGCAGCAGGGCCGCCTTGCAGTGGTCCTTGGGACCCAGGTCCTCGGCGGTGTAGGTCGCTGGGATCGCCCCATCGGCACTCGGATCCCAGGCCCCCTGGTCCAGCCCGTTGCGGATGCCCACCAGCCGCCGCACCCGGTGGCGCAGCAGGCCGTCGAGCCCACAGCCGCCCTGTGGGGTCGTGATCTCCCGGGCATAGGTCGGCGAGACCGTGGTGACGGCATCCGCCAGCGCCAGCCCGCCCTTCAAGAAGCTCAGGTCCCCGTGGTGCTCGAAGGCGTCGGGGTGCAGCAGGTCTGCGGGCACCCCGAGGCTGTCCGCCTGCCAGAGCCCGGTGCGCCCCTGGTAGGCGAGGTTGTGCACGGTCAGCACGGTCCGTGTGCCTGGCCAGCCGAGCTCCCGCTGCACGACCAGCGGCGCCAGCGCAGCCTGCCAGTCGTGGGCGTGCACGATGTCCGGCGCCCGCCAGAGCAGCTTGGGCGCGGCCTGGAGCGCAGCCCGCACGAACCAGGCGTAGCGCCAGGGGTTGTCCCCGTAGGGCTGGCCCTGCCCGTCGTCGTAGAGCCCCGGCCGATCGAAGACCCCGGGGTAGTCGAGGAAGACCCACCGCACCCCCTGCCAGGTGGTCTCCAGCACCCGGTTGTCGTCCCAGCCGACCCGCACCCCGGTGTCGACCAGGTCCACCCCGAGCCGGCCGGCAGCCTGCCAGACCGACGGGTAGAGAGGGCACAAGACGAAGACCCGGTCGCCCTGGGCGGCCAGGGCCCGGGGCAGCGCGCTCGCCACGTCGGCCAGGCCCCCGGTCTTGGCGAACGGCGTGACCTCGCTGGCGAGGTGGACGACGTCCATCAGCGGTCGCGGCCTTGCAGCACCAGGTCCTCGCCGCCGTAGCGCCGGAAGCGCGGCCCGGAGGACTCGTAGCTGTGGCGCACCTTGTCGGCGATGGTCCAGCGGCCCTCCAGCCGCGCCAGGGGGTCCCGGGTCGCCGGGTCCTGCTGGAGCTGGGTGGCCATGTCCCGGGCGAAGGCGATGGGCCCCTCGGCGGGCACGTGGGTGCCCTTGGGCAGACTCACCACCCCGCCCTCGCTGAGGAAGGGGAAGCGCTGGGCATCGGCGGCCGGGTCCAGGCCGATGGTCGCCCCGGGCGCCACGCTGCAGTTCTTGTCCAGGAGCACCTTGTGCAGCTGTGCGCCAGCGCCCACGTTGCAGCCGGAGAACAGCACCGAGTCCACCACCTCGGCGCCGGCGTGCACGTAGCAGTCGTAGCCGAGCACCGTGCGCACCATGCGGGCGGCGCTGACGATGCTGCCCTCGCAGACCAGGCACTCCTCGAGCTGGGGCGACCGCCCGTCGGGCCCTGCGATGAACCGGGCCGGTGGGTAGTCCCGCTGGGCGGTGCGCACGCGCCACCGGCGGTTGTAGAGGTTCACGAAGGGCTCGTTGGAGCGGACCTCCATGTTCGCGGCGACCAGGGAGTCGATGGTGCCGACGTCGCGCCAGTAGGGCAGCTGGCCCTCGGGCTCGCCGGGCAGGCGGTTGCTGCCGTAGTCGTAGACGTAGAGCGGGTGGTCGTCGGCCAGGAGCCTGGGGATGATGTCCTTGCCGAAGTCCCGCGAGCTGCCGCTCTGCTCGGCGTCCCGCTCCAGGGCGTCGACCAGCACGTCGGTCTGGAAGATGTAGTTGCCCATGCTGACCAGGCAGGTGTCCGGCCGACCCGGGATCGGGGTCGGGTCCGAGGGCTTCTCCTGGAAGCCGACGATGCGGCCCCCATCGTCCACCTCGATGACCCCGAAGGCGTGGGCCTCGGACCTCGGCACCGGGCAGGCGGCGATGGTCAGGTGCGCTCCCATGCGCTGGTGGTGGCGCTCCATCTGGTCGATGGCGCCGCCGAAGACCGCGACCCGCTCCGACCGACTGTCGAGCACCAGGTTCAGGTTCTGGTACACGCTGTCGGCGGTGCCCAGGTACCAGTCGCCGCCGGTGCGCATCTGGGCGGGCACGACCTCGATGAAGTTGTCGACGCCGCCCAGGTGCCAGTTGCGGTTGAGGTGCTTGATCAGGCTGCTGGCCATGTACTGGGTCAGCACGTAGATCCGGCGGTAGCCGCTGTTGAGGAAGTTCGACAGGACGAAGTCGATGATCCGGTAGCGACCGGCGAAGGGCACGGCGGGCTTGGCGCGGTGGCAGGTCAGGGGCGCCAGGCGACTGCCCTTGCCGCCGGCCATGATCATCACGACGGTCTGGCTCATGGGGGGCCTCGGAGTGGACCTCCGATCTCACATGGTCGGGACTCGTCGGGGTGGCCGTTCGGCAACGATCAGCGCTCGTCCTCGGGCGTGCCGGCGCATCGGTCCGGCTCCGGCAGCGCGCAGCTCGGCGTCCACGGCTCCCCGGCCAGCCGCGCCTCCATCCACGCGAGCTGCTCCGGCAGGGACCACAGGGTCGCCTCCGGGTGCGGTGCCCCCTGGCAGTGCAGGGTCTCCGCCTCCCAGCCGTCGGCACAGAGCCGGTCGAGCCCCGGCCCCTGGAGCTCCGGCTGCACCAGGGTGTCCTCCTCCCCGTAGATCAGCAGGGTCGGCACCTGGTCGAGCCGGGGGATCGACGTGCTCTCCAGGCTGTTCTCGGTGATGAAGCAGCCCCACGGGTCCACCGCCTCCCAGTCCCCGACCGCCGCCGCGGCGATGAAGTCCGGGTGGTAGATGTCGGCGACTTCGTCCACGTCGAGCTCGACGTCCTCGGGCTCGCAGGAGTCCGGCTCCTCGGTGAGCAGCTCGGCCAGGGCGTCGGCGAAGTAGTAGGGCTCCTCGTTGGTGAGCAGGGTCTCCAGGCCGTCGGGCACGCCGTACCAGGTCCACATCGCCCCCAGGCTCAGGGCGCTCAGGCCGCTGGCGTCGGACCAGGTGGTCACCCCGTCCTGGACCACCGCCCGCAGGTCCGCCGCCGCGGTGCTGGCCACCACGCCGACCACCTGGGCTTCGGGCGCGTAGTGGGGTGCGGCGAGGTCCATGAACAGCGCCGCGTGCCCGCCCTGGCTAGCCCCCCAGATGAGCAGGTCCTCGCGCAGGGGGTGGTCCAGCTCGTAGGCCAGGTCGCCGCCGAGCAGGGCCGTGCCCGCTCGCCAGGCGTCCCACGAGGCGATGGCCACCGGCTCCCCGATCAGCGGTGCGTGGGGCTCCGGCGACGGCTCCCCCAGGCCGGTCATGCCCAGGTAGTCCGGCGCGATGACCGCGTAGCCCTGGCTCGCGAGCACCGCCGCGAGCCCCGGGCCGATGAGCGGCGTGGCGCTGGGGGCGCAGGCGTCGAAGGTGCCGGCGAAGCCGTGGAGCAGGACCGCCACGGGCCAGGCGTCGCCGTCGGGGGCGCCGCCCTGGGGCACGGCGATCAGCCCCGTGGCCTCGGTGGCCGCCCCGCGGTCCTGGGTGGTGTAGCGGAAGCGGTAGACCACCGCGCCGTGGGGCACCGGGGAGAGCGCCTCCAGCTCGAGCAGGGTCAGCAGGGAGTCCACCGCCGTCGAGGTGAGGTCGAAGCCGCTCACCACCTCGTGGTCCACGGGCTCGCCCAGGCCCGCGAGGGGCACGAGCGCGTAGTCGGCCATGCCGCAGTGGGAGACCGGCAGGGTCGGCGTGAAGGGGTCGGGCGTGGGCTCCGAGGTGGTGCAGGCGAGCAGGAAGGGCCAGAGGGTCACGCCCCCTTTTGCACCAGGGGGCTGTCCGGTGTCCACCTTCGTCCCGAGGGTCGCCGATGGCCCCTACTCCGCCAGCAGATCCTCGATCACCGTCCTGATCTCCGCCAGGTCGCTCTCCACGCTCAGGAAGCGCACGATCCCCTCTTCGTCCACGACCACGTGCACCGGGTACGGCCCGGTCCGGGTGCCCGCCTCGCTCAGGTCGTAGGCGTCCAGGACCGACCGGTCCGGGTCCAGCAGCACCGGGATCTCCAGCCCGTACTCCTGGGCGAACCAGGTCACCTCGCCCTTGGAGTCGGGGCTCGCGAGGAAGAACTGCACCGGCTCGCCGGCGAGGGGCTCGACCAGGGCCTGGGGGATGTCCGGAGCCTCCAGACTGCAGATCTGTCAGCCGGGAGAGAACCAGTTGATGTAGCTGATCACCCCGTGCAGGTCGTCGTGGGTCACGACGCTGTTCACCGCGCTCGGCGGGGTGAAGGACTCCAGGGTGAACTCCGGGTGGGGCTGGCCGATGCTGGACTCGGCGAGGCTCAGCTGGAGCTCGCCGGTGGGCTCGTCGGGGTCGTTGCTGGTCCAGGGCACGGTGGCGTCGGTGGGCAGGCTCTCGGGCTTGACCCGGAGGTCTTCGCGCTCGCCGGGAGGCAGGACCAGCTCCGGGGGCTCGACCGTCCAGCCCTCGGTCTGCTCGAAGGTCATCACCAGGTCCTCGGCCCCGCCGTTGAGCACGATGACCGTCTTGGCGCTGGTGTCGTCGGCCGCCCACCACCACTCGCTGCGCAGGTCCACCTCGGCCCCGGCCACGAAGTCCGTGCGCTCCAGCAGCGTGATCTGCTTCCACTCGGCCACCAGGACCTTGCCGCCGTCCAGGCTGCCCAGGGCCATCGCCGACTCGGCGCTGGGCTCGTGGCCGACCATCACCGGCTCGTCGTCACCGAGCCAGGCGAGCATGGTCTCCGACCAGGCCGCCGCCCACAGGTAGTCGCCGTCCAGAGACACGCCGTAGACCCCGCCGGGGCTCGGCAGCTCACCCCGCAGGACCAGGGTGTCGTCGACCACCTGGAGCACCGCGACCCCTTCGGAGCCCTGGGCCACAGCGACGTGGGTGCCGTCGAAGTCCAGGTCCCAGCCGGTCACCCCCAGGGCGAGGCGGTCCAGCTCGACCGGAGCGGTGGGCTCGGACCAGTCGATCAGCACCACTTCGTGGGCGTCGGTGATGACCGCGCGGCCCCCGACCAGGCCCGCCCCGACGGCCCAGCTCGCCGGGAAGATCGCCTGCACGTCCAGGTCGGCGTCGAGCAGGTAGGCGCCGTCGTCGTGGGCCGACACCAGGACCAGGCCATCTTCACAGTCCAGGTCCTCGGACCCGCTGGACCAGGGCTGGGTCTTGCGGGCGACGTAGGGGTCGTCGGGGTCGGAGACGTCCATCTTCCAGAGCTCGTGGATCTTGGTGGTGACCCAGGCGGTGTCGATGGTCGGGTCCCACTCGACGTGGAAGCCGTTGTGCTCGGGGGCCTCGCTGACGATCTCGCCGGTGGTGGTGTCCACGACCACGTTGCCGTTGTTGGCCACCACCAGGGCGCGATCGGCGCTGATCTGGGCGGCGTCGAGGGTCTCCCAGTGGCCCTTGGTGTGGGTGGTGTTCAGGGTGGCGATGGGGTCGCCGCGGGTGAAGCCGTCGGGGAGCTGGCTCTCCGTGTCCGGGGGTGTGCCGGTGTCGCCGGTGTCCGCGCTCGTCGCCGAGTCCGTGGTCCCAGGCCGGGTGCCGCTCGGTGGCGGGCTCGGCAGGTCCGAGGCGGTGCAGGCCAGCAGCAGGAGGACAGGGCTCACCGAGCGGGGATGCCCGGCCGGGGCCGAGGCTTCACCGGGGGGGCCGCGGGGCCTGCACCGTGGAGTCCAGGAGGGCGCCGTCCGGGCCGTAGCGGTGGATCTCCCGCCGACCGCCGACCGCGGTGGACTCGATCCTGACCACCGGGATGCGCACGCCCTCGCGCGTCACCCAGGCGATGCCCTCGGGCACCTCCGAGGCCGGGCGCGCCTCGGAGGTTCCGGCGTCGAGGTCGACGAAGGTGATGGTGCCGGGGTGCTCCCCGGGCGCCGAGGCCGCGGGAGGCGGATCGGGGGGTGGCGACGCCGGCGGATCGGCCGACCGGGCGGGACAGGCCAGCAGGACCAGCAGCAGCGCGGGGCTCACCGCCGGGGCCGGTGCTGGACCGTCGACGAGAGCAGGGCGCCGTCGGCCCCGTAGCTGCGGATGAGCCGCTGCTCCCCGCGCATCGAGGCGACGACGCGGGTGACGGGGGTGGCGGTGCCGTCGGGACCCGTGCTCCAGGCGATGGTCTCGGGCACGTCGCTGACGCTGCGCTCCCGGGAGCCTCCGTCGGGATCGACGAAGGTGATCGTGCCGGGGTGTGCGGTGCGGGTGTCGGACATCGGGACCTACTTGAAGTGGGGGTCGAGGATCTTGAACCGCTCGGGCACGATCGCGCGGTACTCCTCGTGGGACGGGGCGCCCTTGGTGGTGTTGTAGACCTGGACCGTCTCGGCGACGTCTTCGGCGATCGCTGCGTCGGCGTAGCCGGAGACCGAGGCCTGGTCCTTGTCCATCGCGGCCTTCCAGCTGACCCAGCCGCCCTTGGTCTCGTCTTCGCCCCAGGTCTGGTAGGACCAGGTGTGGCCGGACTCGTGGACCATCGTGCCGGTCATGTAGTCCTGGCTCGGGGTCGACCCGGAACTGGTGGTCCTTCGGGGGTCAGGCTGGCGACGGGCTCGTCGACGAGCTCCGGCTTGGCCTTGTCGCTGCTGAACAGGCCCTCCAGCGCCTTGGCCTGGTCCTCGGCGGAGGTACCGGACCAGCCGCCGTCGGAGGTGAGCCGCTCGAGCTCGGTGCGGGCAGCGGCGGACAGATCGTTGGTCTCGCCGCCGATCAGGGCTTCGAGCTGGCCCTGGGTGCCGGCCTCGACCTCGTCCCAGCCGTCGGTGGTCTTGAGGGTGGTCAGGCCGAGCTCGGCGTCGACGGGCCGCAGGCCGGTCAGGACCTCGGTGTTGGTCGGGAGGTCCCCCCAGGTGTCGTCCCAGATCAGGCTCACGACGGGCTGTCGGCCAGACGAGGTCTCCTCGGCCGCGAGCACCACGCTCGAGGCGGCGAAGGTCTGGCCCCAGCTCTCCACCAGGGTCTTCACCTCGCCGCGGCGGGTCCCGGCGCTGGCCTCGGTGGCGCCCGCGCCCCGGGCGAGCACGACGTAGGGCACGCACAGCTCGCCGGTGTCCCCGGCGGTGGGCAGGTCCGAGGCCGACGGGCCCGCTTCCTCGGCGGCCTCCTCGACCACGGGGCCGGTGGAGGTGTCCGGGGACACGGGGGTGGTGGGGATCACGAAGACCTGGCCGGGGTGGATCAGGTTGGGGTCGCCGCCGATCTCCTCTTTGTTCAAGGCGTAGATCTCGCGCCACCGCGGCCCGCTGCCCAGGTAGTCCTCGGCCAGCTGCCAGAAGGTGTCGCCGCGCTCGACCGTGTGCTTGAAGCCCTCCTCGGCGCCCGGCCTGGGCGAGCCGAGACCGCGCTGCTCCTGCATGGCGGCGTTGCCGGGGCCGCCCTGGTTGGCCGTCGCGCCCTCGGCCATGGGCTTGCCGTGAGCGTGGTCGTGGACCTGCTCGTGACCCTGGCCCAAGGCGACTCCTCGGAGGGGACGGTGCCCGCGTCACCTCCGCACCAAGCCTATCGCCGATCCGGTGCCCTCGGGGACATCGCCGGGCGGTAGCCTCACCAGGTCCCTCCACCCGGTGCACCCATGACCTCCTGGGCCCTGCTCTTCGCCCTCGGCTGCGACCCCTCCACCAACACCGCCGACGTCACCCAGAGCGACCTCGACGCCCTGCTCGATCGCGTCGAGGCCCTGGAGGCCGACAACGCCCTGCTGCGGGAGGAGCTCGCCCAGGTAGCGACGGCCGAGGCCTTGGACGCCGTGGGCGAGCGCGTCCAGGCGCTGGAGGACGCCGACCTGGTCAGCGAGGCCTGGGTGCTGGACCAGGACTACGTCGCGGGCGACGACCTGGACACCGCCCTCGCCGAGCAGGACGCCGAGGACCAGGCGCTGTGGGCCGAGACGGAGGTGCTGGCCCAGGACATCGCGGCGCTACAGGCCGCGGACACCGCCACCAGCGAGAGCCTGGCCTCCCTCGAGGCGGCGGTCACCACCCTCCAGGAGACCGACGCCAGCCACGAGCTCACCCTGGCCGAGCACGAGGACGGCCTGCAGGAGCTCGAAGAGGCCGATGCCGCCCTGCAGGTCGAGGTGGAGACCGTCGCGGCCGACCTGGACACGACGGAGCTCGACCTCAGCGGGCTCGAGGACGACGTCGGCGGGCTGGAGTCCGAGCTCGATGTGGTCTCGGAGGACGTCGGTGCGCTGGAGACGGAGCTCCAGGTCGTCTCCGAGGACGTCGCCGGGCTGGAGACGAGCCTGGCCGAGCTCATCGCCGACGTGGACGACCTCGACTCCGCGGTCCAGGCCCTGGACGTCGCCCTCGCCCTGGTGGACCTGTCCCTCACCTCGCTGCTGACCTCGGTGGACGAGCTCTGGGACGCGGTGGGCGACGCGGCTGACCTGATGTCCTTCGTCGAGGTGGACACCGGGGCGTCGAAGGTCGTGTTCACCGGGGCCAACGTGTTTGTCCAGGACGGCTCGGGCGGTACCGCCAGCGCCACCGGCAAGGGCAACCTGATCGTCGGCTACAGCGAGTCCGACGGCTCACAGACCCGCAGTGGCTCCCACAACCTCGTGGTCGGCGATCTGCACAGCTGGACCAGCTACGGCGGGTTCGTGGCCGGCGAGGACAACGCCGTCGAGGCGCCCTACGGCGCGGTGAGCGGTGGCACCGGGGAGACGGTCAGCACCGACCACGGCCTGGCGCCCTGAACCGGCACATTCAGCGGGGCCGAGTCGGGGGGTCACCGCACTCAGAGGGCCCCAGTTGGGGGATCTGCACCGGAGTACATGCCCGGTCGACACTCAGCCGGCCTGAGTTGGGTGATGGCGACCGCTTCGAGCCGCCGAACCGTTGGTCTCCCCCAACTCGGGTCCCTTGAGTGCAGGGTCCCCCCAGCTCGGACCCCCTGAGTGTCGAAGATCGGTCGACAGGTCGTCACCCCGAGGCCGCTCGATCGGCGCCGGGCCTGTGGACAGTGCCCGGCATCGGCCGTGCATCGGCGCCGGGCAAGCTGCGCCGGAACGAGCGCTACATCCACCTGAACCCCTGCCGGGCCCGGCTGATCGACGACCCGCTCGCCTGGCCCTGGTCGACTCACCGGGATCGGGTGGGCCTCGCCTGGCCTTGCGCCGTGCCCACTCGCACGGATCCGGCGGCCTTCCACCGCTACGTGAGTGCCGACCCGAGCGTGGCCGTCGACGGCACCCTCCTTCCCTGTCGGCTGGACGGCGGGACCGCGGAGCAGGTCTACGCCGCCGTCTCCGCGCTCACCCGAAGCCCCGCCGAGCGACTCCAGCTGCGCGGCCCGGCCCGCACCCTCTGGATCCAGTCCCTGCGGCTGCTCACCGAGCTCACCCAGCCAGCCATCGCCCGGGAGGTCGGGGTCTGCCTCTCCACGGTCCAGCGCCTTCCGCCGCGCTGGACCCCGGAGATCCGCCTGGTCCGCCGGGTGCTCGGCGATCGCCGCTTCCCAGCTCTGGACGACGGCGCCGCGGCCTGGGCCCGGCGCTCCCTCTGGAGCCCGAGGGCTTAGGCTCCGCCTACTTGGCGGTGGCTTCGGCGGCGGCGGGCGCGTCGTAGCGGGCCCACTTCTTGGCGGCCTCCCACCCGATCGGCTGGTCCTTGCTGCGGCGCAGGGTCAGCCGGGCGGTGTCGAAGAAGCCCTCGAGGGTGCGGAACATGCTGCTGGTGTCGATCCAGCACGCCCGCATGCAGCCCTCGCAGGAGCCGGCCTCCATCATGCGCTGGCGCTCGTACTCCGTGGACCAGAAGTACTCTTCGAAGCCCGGGTCGAGGATGTGGGTGTAGGAGTGGCTGGTCCGGTGGCAGATGGTCATCTGGCCGTTCGGGGACACGCTGAAGTAGAGCCGGCCGGCGTCGCAGCCGTCGGGGGGGAAGCGGCCGGTCTTCAGGTAGGTCCGGCTCGACGCCAGGTACGGGGTCGAGCTCAGGATCGGGTAGCCCTCTTTCTTCATGCGGATGAGCGTGTCGTAGCAGCGGTCGATCCGAGCGGCGACATCGCCTGTCGGGCCGGCGACCAGGCCCATCTCCGGGCGGTGGCGGATGAACCGGGCCTCCCAGTTGCGCACGCCGTCCTTGGGGGAGCTCAGGAGCTCGATGGGCAGGAAGGAGACGTGGAAGCCGATGGCCTTGGCGAAGCGGACGATGTCCGGGCACTCCTCCAGGTTCAGGTTGCTGACCACGCAGTTGATGACGGGCATGCCGTCGGTGCCGTGGAGCTGCTCGCCGAGCCAGGCCATGTTCTTGACGGCGCCGGTCCAGGAGCCCTCCTGCTCGCAGATGTAGTCGAAGCGCTCCGGGTAGAGACTGTCCAAGGAGATCGAGAAGTTGCGGACGCCGTGGTCCAGGCACTTCTGCAGGCGGTCCCGGGGGACGTTGACCGCGTTGGTGAGCAGGCGGACGTTGATGCCGGCCTCGACGAAGAGCCGGCCGACCTCCTCGATGTCGTCACGGGCGAAGGGCTCGCCGCCGCCGATGCTCACCTGGACCACGCCGAGGCGGTTGAAGAGCTGGGCCATCTGCTCGATCTCGGGCAGCTCGAGCTCTTCCTTGCGGTTCCCGTAGCGCCAGATCCCGCACATCTTGCAGGTCAGGTCGCAGCGGTGGGTGATGCCGTAGTGCGCGTAGACCGGGACCCTGCGCGTGAGGAAGGCCTTGCCGATGCGGGCGTAGTGCTGGGGCTTCAAGGGCGGTCCGTCGCCAGAGGAGGGGCGAAGTATAGCGGCGCTCAGGTGCGGTCGCGGTAGGCGAACCAGCGGGAGGTCCGGCGCAGGTCCCCCGGCTCCAAGGCCGGGAAGCGGTCGTCGCCGAGCACCCTGGAGACCAGGCGGGTGGCCCGGGTGTGCTTGAGGGGGACCCGGTGGACGGTGGCTCGCGCCAGCTGCAGCTCCGCGCCGATCTCGCGGCCCGAGAGAGTGGTGAACTGGCGCAGGCTCCGGAGCGCCAGGGAGCGCACCGGGCCCCGGCGGGTCAGGGCCTCTCGGGGGCTCCGGGTGAGGGCCAGGACGGCGTCGAGCACCGTGTCCCCGTCGGCCCCGTCGGTGCCGACAGGCAGGTCGGTGCCCCGCAGGTTCACCGACGGGTCGGCGCTCACGTACTGGTGGTAGGCCAGCGGGTCGGGATCCGCCGGGCGGGCGGCCGGCAGCGCCAGACCGACCCGATCCCGGTGGGTCGACCAGGGCCAGGCGAGCGGGTCGCCGACCAGCCCTGCGCGGCAGGGGTTGAGGTGGATGTAGCGCTCGGAGCGGCGGAGCTTCGTTCGGCCCTTGACCGGCTCGGGCGGGCCCGGGCGCCGCCAGAGGGAGCCCCGCACCCCCATGCGGTTGTTGCGCCACCGGGCGTAGCTGCGCAGGGCGATGCCGAGCGCAGCGCCCACGTCGCGGGCGTGCAGCAGGTGGAGGTGGTCCGGCATCAGGCACAGGGCCAGCGGGTCGGGGACCTCCCGCAGCACCGTGTCCCACAGGACGCGTGCCTCCAGGTGGGAGAGAAAGGCCAGGCGACTCGGCCGCGAGCGGACAGCATGGTGGTGTGGCATGGCCGGCGGCCCTGGCAAGGGGCATGCCCGCGGCACTGGGCCCATCCGCGAGGCACCGGGTGTCGAAATCTCGACACTCAGGGGGTTCGAGTGCGACACCCCCTGCAGTCAGAGGCCCTGGACATCACACCTGGTGGGTCCGGGCGCCTCCGGAGGGTATCGGGTGTGACGCTCGGCCCCCTTGTCTGCTGGTCTCGCAGCCGTTGGGCGCTGGGGTGTGACGTTCGATACCGCTGTCTGCGACGGTGTTGCGTTCGGACCCTCTGACTGCCCGCTACCATGCCGCCATGCTCACCCTGCTCCTCCCCTTGCTCGCCTGCACCGACAAGGACACCTCCGCTTCGGGCGACACCGGTCTGACCGCGGACTGCGAGCCCGCGGTCGAGACCTGCAATGGCCTGGACGACGACTGCGACGGCGAGGTGGACGAAGAGGCCGACGACGCGGTCACGCTGTACGCCGATGTCGACGGCGACGGCTTCGGCGACGACACCCTGGGGGTGCTCGCCTGTGCCGATGAGCCGGGACTGGTCTCGGAGGGGGGAGACTGCGACGACACCGACGCCGCCGTGAACCCGGACGCCGCCGAGGTCTGCGACGGCGAGGACAACGACTGCGACGACCTGGTCGACGACGAGGACGACAGCCTGGACACCAGCAGCATCACGCCGACCTACCCGGACGCAGACGGCGACGGCTTCGGCGACGCGAAGAGCGAGACCTTGGTCTGCTCCCCGCCCCCGGACCACCTGACCGACGGCAGTGACTGCGACGACGGCGACCCCTGGGTCTTCCCCGGCGCCCACGAGGTCTGCGACGGCAAGAAGACCGACTGCGAAGACCGGGACTGGTTCAGCGACGCCGGGCTCGCGAGCTTCTACAGCGACAGCGCCCTGGCCTGGACCGACCTGACCGACACCTTCGCCGCCGGCACCGAGGCCAGCCCGGTCTCCTGGACGGCGGACGACGGCGGCGCCCTGTCCCTGTGCGAAGGCACCTGGCACCTGGACCTGAGCATCGAGCACACCATCCAGGTGGTCGGTGTCGACGGGGCCGAGGCCGTGGTGCTCAGCGGCGGCGACAGCCACCCCATCGTGACCATCGACGACCCCAGCGCCAGCGCCGTGCTCACCGCGCTGACCCTGGAGCGGGGCCTGGCCACGCACCTGCTCACCGTCGGCGACGACACCCGCACGGCCGGCGGCGCGGTCTGGTGCAGCGGCTCGGACCTGACCCTGGACCGCGTGATCCTGCAGGACAACACGTCCACCGGCTACGGCGGCGCCGTCGCCGCCCAGGGCTGCACCCTGTCGCTGACCGAAGTCACCGCCGAGGGCAACAGCGGCTACCACGGGGGCGCCTTCGCCTCCTTCGAGAGCGGCTTCACCCTCACCGGCGGGGCCCTGTCCAGCAACCACGCCGACGCCGAAGGCGGCGCGATCTACCTGGGCGGCGGGGTGACGTTCACGACCGACGGCGCCACCCTGGCCGACAACACGGCGGCCGAGGGAGGCGCCGTGCGGGGCGAGGAGCGGGGCCGGGCCGGCAGCAACACCATCACCCTGGTGGACACCACCTTCTCGGGCAACCTGGCCAATGTGGGTGGGGCGGTCTCGGTGGACGACGGCGGCGAGCTGAGCTGCGAAGGCGGCACCTTCGAGGGCAACATCGCCTACGACGTGGGCGGCGCCATGGCCCTGGACATCCGGGGAGCCACGATCACGGGCACCACCTTCAGCGGCAACGAGGCCCTCGACGACGGCGGCGCCCTGAGCCTGCAGATGGACGTCGTGGCGATCTCGGAGTGCGCGTTCACGGACAACCTGGGGGAGGACGGCGGCGCCATCGACACCGAGGCGAGCCGCAACGAGATCAGCAGCACCACGTTCACCGGCAACAGCGCCAGCCGCAGTGGCGGTGCCATCGCCATGCGCGACGCCGACGCCGGTCTCGACGGCACCGACCTGACCTTCGACGGCAACAGCTGCGAGCGCGACGGGGGGGCGATCTACGCCAGCGACGGCGCCCAGGTCTCCCTGGAGTCCAGCGCCCTGCAGGGCAACAGCGCGGGCCGCAGCGGTGGTGGGATCGCCGCCGATGTCGCCGACGTGGCCCTCCAGGACGCCACCCTGTCTGCGAACACCGCGGGCGGCAGCCGCCACGGGGGCGCCATCTGGGTCGAGAACGGCGAGCTGACCTGCGACGCGGTCTCCTTCGACGGTCACTCCGCCACCTACGGCGGTGCCCTCGCCCTCGAGCTCGCCCGGGGCTCCGTCGCCTCCTCGACCTTCACCGACAACAGCGCCGACGAGGGCGGGGCCGCCTGGCTGAGCCTGTCCGAGCTCGACGTGAGCGACTCCGACTTCAGCGGCAACAGCCCCCACGACACCTACGTGAGCGACGTCACCCAGGCCACGAGCTGGGGCAAGGGGGCGAGCTTCAGCTGCACGATCGCGGGGTGCGAGTAGGGCGTGGTGGGCAGCCCCGGGTCGAACGTTCGTGCCCGGCGGCAGCCCCGGGGTGAACATTCGCCTGGCGCTCGCTGGACCACCGAGACGCTGACGAAGGTCCGGAGGACGGACGTTCGTCGCCGCTCGGGCCCGTTGAGCGGCCGGGAGACCGACCGAGACGAACGTTCACCCCGGGGCTGCCCCGCGAGACGAACGTTCAACCCCGGGCTGCCCGGCTCACCCCCACCGCCCTCGTGAGGCCGCGGGGCGGCCTCACCGATCGCGGGGGAACAGCTGCCCCTGCGGCGCCTCGTGGGCCAGCAGCCACCGCTTGTGGTCCAGCCCCGGCCCGTACCCCACCAGCCCGTCGGTCCCGACCACCCGGTGGCACGGGATCACCAGCGGCAGCGGGTTCGCCCCGTTCGCGGCGCCCACCGCCCGGCTCGCGGCCGGGTTGCCCAGGGCGTGGGCGATGTCGCCGTAGGTCCGGGTCTGCCCGGCGGGGATGACCCGCACCCGGGCCCACACCGCCTGCTGGAACGGGGTGCCCGGCACCGCCACCGGCAGTCTCCGCAGCGCGCCCAGATCCCCCTGGAAGTAGTCCTTCAGCGCCCGCAGGGACTTGTGGGGATCCCCGAGCTCCCGCTCCGCCGGCAGGCGCTTCTCCACCCGGTCGACCCCCTCACCGAAGGCCAGGCCGCACAGGCCCACGTCGGTGGACCACACGGTGATCTCACCGAGGGGCGAGTTCGTGCGGACCTCGTAGATCATCGATGCAGGTCCATGCAGGCGGCCCGGATCGCCTCGGCCATGTGCTTGAGCTCGCCCTCGCGCAGGTTCGGGTGCACGGGGATGTGCAGCAGGTCGTGGAAGGCGTGGGACGCGTTCGGGCAGTCCACGGCGTCCTCCGGGAACAGGGGGCTGTCCGCGCAGTTGGCCATGTAGCCGATCGTGGTGTCGACCCCGCGCTTGCGCAGGCCCTTCATCAGCCCCTCCCGGTCGGCGTGGTGCACCACGAAGGACATGTAGATCGGCTCCGCCCCCTGGGGATAGGTCGGGCAGGTGAGCCCCGGGATGTTCTGCAGGTGCTCGTCGAGGAAGCGGCCGTTGCGGGCCCGGGCGCCGTTCAGGTCGTCGATGCGCTCCAGCTGGTCGCGCCCCACGGCGGCCTGGACCGCTCGCGGCCGGCTCCTCTGGTAGCCGGCGGGGACCTCGTCGTAGGTCCGCTCGGCCTCGCCGAAGGTGTCGTGGATCGGGTCCTTGCCCAGGGCGTTGCCCGCCACGATCACCGGGTGCAGCGACCACCAGTAGATCCAGGGGTGGGTGGCGAACATCATCGCCGTGCCGGTCACGGCCTCCTTGAAGGCCTTGCCGAGCTCCCGCGGGGTCGCGGCGTCGATGCGGGACCGCACGTGGGCGGCCAGCGCGTCGTCGTCGGTGGTGATCATCGCGCCCGACAGGGTCGTGATGTTCTTGGTCAGGCCGAAGGTGTAGTAGGCGGCGTCGCCCAGGTGCCCGACCCGGGTGCCCTTGTACCGAGCACCCGTGGACTGGGCGGAGTCCTCGATCACCTTGATGCCGTGCTCCTTCGCAATCCCGTTGATCGCGTCCATGTCGCAGGGCGTACCGAACAGGTGGGTCGGGATCACCGCCTTGGTCCGGGGCGTGATCGCCGCCCGGAAGGCCTCGGGGTCCAGCACGTGGGTCGTGGCCCCGATGTCCGCGAACACGGGCTTCGCCCCCGTGCACTTCGTGAGCGCTGGGATGGCGAAGTAGGTCAGCGCCGGGATGATGACCTCGTCGCCCTCGCCGATGCCCCACCCCTCGAGCAACAGGTACAGGCCGTAGCGGGCCGAGGGGACCATCACCGCGTGCTTCGCCCCCTGGAAGGCGGCGAATTCCTGTTCGAATTTCTCGACCACCGGGGCGTCGTCGCCGCTGCGGGAGAGGTAGCGGACGCAGGTCCAGACCTCCTTGGGGGAGAAGCTCGGGCTGAAGCGCGGGATGATGCCGAATGCCATGGCGGGAGCCTATCGTGGCCGGCCGTGCGTTAAAGGGCGGTGCTCCGGAGCACAGCCCATGGCCATCCTCGAGATCCTCACGGTGCCGCACCCCCTGCTCACGCAGAAGGCCCGCCCCGTGCGCGACGACGAGTTCGGCCCGGCGCTGCAGAAGCACATGAGCGACATGCTCGAGACCATGTACGCCGCCCCTGGCGTGGGTCTCGCCGGGCCCCAGGTCGGTGATCTCCGTCGGCTCCTGGTCGTCGACCTCCCGGAAGAAGACGACGACGGCTCCTCCGAGAAGGGCATCGAGAACCTCTGCATCTGCAACCCGGAGATCATCGGCACCTCCAAGGAGAAGATCCGCTGGGAGGAGGGCTGCCTCTCGGTCCCCGAGTTCTGGGAGTACTTCGACCGCCCCCGGGAGGTCACGGTCCGCTTCCGCACGCCGCTGGGCGAGGCCATCGAGCGCACCTTCGTCGACTACCACGCGGTCATCGTCCAGCACGAGCTGGACCACCTCGAGGGCGTGGTGATCCTGGACAGGGTCAGCCGGCTGAAGCGCGGGCGCTACCTGCGCAAGGCGAAGAAGGACAAGAAACGGGCCGAGTCCGAGGCCGCCCTGGCCTGATGCGCATCGCCTTCTTCGGCACGCCCGCCTACGCCGTGCCCACCCTGGACGCCCTGCTCGATGCCGGCCACACCGTCGTCACGGTGGTCTCCCAGCCCGACGCCCCCAGCGGCCGCGGCAAGAAGCTCAAGCCGCCGCCGGTCGTGGTCCACGCCCGAGAGCTCGGCCTGGAGACCCGCCAGCCCCGCGGCATCCGCCGCGGCCTGTTCGCCCAGCGCTTCCCCCAGCTGGACCTCGACCTCGGCGTGGTCGTTGCCTACGGCCGCATCCTGCCGCGGCCGATCCTGGACACCCCGACCCGTGGCTGCATCAACGCCCACGGCTCGCTGCTGCCACGCTGGCGCGGCGCTGCCCCCATCGAGCGGGCCATCCTGACCGGTGACTCCCTCACGGGCGTGTGCACCATGCAGATGGACGAGGGCCTCGACACCGGCGATGTCCTGCTCCGCCGCGAGCTCGCCATCGACCCGGACGAGACCGGCGTCGAGCTCCGGGCCCGCATGGCCGCGCTCAGCGCCCAGCTCGTGGTCGAGACCCTCGCGCAGCTCGACACCATCACCCCCGAGCCCCAGCCCGAGACCGGCATCACCCACGCCGACCTGCTCACCCGGGCCGAGTCGATCCTGGACTGGTCCCAGCCCACCCGGGCCCTGCACGACCGCATCCGGGCCTTCGCTCCCAAGCCCGCGGGGCGCTGCACCTTTCGCGGCGAGCCGTTCACGATCCGCCGCTCCCGGGTGCTCGATACCACCGCCCTCGCCGGGCTCCCGTCCCGCCCCGACGGCCCGCCCGGCACGGTCTGGCTGGCCAGGAAGCGACTGGTCGTGGCCACGGTCGATGGCGCCCTGGAGGTGCTGGAGGGCCAGCTGCCGGGTAGGAAGCCCCTGCAAGGCGGCGTGCTGGCCAACGGCGCTCGCATCGAACCCGGAGAGGTGCTGTCGTGAGCTCCCCGATCATCTCGCCCTCCATCCTGAGCGCCGACTTCGCCAAGCTCGGCGAGGAGATCGCCTCGGTCTCCTCCGCGGACTGGATCCACGTCGACGTGATGGACGGGCGCTTCGTGCCGAACCTCACCATCGGCCCCCTGATCGTGGAGGCTCTGCGCCCGATCACGGACATGGTGCTCGACGTCCACCTGATGATCGTCGAGCCCGAGAGGTTCGTCGCCGACTTCCGCGAGGCCGGCGCGGACTGGATCACCGTGCACGCCGAGGCCTGCTCCCACCTCCACCGGAACCTCCAGCAGATCCGTGGCCTCGGGGCCAAGGCCGGGGTCGCCCTGAACCCGAGCACCCCAGAGACTGTCCTGGACTACGTGCTCGAAGACTGCGACCAGGTCCTGGTGATGTCCGTGAACCCCGGCTTCGGCGGTCAGTCCCTGATCGAGGGGGTCTTCCCCAAGATCGAGCGCCTGCGGAAGCGCATCGACGCCCTGGGGCTCGACACGGTGATCCAGGTGGACGGCGGCGTGAAGCCCCACAACGCCTGGCGCTTCGTCGACGCGGGGGCCCACGCCCTCGTCTCGGGATCCGGGGTGTTCAAGGCCCAGGATCGCGCAGCGGCGATCGCCGGGCTGCGGGCCTGCGCACGTCCTGAGAGCGCCGCCTGAGCGCACCTCCTCCCAGTCCCGGATTCTGGAGGTAGACTTCCGGCTCTCATGGACTCCTCAGGGACCAGCAGCCCGACCTCCTGGCGCACCTTCCGCTTCCTGCGGCGGATCGGCAAGGGCGGCTTCGGCGAGGTCTACCTGGCGGAGATGAGCACCGGCGGCGGCTTCGCGAAGCCCGTCGCCATCAAGGTCCTGCGCGAGGACTACCTCGAAGACGAGGAGGTCCTGATGCGGCTGCGCGACGAGGCGCGGCTGCTGGGCCAGCTCAGCCACCCGAACATCGTCATGGCCGACGACCTGGTCACCCTGGCCGGTCGCCTGAGCGTGGTGATGGAGTACGTGCCCGGTGCCAACCTGAACTGGGTCATCAACCCCAAGGTGCACCCGGAGGCCATCCCGCCCACGGTCTGCTGCCAGGTGATCAGCCGGGTCGCCGAGGCCCTGGAGGCCGCCTGGTCCCGGCCTTCGACCCTCACCGGCGAGCCCCTCCGGGTGCTGCACCGGGACATCAAGCCCAGCAACATCCGCCTGACCCCGGACGGCGTGATCAAGGTCCTGGACTTAGGCGTCGCCCGGGCCGAATTCAACGAGCGCGAGGCCGACACCCAGGACCTGCGCATGGGCTCGGTGCCCTACATGGCGCCCGAGGTCCTCCTCGACCTGCCGCACACCCCGGCGAGCGACATCTACGCCCTGGGCGTGACCTTCTACGAGCTGTCGGCCCGGCGGCGCTTCGGCAAGTGCAAGCTCCAGCAGCCGGCCCACGAGGCCCTGATCGACCAGCGCTTCGTCCAGGCCAACCTGAGCGAGTTCCTGCTGGCCGCCGAGGAGCTCGAGGACCTGCTCCGGTCCATGCTGTGCTTCGAGGGCCACATGCGCCCGAGCATCCAGGAGGTCATCCAGCGGTGCCGGGACCTGGAGCGCCGGGCGGTCGGCCCGCGGGTCAACGAGTGGGCGCCGGGGGTCATCCCCGTGGTGGTCCGCAGCGTGAACATCGAGGAGACCGAAGGCGAGCTCATCGGCC
>CAYFPX010000004.1:54871-70070 GCA_964344945.1 uncultured Enterobacterales bacterium
TCCGAGGACCTCAGCACCTCGCGACGGGGCTCCGGGGGGGCGATCCTCGAGGAGTCCGAGGACCCGCCGACCGAGGAGACCGCCGTCCCGGCCGCCCTGGCGCCCTCCGTCGCTCCGCAGCTGCCGCCGGCCGTCGCCCCACCCCCGCCCCCCGCTCCGGCGGCGGCGGAACCCGAACAGGCCGGTGGCCTGGTCCGCCGGATGCTCATCGCCGTGGTCCTGCTGGGCCTCGGGGGCGGTGCCTGGGCGGTGCTCGGTCCCGGCGGCGAGCCCGCGGCCCTGGCGCCGGTGGTCGACCCGAGGCCCGCGACCTCGGTGAGCGTGGACGATCCTTCGCCGGCGCCGCCACAGGTGGGGGAGCCGGAGAGCGCAGCCCGGCCGGAGTCGGACCCCGAGCTCACCCCTCGCCGCGGGGGCCCGCCTGCCGGGCGCACCGCGACGAAGTCCGGCGACCCGGGGACGACTCGGACCCGCACCGAGCCCCCGCCCGCGGAGCCCCAGCCCGAGTCCGACCCTCCGCCTGCGGCGGCCGCTGTCGCTGAGCCCAAGGCCGAGAGGACCGCCTCTCCAGCGCCCGAGACCGCGCCAGCGCCCGAACCAGAGCCGGACCGGGCCCCCCCTGAGCCCACCGCCACCCAGGAGATCGCTTTCTCGTCGAAGCCCCTCGGGGTCGCGGTCTCGGTGGACGGCGTCTACCGCGGCACCACCCCACTTCGCGTCACCCTGACCGAAGGACCGCACAAGGTCGCCTACGATGGCCCCGACGGCACGCGGTACAAGACCGTGCAGGTCGTCGCAGGGGAGCGACAGGTGGTCATCTACGATCAGGCCAAGGACGTGATTCGGTGATCGCGGCGGTGCTGCTCATCGGCACCGCGGCGGCCCAAGGGTGTCCGGATCTCGGCGAGACCTTGCGCGAGGCGACCAGCGCCATCGACGAGGTGCGGCTCGAGGACGCCCAGGTGCTGCTGGACCGGGGCACCGATGGCCTGGAGTGCCAGACCGAGGTGGTCAACTCCCTGACCCTGGTGGGCCTGTACCAGTCCGCGGGGGCGGTGGAGTACTTCCTGGGCAACTTCAACGAGGCCGACGACGCCTTCGCACGGGCGATCGCGGTCGCCCCGGCCTCGCGGCTGGACCCGGCCTATGGCGAGGGCCCGGCGACCATCTACGAGAAGCTCCGCGAGGCCACGCTGAGCGCCTCCGCGGGATCGCTGACCGGTCCCGAGCCGGTCGAGGCCTGGGTCGACGGTCGGCCCCTGTCGGCGGACTACCCCCTCGACATCCCCCCGGGCTTCCACCTGATCCAGGTCGCCACCCCGAGCGGTGGCCTGCTGAACACCGTGCACCGGATCGCCCCCGGCGAGGCCCTGGTGGTCACCCGAGACGGCGCGGTCCAGGTGAAGCGCAAGGAGCGCCCCGCCGACGCACCGCCCCCGGAGCAGCCGGTGATCACGGGCACCACGACCAGCGGCGGCGGCGGCAGCACGGGCGGTCGGCGGGTCGGGATGCTGGCGGCGGGCGGCGTGGGCCTCGCAGGCGGGGCCGTCCTGATGGTGCTGGCGAGCTTCAGCCACCAGCAGTTCTTCCAGGCCACCGACGTCGACCAGCTCGACAGCCTGCGGCTGCGGACCAACGCCCTGGGCGGTGCCGGGGTCGGCCTGGCCGCGGTCGGGGCGGGCATGCTGGGCGTTGGCGTGATCCCGAGGCAGAGTGGGGCCGAGGTCCTGTTCACCTGGAGGTTCTGATGCGGCTGTTGACGCTCTCGGGGGTCCTGCTGACCGGCTGCATCTGGGTCGACGCCACCGAGTACACGGAGATGCGCGACCAGCTGCTGGACTTCGACAGCGACGGCTTCCAGACCGTGGACGAGGGCGGCACCGACTGCGACGACACCGACAACACCGTCTACCCGGGCGCGCCGGAGACCTGGTACGACGGCGTCGACAGCGACTGTGCGGGCGACGACGACTACGATCGCGACTCGGACGGCGCCTCCGCCACCGCCTACGGCGGCACCGACTGCGACGACGGCGACGCGGACATCGGCCCCCACGCCACCGAGACCTGGTACGACGGCATCGACCAGGACTGCGACGGCGGCGACGACGACGACGCCGACGGCGACGGCCACACCTCGATCGACCACGAGGGCGACGACTGCGACGACTCCGAGGCGAGCGCCTATCCAGGCGCCGAGGAGACCTGGTACGACGACATCGACGGCGACTGTGCCGGTGGCGACGACTGGGACGCAGACGGCGACGGCTACGCCGGCGGCGCCAAGGACGCCGAGGACTGCGACGACGCCGATCCGGAGCGCAACCCCCGGACCATCGAGATCCTGGGCGACGAGGTCGACGGCGACTGCGATGGCGGGATCGACTCCTTCGGCTTTCCCCATGGCCCGACCATGGGGCCCAGTGGTCTGCAGGGCCCGATCGTGCACTTTAGCGAGCGGGAGATCTCGGTCGGCTACGCCGCGGAGAAGATCGACGACTACGAGAAGGGCGACAGCGTCTACGACGCCCTCTCCGTGGTCGCCTTCGCCCCGGCCGCCTTCGAGGATGGGCCGTTCGTCGACTTCCCCTACGGCTTCGCCTCGAGCTCGGGGGAGATGGGCTCCGCCTTCGACTTCTACAGCGACGGCGCCAACTACATCTGGTTCTCTACCCTGTACCGGACCGACCCCTCCGAGCGCCGGGTGCTCTACCTGGACGCCTTCGACTTCTCCCAGCCGCCGGCCAACGACGACCACTCTCGGAGTCGCTCCGACCAGCTCTACGACTACCCCTACACCGGGATCGACCTGTTCGTGGACACGTCCAGCGGCACCATCACCGGGGTGGCCTGCGAGGGCGCGAGCGGCTCGGCCGCGGTCATGCAGGCGGGGCTCGAGACCTACGTGGCCAACGAGCAGCTCGATCTGGACGTCTTCGACGCCTCGCCCTACGACCTGTGCGAGGTCGCCAGTGGCACCGTGGGCACCCCGGACTTCTTCACCACCAAGCCCGGGGTCACCGGCGCCAGCTCGGCCACCATCGACGATCAGGGGCTCTGGGAGGACCGGGGTGCCATCGACCTGGAAGGGCTCGAGATCGACGACTGGACCCTGGCCGATCTCGAGGTCGAGGTCTTCCACGGCGTGATCTACACCATGGTCCTGGACCTGGCCGAAGGGGTCTTCCTGTGGGACGCCGAGTCCGCGGTCGAGTGGCTCCAGCCGGTGGGCGCTGGGCTGGTCCAGGCTGACATCGCCGCTGACGCCAACGGCAATGTCTTCCTGTGCGGGGTGAGCGACGCCGGCAAGCTGCGGTTCTGGACCGGTGAGCTGGGCGCTCTGGCCGAGATCACCGTGGACACCGGTCTGAGCGTGGTGGACCAGTGCTCGGTCGACGCAAACGCCAACGGCATGGCGGTGGTAGCGGTTCGCGGCGACGACCAGCTCGTCATCGGCGGCGTGAAGGCGGCTGGCCGCAAGTACGTCCGCCTCGCTGGCGGATGCACTCGCCTCCCGGGGGGATGGAGGATGCCGGTCCCTGGGGACTGGACGGTCCCAAGTGACTGGAATTCGGAGACTGTGCGGTTGGCATCGCCGCTGCATGGGGGTGAGCCGTGCCCCCGTGCCCGCCCGTGGGGCTGGAGTCGTCCATGCGCCATGCCTGTCCGCTCGCCGCTGCCGTCCTGCTCATCGCCTGCCGCCCCGCCGCGTCTGGCCCCCAGGCGCCCGGTGCGGCAGAGGAGGAGCGGCCGGTCGGCCACGAGGGCGTGTGGAACCGGGTCCTGCTGGCCGAGGAGACCCCGGGGTCGGTCGACGGGATCCGGGGTCCGGTCGACGACGAGGACCCGCCGCCGGTCGGCGCCCTGGACTGGGAGTCGCTGGGCTTCGTGCTCTCGGACACGCCGGAGGTCGCGATCCACGACGTGCAGCCCTGTGCCTACGACTTCGACGGGGACGGGGTCTTCGAGGCGGCGCCCGACACGCCCTGCTTCTTCCTGAACCTGGAGGTCGAGACCGAGGGCGGCGGTGCGCCGGTGGCCCTGATGGCGGTGCTGCGCACCCCAGTCCTCGCGACGCTCTTCGACAGCCGCTGGGTCACCTTCGAGCCGCCCTCGACCGGTCGCACCCTGACCGTGCCGCCGGGCTGGATGGGGTCCGAAGGCTTCAACGACGACTTCATCGGCAGCCACAACATCGCCGGCTACACCACCCTGGAATTCGGCTGGGACTGTCCGGACCGCGTGGGGGTCGAGCCCCACTGCGAGGTCCTGCCGGCCGGTGTGCAGACCTGGATGGCCCAGAACGACCACCACGGCAACCCCTGGGCCCTGGACCTGGAGGGGGAGGGGTACCTGGGCACGGCGCTACGGGTGGCGGCGCTCCAGCGCTGGGCCCACGCCCAGTCCGGGCGCAAGCTCTGCGCCCACGGCTACTCCGGGGGCTCCGGGCGGCTGATCGGTGCCCTGACCCGGGACGACAACGACCTGCTCCACGACACGGTCGTGCTGAACGGGGGCCCCGTCTGGTCCTACATCCCGTGGTCCTGCGGCATCGACACCGAGGTGGCGCCTCTGCCCGGGCGCTGGGACGGCGGCTCGCCTGAGGTCCTGCTGGAGAACTACGACGAGTCCCGGCGCTGCGACGACCCCCAGCTCTGCGACCCCGACTACCACGCGTGCCGGCTGGGGGACTTCGAGCCCGGCATGCTCGACGACAGCCTGCAGTTCAGCGCCGAGCGCACAGAGCTGCGGCTGGACCTGGGCGTGGTGCTCGGCGGTGCGGACCTGTCCAGCGCCTGGAAGAACGTCGTCCAGTACCTGAGCGACGTCGCCCTCGACGGGACCTGGATGCCGGCGTTGACCGAAGCCCAGGGCTTCGGGGACGGCCACGTCGCGCTCAGGCAGGGCTACTGCGAGCAGCCGGAGGACGAGTTCGTGAGCTGCAACAGCAACGGCGCCGACTGCCAGCTCGAGTCCTGCGAGGTGTGGTCCGCCGAGGGCTTCCCGGGCGTGGCCGAGGACGCGGGCACCAGCTTCTCCGAGCACCTGATCGAGGTGGGCCACGGGGTGCCGGAGTTCGAGGAGGGGGCCCGGCTCCTGCTGGAGATGATGACCCGGACCTGCGAGCTGTAGCCGGTCTTTCTGGGCCGTGGACTTGACCTGTCCGGTCGGTTCTCATAAACATGCAGTCCAGACTGTTTGTTTGTGGAGCGTGACCGATGAGACGAACCCAGGCCGAGCGCAGCGCCTCCACCCAGGCCGCGCTGCTCGATGCGACGGTGTGGTGCCTGGTGGAGCACGGGGTGCAGGGCACCAGCTCGGCGGTCATCTGCCGCCAGGCCGGGGTGTCCCGGGGGGCTCAGCTCCACCACTTCCCGACCAAGGCCAGCCTGATGATGGCGGCCGTCGAAGTGCTCTGCGACCGGCGGCTGGCGGAGTTCCACGCCCTGGTGGGGGCCTCCACCGGCAGTGCGCGCATCGACGCCGCCTTCGAGCAGCTGTGGCAGGTCTGCGTGGGCACGACCCTGGCCGCCTGGGTCGAGCTGGCGGTCGCGTCCCGGACGGATCCCGAGCTCCAGGCGCACATGTCCGCGGTCAGCGAGCGGCTCGAGGACGACGCCGAGCAGACCCTGCGGGACCTGTTCGGCCTGGGCCCCGGCGTGCCGCTGCGAGCCAGCGTGCGGCTCGCTCTGAGCCTGGTCGATGGGTTGGCCCTGCGCACCGTGCTCCAGGGCGAGGACGCCTCTCGGGAGGCCCTCGGGGTCTTCCGTGTGCTGGTCGAGCCCTGGCTCCGTGGGAGCCGGCCGTGAGCGCCGCGGTGGGGGCCGAGCAGGTCCGGGCTGCCATCCGTGCGGAGGACCGTGGGCTGGTCGCGGCTCGCCCCTGGCTCGGTCGCGACGACGCGGTCGCCTTCGGTGGGTTCCTGGCGGCCCTGGTCCTCTGGGCCTTGCTGGCTGTTGGCTGGCTCACCGGCGGTCTGCCGGCCTGGGTCGCCGTGGTCGGCATCGCCCTGGCCGCTTCGGTGCTACACGAGCTCGAGCACGACCTGATCCACGACCTCTACCTGGCTCACCCGGTGGTGCGGACCCTGGTGCTGCTCGTGATCTGGCTGGGCAAGGGCAGCCTGGATCCCTGGTCCCGGGGCCACATGCACCGCTGGCACCACATCGTCAGCGGCCAGGACGACGACCTCGAGGAGCGCCTGATCGGGCTGGGCCTGCGGTGGGGGGCCCTGCGCCTGGCGATGACCCTCTGGCCGCCGGTGGGCCTGGTGCTCCACCCTCGGCTGAAGCGCGCCGTGAGGGCGAAGCTCGCCGCTGGGGGCCGCGGCCCCGACCCCCGGGCCTACCGCTTCGCGCCGCACCTGCTGCTCGGCAACACCGTGCTGTTCCTGCTGCCCGTGGTCGCCCTGGTCGCCTGGCTCCAGGGCGCATCCTGGGCCCTGTCGCTGCTGGTCCTGTGGGTGCTGCCGAACACCCTGCGGCACGGCTGCATCGCGACTCTGTCCGCGAACTCCCACTACGTCGAGATCCGCCGCGGGGCGGTGGTCGAGCAGAACCAGGTGCTGGACCACCCGCTGTTCTGGCCGCTGCAGCTCTTCAGCTGGAACTTCGGGGCCACCCACGTGGTGCACCACTTCGTGGTCCGCCAGCCTTTCTGGCGGCGGACGCTGGTGTTCCCGCGGGTGCGGCAGGTCCTGCTCGACGCAGGGGTGCCGGCCAACGATCTGGGCACCTTCCGCCGGGCGAACCGTCGGCTTCCTGCGAGGGCACGGCCACCGATCACAGCCAGCGGCTGACCGGGGGAGACCTGGCCCTGGCCGGCCACCTCCGTGTGGCGGTCTGGCCGGTTGAGCTGGGGTCTGGCTTCCCGAGGCCCGCCCGCACGGGATACCGCCCACCCCCGTGCTGCCCCGCCTCACCCGCGCCGAGTTCATCAAGGCCCTGCCCTACCGGTCGTGGCAGCGCGGCGTGCCCTACGCCATGAGCAGGCGAGTGCGCTCGCTGGTGTTGCGGGACCACACCCTGATCGGCCGGGTCTCCGGCACCCGCCCGGACCCCTACCAGGTCAGCGTGACCTTCACCGAGACCGGCCACCTGGAGCAGGCGTTCTGCGGCTGCCCCGTTGGCTCGTCGGGCCGCTGCAAGCATGTGGCGGCCGTGCTCACCGCCTGGACCGACGGCCTGGTCGAAGTCCGCCAGTCCACCCGCCGCCGCAGCCCGGTGCCGTCCACGGAGGAGGACCTGCAGGCCTGGGCCGAAGAGCACGAGGTCGAAGCCTGGCTCTCGCGCTCCGCCCTCGCCCTCCAGCGCCAGGTGCCCCGGAGCTGGCGCTACGCCCTGCAGCGAGTCACCCTCGCCGAAGCGGTGCTCGGGCACACCCAGCTGCGCTATGAAGGCCACCTGCTGATCGACGAGTCCTGGAGCTTCCTGCTCGGCTGCGCCCGACGGGTCGCTGTCGCCCTGGAGGCCGAGATCCAGGGGCAGGCCCGACGGGCCGAAGGGCCCGCCCACGACGCCCTCGGCCCCCTCTGGGCCCGGGCGATGAACGGCCGGGAGGCCCTGCGCGACCAGACCGGGCCCGACGGCGTGGCCGTATCGAGCGCGACCCTGGACTTCGACGAAGACGCCGAGGTGGTCCACTACTGGGAGGCGACACCGCCCGCTTGCCACCGGGGCGGACGGGCCCAGGCGGCTATCTCCCTGGACGGCGAAGGGCCGCTGGCGCCCCGGTGCCGCTGCACCGCACCCTGCGCCCTGGGCCTCCGCGCCCTCGACGCTCTGCTCGAGGTCCTGATCAGCGACGAACAGACCGCCCTGGCCAGGGAACTCACCCGCTGGGCCTCGACCCCTCGCTGGCAGCGGGACCTGGACGCCCTGACCGCGTCGTCCCGGCCGGCGAAGTCCCCAGGACTGCTGGGCTGGGAGCTGAAGACGCCCCCCTACTCCCGCTCCTGGCAGGTCCGCCCGGTCTGGGTGTCGCCCTACAAGCGCAAGCCGGGCTTCAAGCGCAAGCGGGCCGACCTGGACGACCCCGGGTGCCTCGTCGCCCTGACGGAGCCCGGGGACTGGCAGCTGCGGGACCTGCTCGGTGGCGCCCCCGACGTGCCCGGACCGTGGGCGCACCTCGCCCTCTCGCTCCTGGTCGGGCACCCCCGGGTGTTCCTGGAGCAGCGCCCGCTGCCGGCTCCCGTGGTGCGGGCGCCCTTGTCCCTGCACTGGCGCGGAGACCCGGAGGAGGGCGTGGGGGTCGAGGTCCGGCTGGGACACCACCCGCTCCCTCACAGCCAGCTCCAGGACCTGCTCGATGCCCGCGAGGGCCTGACCGCGATCTGGCGCCAGGGCCCCGCTCTGCAGCTGGTCCAGGGCTCGGACGCCGGCTGGGAGATCGTGGAGACCCTCGCCTGCAGGGGTTCGGACTTCCCGCCCGAAGGGGTGGCTGCCCTGCTCGGCCACCACCAACCCCTCCAGCGGGCCCTGCCGGTGTCCCTGGAGCCCGCCCTGCGCGGCCCCGAGGTGCCCGCGGCAGACCACGTCCAGCTCCGGGCGGAGCTGCGGCCGGGACCGGTCCTCGACCTGCGCCTGCGCCTGGTCCCGCTGCCGGGGGCAGGCATCGTGGTGCCGGGCCAGGGCATCGACGTGCTCTACGGCACCGACGAACACGAGCGCGTTCACGTGGTCCGGGACTTCGAGGCCGAGCGCTCCCTGGCCGACAGCGTCCGGGAACGCCTGGGCCTGCCCGCCGCCGAGGACTGGCAGTGGTGCCTCGAAGAGCCGGAGTCGGCCCTGGATCTGGTGGTCGCTCTGCAGGCCTCCGAGGACCTGGACGTCCGCTGGGCCCGCAGCTCCCCGAAGCTCGCAACCTTCGACGACGACGCCCGCCTGCGGGCCCGCGTCGAGCGCCAGCTGGACTGGTTCGCCCTGGGCGGCGAGGTCTCGGGCGCCGGCGCCCACCTGCCCCTCGGCGGCGTCCTGGAGGCCGTGCGGGACGGGCGCCGCTTCGTGCAAGCCGATGACGGCACCTGGGTCCACCTGACCCGCCCCTTCCAGGAGCGCCTCGCCGCGTTGGCCCGGGTCGTCCACCCTCGCAAGGCCGGGGACGAAGTCCCCCTGGGCGCGGCCCCCCTGCTCGACGCCACCGCCGACGAGGTCGACGCCTGTGGCGCCTGGCAGCTCCCTCTCGACCGGCTCCGGGACGCCGCGACCCGCACCTTCGACATGCCGTCGGGCCTGCAGGCCTCCCTGCGCCCCTACCAGCAGGAGGGCTTCACCTGGCTGGCTCGGCTGGCGGCCTGGTCGAGCGGCGCCTGCCTCGCCGACGACATGGGCCTGGGCAAGACCGTGCAGGCTCTGGCCCTGCTGCTGCACCGGGCCGCCGAGGGACCGACGCTGGTCGTTGCACCGACCTCGGTGGGGCTCAACTGGGAGGCCGAGGCCGCGCGCTTCGCCCCGGCGCTGCGTGTGGCCGCCTACCGGGGCCCCGGCCGGGAGGCCCTGCTGGGAGACCTCGGGCCCGGCGCCGTCCTGGTGACCTCCTACGACCTGGTCGCCCGAGACGTCGACGCACTGGCGGCCCTGGACTGGGGCACGGTGGTGCTCGACGAGGCCCAGGCCATCAAGAACCCACGGACCCGCCGCGCCCGGGCCGCCCGCCAACTCGGCGGGGCCTTCACCCTGGCCCTGAGCGGCACCCCGGTCGAGAACCGCGCCGAGGAGCTGTGGAGCCTCTTCCGGGTCCTGGTCCCGGGCCTGCTCGGCAGCGCCGAGCGCTTCCGGGAGCGCTTCGTGAGGCCGCTCCAGGCCGAGGACCCCGAGCCGGCCCAGCAGGCGCTGGCTGGGCTGGTGAAGCCGTTCCTGTTGCGCCGCCGCAAGGACCAGGTGGCCCTGGACCTGCCGCCGCGGACCGAGATCACCGTCCCGGTCACGCTCTCACCCGCCGAGCGCACGCTCTACGACAAGGTCCGGCGCGCGGCGATGGCCGACCTGGACCACCAGGATCCCGACGCCACCTGGCGGATCCGCGCCCTGGCCGCCCTGACACGCCTGCGGCAGCTCGCCTGTCACCCCCGGCTCGTGCTCCCGGACTCTCGAGTCTCCTCGTCCAAGCTCACCGAAGCCGTGCAGCGGCTGGAGACCCTGCGGGAGGAGGGCCACCGGGCCCTGGTCTTCAGCCAGTTCACCACGCACCTGGCGCTGCTGCGCTCGCAGCTGGAGGCGTCGGACTTTCGCCTCCGAACCCTCGACGGCAGCCAGTCCCCCCGCAGGCGCCAGGCCGAGGTCGACGCCTTCCAGACCGGCGAGGCGGATGTCTTCCTGATCTCGCTGAAGGCTGGCGGCACCGGGCTCAACCTGACCGCCGCCACCTACGTGCTGCACCTCGATCCCTGGTGGAACCCGGCGGTCGAAGACCAGGCCACGGACCGGGCCCACCGCATCGGTCAGGACCAGCCAGTGACCGTCTACCGGTTCGTGGCCCGGGACACGGTGGAGGACGGCATCCTGGCCCTGCACGCCCGCAAGCGTTCCCTGGCCGACGCCCTGGTGAGCGGCGCGGACTCGGCCAGGGCGCTGACCGCGGTGGAGATCCTGGGCCTGATGGGGGCTGACTGACCGGATCACCTGGGTTCCTCGGGTGGGGTGGTGAACGGGGACTACGCCTCGGTCTCCGGTGGCCTCAAGCACCAGGCGACGGGTGGCCATGCCGCACGCTCCTAGTGTCCTGTCTCAGAAGTTCGTGAGGCAATCACGCAGCCATCGCCGCGGCTGGTGGTCTGCTCGAGCGGCCGGTGTGGCCGAGTCACATCAACGCGAGAGCGGGCCGCCAGGCGTGGCGAGGGCAAGTGAGTGTCCACGAACTTCTGAGACAGGACACTAGCTCTAGCCACGCCCCGATCCTGGGGTGCCTACGCCCGAGAATTCAACGGTTGTGCCCGGAGAGACTGCAGCGGCCCGGACCCAGGGCCGGGCCACCGGGAAGACGCGGGCGAAGGCGCGCAGGCGACGAAGCGCCCGTCGGGTCCCCCCTCCGCGCGCCCGAGCGACCTCCACCAACGCCACCAGCGCCCCCGTCAGGTAGAAGGCGGTCGGCCCCGTCGCGCGCAGCCCCGCCTCCAGGCGCTCCGCGGTCTCTCGGAGGGCCTCGATCTGACCCCGGGCCACCTGGGCCCGCGCCACGATGGCCAGCGCCCGCACCTCTTCGGTCGGATCAGCGACCTCCTGGAGCAGGGCGAGCGCCCGCTTGCCGTGCACGTCGGCCAGGGCCGGATCCCCCTGCAGCAAGGCGATCTCCCCCAGGGCGTTCAAGGACCAGGCCTCCCAGAGCCCGTTGCCCAGCTCCTCCGCCAGCTCGAGCTGGTCGAGGGCCGCGTTCGACGCCCCCTCCACGTCGCCGCGCAGGGTCAAGGCCGCGGCTTCGGTCTGCAGGACCGCCGCGAGTAGCCAGCGGTCCCCGTGGGCCTGAGCGATCGTGCGGGTCAGCTGCACCCGGTCCTCGAAGCGGGGCCAGTCCGCGCGTCCGGCCGCGCAGATCGCCGCAGCCCACGCTGCGTAGGCGCGCGGTCGCACCTCTCGGAGTGCGCCGGCGATGCGCCCGGCCGAGGCCTCCACCCAGCGGGAGGCCCGGGTCCAGCCCAGGATGGCCAGAGCCAGGGCCGCCGAGGCTCGGGCCCGCACCAGGCCGGGGCCAGGGCCGGACCGCTCGAAGAGGTCGAGCATGGCCAGCGCCGCCAGCACCCCGGGCAGGGTCTCGCCGGACGCGTAGTGGATGTAGCCGAGCTCTTCCCAGGCGCGAGCCAGGGTGGTCGCCCGGGGGTCGGGCGCCCGGTGGCGGGGCCGCAGGGCGCGCCAGGCCAGACCCAGGAGTCGCCTGGCGATGGCCACCAGGTGTCCAGCGGTGCTGCTTGGGCGGCCGGAGCCGGTCCACCTCAAGGCCTGGTCCAGGTGGGCTCGCGCCGCGACGTGGTCCCCCACGGCGACCGCCGCCTGGCCGAGCCGGACCGCCCAGTCCGCCCGCCGCGGATCCTTGGGGGGCAGGTACTCGATGCGCGGCTCCAGCAGGGCCGTCACCTCTCGGAAGGACCCGGATCCTGCGGCGGCCTGGGCCGCGGGCCCCGACCAGTGCAGGGCTTCGTCCGTGCGCTCCGCCGCCCAGGCGTGATGGGCCAGGACGGCCGGGGCGGTGTCCGGGCGTGCGGCCAGCGCGTCCAGCGCCTGTCCGTGCAGCTCCCGGCGGTGGGCGTGCAGCAAGCGCTCGTAGGCCGCGTCGTGGAGCATGGCGTGTCGGAAGCGCCAGGCCCGTCCTTCTCGCGCCCGCACCAGGTGTCCGTCCCGGCGCAGGACGTCGAGCTCGGAGATCAGATCGTCCTTGGTCCGGTGAGTGGGGTGGATCCGGGCCAGCAGATCGGTGTCGAAGGTCTGGCCCAGCACGCTCGCGGCCTTGAGGGTCAGCTGGGCGCCGACCTCGATGCGATCCAGCTGGGTGCCGACGGCGCCGAGCAAGGAGTCCGGCATGAGGGCACTGGCTCGGTCGAAGTCGTGGAGTCGGAACCGGCCGCGCTCGTCGGTGGTGATCAGCCCGGCCGCGAGCAGGCTGTCCAGCAGCTCCTGGCAGAACAGCGGGTTGCCGCCGACCCGCTCGGAGACCAGCGTGAGCAAGGCCGGGTCGGCGTCGTCGACCTGCAGGTGGCGGAGCACCAGCTGCTCCACCTCGTGCTCGTCGAGGGGGTCGACCGGGATCCAGGACGTGCCCCGGCGCTGAAGCAGGGCGAGCACTCTGGCGTCGGCACTGGCGGACCCACGAGAGGTGACCACCAGACCGGCCCCCAGGACGTCGAGACGAGTGCAGAGTCGATCCAGCCAGCGCAGGGACGCCGAGTCCAGCCACTGGAGGTCCTCGACGACCACCAGCTGGAGCGCCGGCCACTCCGCCAGCGCAGCCTCCATGATCTCCAGCAGGGCGTCGATCGTGGTGTCCCGTCGGGTGTCGCCGACCCCGGTGGCGGCCAGCTCGCCTGGCGCGGTGCTCGCGGCTGTCAGGTCATGGAGCAGGGCTGCGCGCTCTGGCGTCAGCGCGGCGACGCGGCGCACGTGGGGATCTCGCAAGAGCGTGCGCACCAGGCGGGCGACGGCGCCGAAGGGGACGTGCTGCTCGTGGGGATCGGCCTGGATGGTCCAGACCACCGCGCCGCTGGCGCGGGCCTCGGCGAGCAACACCGCCACGAGGGCACTCTTGCCGACGCCCGCCGGTCCGGAGAGGACCAGCGCCCCGCCGAGACCCTGGCGCAGGCGCTCCACGAAGGCGCCGACCGAGCGCCGCTCGGTGTGGCGTCCAACCAGGGTCGGGGCCTGGGTCTGCTCGGCCGCGCGGGGGCGCGCGGGGGCGCCCCCGACGCTCCCCCGGCTCCGACCCCAGGCGGAAGACCGGGACCTCCGTGCCGATGCCCTTCAGGGTGCGGGACCCCAGGTCGTCGAGCGCGACGCCGTCGGCTGCCGTGGCGGTGGCGACATCGCACAGCACGCCTTCTCCGGCCTGCATCAACCGGGCTGCGCGGTTCACGACGCGGCCGAGCATCGAGTACTCCCGTCGCCCGTGCGCGCCGATGGGCCCACAGATCGCCTCGCCGGTGGCGATACCCACGTCGATGCGAACGCCAGCCGCCAGGAGCTCGGCGCCCATGCGGCGAGCGGCGAGCAGGGCCCGGAGAGGGTCGTCCTCGTGGGCCAGCGGGGGCAATCCCATCGCGGCCAGCACGGTGAGGCCCTTGTCGTCCACCCCCAGCTTGTCGATGGCGCCTTCGTATCGGTACAGCACGCGCTGGAGGGTGCAGAGCCCGGTGTGGATGCGGTGCAGGCCCAGCGGGGGCTCGCCGGGCAGGGGGGAGAGGCGGCAGAACAGCACCGTGACGGGTCGCAGCTCGCTGAGCCATTGTTCGCCCCAGAGCCGCAGGCGCCGCAGCAGCGCTCGGGGCAGGAACGGGCGGATCAGGTCTTCTCCCGGGTGTGGCTGGCCCGAGATGACCCGCGGGGCCCAGGGGGGCGCCAGGGTCTCGTGGACCTCAGAGTGGCCCGCGCTGCCCACGGGCACCATCGAGGCCTGGTCGGCGAGGTGCTTCGCGGCCGAGGCCGCCAGGATGACCCGCCCCGCCCCTCCGAGACTCTGGGCGACCCCGCTCTCCAGGGGTGGGTCCCCGAGGACCAGGAGCTCCTTGCGGCCGAGCACGCCGCCCACCACCCCCGTGAGCATGTCGCCAGCAGCCAGGCCACAGGACAGCGCCAGTTGCTGGGTGTCGCGGCCGTTGACCAGGCGCAGGCAGCTGTAGGCGGCCCGCAGGGTGGCCACCTCGAGGCCCTCTCGCTCGGCGGGCCACATCGCCACCACGGCGTCGCCGGGGAACCGCAGGATCTCGCCTCCGCTGGCGTGCAGCTGCTCGACCAGGGGCTGGAAGGTGTTGTTGACCAGCTGGCTCAGCGCCTCGGGTGCCTCGCGGCCTCGGGCAGCCAGTGCCTCGGCCTGCGCGGTGAAGCCCACCACGTCGATGAGCGCCACGGCGGCCTGGATCGTGCGCCCCTCCACCCCGGGCTCGGTCGGCCGGGCCTGGTGGCGCAGGAGCAGCGGCGAAACCCAGGGGGTCAGCGGCGTGAGGGGCAGCTCCACGGCCTCATCATCGGACAGGTCGCCCGCTGGATCGATGTCGGACCGATGACCGCCACCATGAACCGCCACCTTTGCTGGAGCGCCGGGGCCAGTCGCTCTCTCCTCTGGGCAAGAACCCGCGCCCGGCAGGTTGACGCCCACCGGCGGCACGGGTAGATGCCGGCTCACGTCGGGGTATGGCGCAGCATGGTAGCGCGCTTGCTTCGGGAGCAAGAGGCCGCTGGTTCGAATCCAGCTACCCCGACCATCTACTTTCCTTTGGAATCTCAGGCGGTTCCGGGGGGAGTGGGTGTGGGATCGGCAGGTGCGCAACCCTGGCCTTCCATGGTCTCGGGGACCTCGCCTGGCGCCTCCTCGCTCCGCGGTCAGCGCGGCCCGCCGAGCAGCAGGTTGCTGTACTCCCCGTACCCACTCCCGATGAGCACGTCTTCATACCCGTCCTCGTTGATGTCGCCGGGGGAGAAGATGCCTTCCCCGGCGCCCTCGTTGGGGTCTTCCTCGCCGAGCAGCAGGATGTCGGCGTCGTGGAAGGTCACGGTGCCGGTGG
>CAYFPX010000004.1:70080-102277 GCA_964344945.1 uncultured Enterobacterales bacterium
CAGACCATGGCGCCGCCGCGCCGCAAGGAGCCGGGCCAGTCCATGTAGGACCTCGGGGCACCGATCACCAGGTCGGCCAGTCCGTCGTTGTCCAGGTCCTGCTCGAGCGAGAGAGCGGCGCCCAGCTCGGACTCGTTGACGTCCGGGTCGACCTCGAGTGACGCGACCTGGTCGAGCCGGCCGGAGTCGGTGAGCGGGCCCAGGACCAGGAAGGCGCTGCCGGGGGTGCCGCCGTGGTGGCCGCCGGTGAGCAGATCGTTGTAGCCGTCGCCGTTGACGTCGCGGCCAAAGGAGATGGCGTCCCCGACGCCCTGGTAGGCGGTGTGGCCGTAGACCAGGGTGTCGGCATCGGTCCAGTGCTGGTCGCCGGCGAGGGGCCCCAGGAACAGACTGATGGCGCCGGCATCGCTGACTGCATCGGCGTACCCGACGAAGAGGTCGTCCAGACCGTCGCCATCGGTGTCTCCCCAGGACCTGAGGTTCGAGAAGCCGACGACCTCGTCGGAGTAGATGCCCGGCCCTTCGGACGTGCCAGCGTCGACCAGTCCGGAGACGGGGCCGTAGACGACGCGAGCGATGTCCGCCCAGACGCCGTCTTCCCAAGCGGGCGTCTCGACGACGAAGTCGGTCTGACCGTCGGAGTTGGCGTCGAGCAGGGCGACGTAATTCCCTACATCGCCCAAGCTGCTCTCGAAGGTCGCCTGTGCCGAGTCTTCGGGCGTTGACTGTTCGGCGGGGTGAGGTGCCATGAGAACGTACACCTCGCCTTCACGCCCCTCGTCTCGCTCCTTCGACGCCGTGCCAGCGACCAGATCCATGAGGCCGTCGCCATCGATGTCGGCCGCCTCGAGATCGTAGTGGGCGAACCCGATGATCACCGGGTCGTGCACGATGAACAGCGTGGGATCCTCCCAGGAGTCGTAGCCCCCACAAGAAGGGCCGGCGTTCCCGAGGATGAAGGAGCCTCCAGCCCAGATCATGTCCAGGTGGCCGTCGCCGTCGAGATCCCCTTCCCGACCGTGGAACACGCTCACTGCAGTCTGAACCCGGGGCTCGAGTTCGTCCAGCTTCACCGTCCCGCTTGGCAGGGGCTGGGCTGCGTAGGCCTCGCACGGATCGGCGGAGTCGCCCCCGGTGTCTGTGTCGTTGGTTGTGGAGTGCGTGTCCCCGGTGTCGGCCTGGCTGTCCGTCTTCTGGGTGTCGGCCGTGTCGGTCGTCTCGACATCGCCGGTGTCCCCCGAGTCGACCAGTGGGGGGCTGGACTGAGAGTCGACTGTGTCCCCCGCTGTGGTGTCTCCACAGGCTGCCAGCCAGAGCAGGACCGTCACGAGACCTGGAATTCCAGGCGCTCGTGGGCCAGGATGAGTTGCGGCCAGTCGGCCCAGTCCAAGGTCTCGAACCTGGGCAGGGTCACCGTCTGGGCGGGTGGGAAGGGCATGTCGCGGTAGAGCAGGACACTTCCGGGACCCGTGCTCGATGGCAGGGACAGTGCTGGGATGTGCGCAGGCCTCAAGGGCACCAGACTCACGGCCCCACGCGTTCCTGAGAGGGTGCCGTACAGGACCTCGACCGCGCTCGTCACGGTGGGATCGACCATGACCAGGTAGGCGTGGGTCGGACCGGTGGTGCCGCGCAGGAAGTACTCGAAGACCAGCGCTCCGTCCTTGGCCTCTCCGGCCTCCAGGCGCGTGGTGAGCTCGTCGCTGGCGGTGGTGTCCGGCCAGATCATCTGGCCGGTGCGCACCCTGCCACCACCGAGCAACTCGGACAGTCGCTGGTAGACGTGCCAGGCCAGGCGCTGTTCGGAGAGGGTCGGAAAGCCCGGGAGGTTGAGATCATCCCGGAGGCCTGTGCCGGCGAATTCACCCGCTCCAAGGTCCATCCACGCGTGCCAGCCGACGACCTCGGCACCCGACGCCAGGCCTGCCCCGAGTCGTCGGATCAGGTCGCGGGCTTGATTCTCCAGGGGATCGGTGGTGGTCACGGAGGGAGTCGGAGGCCCAAAGCTAGAGCCTCCGGGGGGCCAGCCGGCGCCAAGGGAGAGGGTGGACGGGAATTCGTCCGTGCGGCTGGTGCCGTTCTCATAGATAGAGACGGGCAAGTCCGGCAGGTAGTCTTCGGGGTCCTCCGTCGCGGGTAGCACGGCGGAGAGACCGGTGGTGAGACCGTCCAAGAGCGCCTGTCGCAGCTCCCCCACCTCGTGGACCAGCATGCCCGCGTGGGTCAGCTGGGACCCTGTGTCCGTGTTCCGGTGGTACCAGTGGTAGTCGATGCCTTGGAACAGATCGGCGATGCGGTCGAAGTCCAGACCGTCGGACTCGTACTGCTCGCCGGCCAGGCGGTCGATCTCGTCGACGAAGCCCTGCGCAAACGCCCCCCAGAAGTCCAGCTTGTCGTCCCACGTGAACCCGTTGACGCCCGACTGGTAGGACGCCGTGCTCGGCAGCTTCAGCCGCACATTTGCCCCGTCGACGGGAAACTCCGTCTCCAGCGCCTGCCGCAGACCCCACGCGGCGTGCAGGTAGGCGCGCCCCCAGTACTCTCCTGCGTCCGTGACAGGGCTGGGCACCTTCTTGGGGTCGAAGCGGTTCGCGACATCGACCTCGTTGAGGGTCTCGATCGCCTCGACCAACTCGGAGACCCGGTCCGTGACTCCGGCCAGGTCCGTGGCCTGCTTCAACGCCCCGATGGACGCCTGGGCCAAGTGGTAGAGGAACTCTCGCTTGTAAGGCGAAGTGACATCCAGGCTCTCGAAGTCCCAGTTGTAGTCCGAGTCGTCAGAGCCGGACACTGGGGCCGGGAAGGGCTCACTGAGCAGTGGAGAGTACTGCCCTGCGTGGTCCTCGGACCAGCGCAGCCTGGCGACCGTCCCGTTGTCCAAGGTCTCGCGCACGGCCCGGAAGCCGTCGACCTCAGCCAGGCCGGTGGTCAACGCCGGTGGTGCTGGCAGCACGTCGCTCAGCTTCGGTCCGCTTCCTCCCTCACCGAGAAACAGGGCCACCATGCCGACACCCGCGCTGTCCAGGACCTTCAGTGTACCGACGAGCGCGTCCAGGTTGTCTGGGACACCGAGGAGGATGTCACCGGGATCCAGCGGGACCTCCTGGCCCACGAGCTCGTGGAGCTGGGTCGACGCCGCTGCCAACGCCGCCCACTGCAGGTCGCCGTGGCCGACCATGCGCACGGTCTCGGCGCCGAGGGCAACAGCGTCGAGGAGCGAGTCGTTGCCGATGCCGAAGGCCGGGTTCTCCAGGTACGACTGGATGCGATTCAGGCCGAATCGGGGCAGGGTGCTACCACCGGTCCCGGCCGTGGCCTTCCCGGCGCCGGCCTCGTCTTCCGCGTCGAGGATGCCGCCGAAGCCTTCGAGGGGATCGTCGACGTAGCGAAGTCGGGTGTCGGTGCGGTCGAGCACGACCTCCTGAACCCGGGGGTCCGAGAAGTCCGGCCGAACCCTCCGGACCCTGGGATCCGAGAAGTCCGGAATGACATACCGGACCCTTGGGTCGTCGGGGTCGTCCCCGGGCCGGAGCCCGTCTGCCTCGACCCTGGGCAGCCAGGAGTGGGGCGCCACGCGCTCAGGAGTCGCGGGTTGAGCAGCCGTCAGCTCTCGTCGGAGAGGGACGCGAGCAGCGCCGCGACGATGCCGCGTATGACCGGTGCGTCATCGACGGCCGTGGTCCAGACGATGCCCCAGTCCACCGCGAAGTACGCGTGCACGGTGAAGTTCCGGAAGCCGACGATCTGCCTCCACGGAGCCTCTGGCGCGGCCTCTCGCAGCTCGTCGCCGATGTGCGCGGCAGCCTCCCCGATGACCTGCAGCTTGTGGAGCACCGCACTGCGGACCAGGTCATCGCCGACGAAGCGCTCCTTGTCCAGTCCGGAGATGAACCCGGCGATGGCATCGGAGGCCTCGACGATGTCGGTCAGGTAGAGACGCTCACGCCGCGTAGAGCTCACGAGCCTCCTCGAGCACCGCGCCTCGGATCACGGGCTTGAGGCCGCCGCGAGGGACCAGGTCGACCGGCACGCCCAGCAGCGCCTCGAGCTCGAGCTGGAGCCCCGAGAGGTGGAGCAGTCCTACTCGCGTGCTCGGCTTGAACGCCACCAACAGATCGACGTCGCTGTCGTCCTTGTGGTCGCCCCTCGCGCTGGAGCCAAAGAGCGCGAGGCTCTGCACACCAAAGCGCTGGCAGAGTACCGCCAGCTCCTGCTCGGAGACCTCGATGCCGGGCCGGATCCGCATGCTTCGATCATAGCTGAGCGAGCGATGATGAGCGCGGTCCCGCTCCGGGGCTCCTGCTAGACAGTCTAGCAGCGAGACGACGCCTGAGAGCCGGATCTGTATGGGCACGACGGGCGACCAGGCCTCCCGACCCACGACACCTCCTGGTCGATGGGGAGCTCGGCGAGGGGAACGGGTCCTGCAGTCCCGTCCTCGGCTCGGGGGTACAGCGCGATCCAGCGATCCCCGAACGGGATCGCCACGATTCGCGGTCCCGGGCCTGGAAGGGACTCGTACGCGGGGATTCGGCTCGGGCACCATCGCGAGCTCGCGGGGTCCCACACCTTGGGCTCCCGCGCCTGCCGCAGCTGCTGCAGCTGATTCCGCGAGGGGGGGCGGGCGCGGTTGAGAACCGGTCTGCCGCGCGGCGAGCTTCTTGCGTCGCTTCACGGCCTTGGCGTGCTTCTACTGGCCGATTCGCCCCTTCTTCCGTCGTGCCATGGCGCCCCCGAGTCGCCTCTCCTAAGAGGGCCGCTCGCCTGACGCCTTCACGGGCGAGAGATCAGCCATGACCGGCACCGAGTCCCCCATCCTCGCCACCCTCGAACCGCTGGAGAAGCTGCTCCTGGAGGTCCTCGCCCTGGTTGGCGACGGCACGACCCTCACGCGGATGGTGAAGACCCTCCGGCACCTGCAGCGCCGGATGCCCGACGGGAAGGCCTGGACGACCAAGCGGCTCCGCCCACCGCTGGAGCGTTTGTGCTCGCTGGGGCGGATCGACGGCCAATACCGCGTGGGTCCGGACGTGCGGTGGGCCGTCGGGCGCGAGCTCGTCGCCACCGGGAGGCTCGTGGCCGTCACCAGCGCCATCGAGCATGGGCTCGGCGACGACCCGTGGACCCTTCACCCCGCGCGCCTGTTCGTCGCGGTGCTCGCGGACGACTTCGTCGGCGCGGACGCGGCCTGGCAGACCTGCCGCCGCTTCTCGAGCAGCTCTTGCCCGATGCGGAAGATGCTGAGGGTCGTGGACGGGGCGGAGGTGGAGGCGCTGGCAGGTCCCCTGCGAGACCTGGTGCTCCGCGAGGTCTTCGGGCCCCCGCGGGAGCGGCGCGACGCCGCCCTCTGCGCGCCTCTCGCCGAGGTGCTGGAGGCGCACTGCGCCGGCCCCGATGCCTCGGACCTGGTCCGCGCCCGACACGCGGAACAGCTCCTGTGGGCCTGGCGCCACGAGGAGGCGGCGGCGCTCGTCGAAGAGCTGGATGGCCCGCTCGCGACGGCGCTCTCGGGGTGGCTCGACCTGCTTGCGGGGGATGCACCATGGGCGGTTGGATGCCTGAAGGACCAGCCAGGAGACGCCATCCTGACCGTCATCGAGATCGTGGCGCTGCTTGCCCTGGGCGACGAGGGCCTTGGTCGAGCCCGGCAGGCACTCCGCAGGTATTCGAAGGCCGAGCGCCAAGAGGACAGCTACCGGCGGGCTTCGGGCTGGCAGGGCCCCCTCGAGGAGGAGCTGCGCCGTCTCGTCGCCACCGTCGCCGGTGGGCAGGTCAACCCGCACGAGTCGTGGTCGCGACATCGAGCCCAGGGAAGCCTGGCCGAGCTGGTGGAGGCCCTGTGGATGCTGGCGGCTGGCCACGAGCTCCCCCAGCGGCTGCTCGCCGGCCTGAGGCTGCTGGAGGCCGAGGAGGAGCGACAGGGGCATGCGTGGCTCTGCGCACAGGTTCGCTGCGTGCTCGCCCTGGCCAACGGCGATGGGGCGGCTGTCGAGGAGCTGGCCGCTGTCCATCGGGCTCGCGATCAGATCGCGCTGGTCGATCTCATCCGACCGACGCCGCGGTGGAAGAAGCAGCTCGACGATCTGGCCGCCCTCGGGCCCGTCGCCCCGCCCGCCGCCGCGGCCGTCCCCGCGAAGACCGGCGCGCAGCGCCTGGCCTGGTCGGTCAAGTACACGGGGCACGGCTGGCTCTTCATCCGCCCTCGGCTGCAGAAGCGTGGCAAGAAGGGCTGGACCGGAGGGCGGGCGGTAGCGCTCGAGCACCTCCACGGCGACACCTCGCACCTGGACTACCTCAGCCTCCAGGACCGTCGCGTGCTGAAGCACCTTCGCTGCGAGACGACCTGCGGGGGATACCGCAACCGGTACGCCGAGACGACGTACTCCTTCGACGAGGACGCTGCGCTCGCTCTCGCCGGCCACCCCCTGCTGCTCCGCGACGGCGACCCGGGGCGGCCGGTCCGCTTGACCCGGGCCCAGCCCGAGCTGGTCGTGGAGCCGGCAGCCGGCGAGATCCTGGTGAGGTTGGAGCCCGTCGGTTCGAACCGCCTGGTGTTCCGCGAGCCTGAGCCCGACCACATCGAGGTCGTCCCCCTGTCGCCGCGCGAGCAGCAGGTCGGGGAGATCCTCGACTCGGGAATGCGTGTACCGTGCGCAGAGCTCGATCGGGTCCGAGAGGTGCTCTCGGCGGCCGCGGGGGACCTCGCCATTCGCTCCGAGGTCGCAGGCTGGGGCGCGGACGCCGTGGAGGCAGACTCCGACGTCCACCTGAGAGCGACCCTGCTCGGCGACCGGCTGACCGTGCGCGCCACAGTCCGGCCCCTCGGAGCGCGAGGGCCCCAGCTCGCGCCAGGCACCGGAGAGCGGACGGTGCTGGGCCAGCGTGACGGTCGCCAGGTGCAGGCGGAGCGCGACCTCGCCGCCGAGCAGCGCGGCCTTGCGGCGCTCGTCGAGCGGTGCCCGACGCTGCAGGCGGCGGCGGTCCGGGCCGGAGTCTGGCACATCGACGAGCTGAGTCATCGCCTCGAGGCCGCCGTCGAGCTCGCGCGACTGGAGGGTGGGGTCGAGTGGAGCGGCCTCCCCGTCGCTGTGGCCGAGGCGGGACTCGAGCAGCTCGCCGTGACCGCTACCTGTGGCGACGTGGTGGCGCTCAGCGGCACTCTCGAGGTGGGCGACCACCAGCTCGAGCTCGCCGGCCTGCTCGACCTGCTCTCGGCATCGCCCGGGCGGGTGCTCGCCACCGGCGACGGCAGGTTGCTGGCCCTCTCGGAAGCCCTCGCTGGACTGCTGAGGCAGCTGGCGCCGTGGGCTACGCGCCACAAGGGCTCCGTGCGGCTGAGCCCCTTCGGGATCGAGGCCGCGGCGGCGCTGGTCGAGGCTGCCGAGGGCGATACGGACCCCGCCTTCGAAGCCTCGGCCAGCCGCTTGCGAGAGGCCGACACGCTGGAGCTACGAGCGCCCCGCACCCTGCTCGCCGAGCTACGGGACTACCAACAGGTCGGCTTTCGGTGGCTCGCACGCCTGGCGCACTGGTCGACAGGAGCTTGTCTGGCCGACGACATGGGGCTGGGTAAGACCGTGCAGGCGCTGGCACTGTTGCTCCACCGAGCCTCGAGAGGGCCGGCCCTGGTGGTCGCCCCCAAGTCCGTATGCGCCGGCTGGATCGCGGAGACCGGCCGCTTTGCTCCCACGCTCGACGTCGTGGCCTTGTGGCGGGGAGGCCGCGCCGAGCTGCTGGCTTCGGCCGGCCCCGGCACTGTGGTCGTGTGCAGCTACGGTCTGCTCGTGTCCGAGGAGGAGGCCATTCGCGGCGTCCGCTGGGCGAGCGTCGTGGTCGATGAAGCGCAGCACATCAAGAACCCTGGCGCGCGGCGCTCCCGGGCCGCCAGGGGTCTCGACGCCGACTTCCGACTCGCGCTGACCGGAACGCCCATCGAGAATCGGCTCACCGACCTGTGGGCGATCTTCACCTTCACCCACCCCGGTCTGCTCGATGGTCTGGGCGCATTCAAGAAGCGCTGGGTCGGGCCCATCGAGCGAGACCACGACGCCGTCGCGCGTAGGGCGCTGCGCGGTCTGGTGCGCCCGTTCCTGCTCCGGCGAGCCAAGTCCGACGTGCTCGACGAGCTCCCTCCTCGGACGGATGTCGTGGTCCGCGTCGATCCGAGCGCGGAGGAAGCCGTCGTCTACGAAGCCCTCCGCCGGGCCGCACTCGACGACCTGGAGCGGACCGCGGGGCAGGACGGCTGGCGGATGCGCAGCTTCACCCACCTGACCCGCCTGCGGTTGGCCGTGTGCCATCCCAGCCTTGTCGAAGACCTCCCCGACCAGATCGAGCTAGGCGGAACCGACGAGGGCGGCGCCAAGCTGGCAGCGCTCGAGGAGATCATCGCCATGCTGCGGGAAGGGGGGCACAGGGCACTGCTGTTCAGCCAGTTCGTGCGGCATCTGCAGCGGGTCCGCCGGCGACTCGACGCGCTCGGGGTTCCCTACCAGTACCTCGACGGCAGCACGTCGATGGAAGCGCGGTCTCGAGCTGTCGCTGCCTTCCAGGCCGGGGAGGGCGACGTGTTCCTCATCAGCCTGCGTGCTGGAGGCACGGGCCTGAACCTCACCGCCGCCGACTACGTGGTGCACCTCGACCCTTGGTGGAACCCGGCGGTCGAGGACCAGGCGTCGGACCGCGCGCACCGGCTCGGCCAGACGCGACCGGTCACCGTCTACCGATTGGTCATGGCGGGCACCATCGAGGACCGCATCGTTCAACTACACGCGCGGAAGCGCGCCTTGGCGGACGCGCTGCTCGCCGGGTCCGACGCGACCTCCAGCCTCTCGGCCGACGAGATTCTGGCGCTGCTCCGTCACCCGTTGTCCGACGGGCTCGGAGCCGGAGCCACAATCGCCAGCGGCGGAAGGCCTTCGCCCACTCCCTGACCCACCCACCAGGTTCGATAGGCGTCCAACCAACCACCCCGACCATCTCGAGGAGCTGGGACGGAGGCATGGCCGTGATCATCGGGCCCGCGGTAGTCCACCCCTCGTCGCTCGGCCTGCTCACGAGGGACTGCTCCCACCGGCTCTTCCGCCAGCTTGCGGGCCAACGGCGCCGCGTCCAGAGGAGTTGTACGACAGCCAGGACTCCCCGCAGTGGGCGCACTCGTCCACGTGCCCCCCCAGGGCCGGGGTGCGACAGTCGAGGATGTGGCGCAGGACGCGAGCCTGGTCAGGGCTCAGCACATGGGTGCGGAGGCACGGGACCGACCACGTGTGAGAGGCGCAGCGGGGCGACGGGAGGGTTTCACCAGTCATCATCGATCCGGGACACTAGTCCGCTGGCACCACAAAGCTGTCGACCACCGTCCCACTCAGGTCATACGCCGTGAAGGCGCCATCGGTCGGCCCCAGGTCGGCGATCACGTAGTGCTCCACCGCCGCGGCGACCTCACCGAACCAGTCCTCTTCGAAGTCGGTGTACAGCGGCGCACCGGCACCGCCCGTGACCACGTAGGTCGTGCCCTCGGCGGCCCCCACCACCGCGCCGCCGCGAACGGGCTGGCTGCGCTCGTAGCAGTGGTTGTGGCCGGCCAAGACCAGGTCCACGCCGGTCTCGTCGATGGCCGGCTCCCAGTGCTCCCGCAGGGTCTCGAAGGAGCCGTGGCGGGTGTTGGTCGAGTACATCGCCTGGTGGTGCATGACCATCGACCAGGGCAGGTCCGAAGCGCCCAGGACCTCTCGCAGGAAGTCCGGCTGCTCGCTCTCGAGGTAGGCGAAGTCGTTGACCGTGTCGTTGAGGCTGATCAAGTCCAGGGGCCCCAGGGCCAGGTGGAACCACTGCTCGTTGCCCGGGAGGCCCCAGTTGGCAAAGTAGGCCTGGGCCAGGAACTCGTGGTTGCCGTGGGTCGGCACGACCACCCGGCGGGCGTGGATCTCCTCGGCGGCGCCGAACCAGGCGTCCCACTCCTCCTGCTCCACTCCCCTCTCGACCATGTCGCCGGAGAAGAGGATCAGGTCGGGCTCGTGGGCGTCGATGAGGGCCAGGGTGGTGCCCCAGGTGTCGTACCCACCGCGGCTGTCGCCCACCATGCCGATGCGCAGGCTGTCGCCCTCGCCCGCCGCGGCCGGGGTGGTGAAGCTGTGGGTGTCCGACCAGTGGCCGTCGCCGCCGACCCGGTAGTACCAGGTGGTCTCCGGTTCCAGCAGACCGCACAGCCGGACCTCGTGCATGCGGGCGTCATCGCTGCTGCCGAAGGTGAAGCTGTAGCCCTCGACCCGCTGGTCCAGGGCATCGGCCGAGGTGCCGAACGCCACCACGCTGGCCTGGGTGTCCAGGTCGGTCCGCCAGAGCATCGCGGCCGAGCGCGACGGGTCCGAAGAGGGCCAGTGCAGGCGGACATGGGTCGGGGTGGGGTCGGCGCCGAAGGTGTCGCTGTGGGGGTCGGCGGGCGCACCCTCGCCCCCGGCAACCAGCGAGGGCTGGAGCACGACGGGGTCGCAGTCGCCGAACACGCCGTCGTCTGCGGAGTCCTGGGCGGAGTCGTTCCCCGAGCCCGAGCAGCTGAGGGTCAGGGAGAGCAGCAGCATGCCTCTCCCATAGCGTCGTCCGTGGCGGCCGGCCGGCGGTCCGGTCACCGCTCGGTACACTCCCGGCATGTCCGGCGTCCTTCCACTCCTGTGGCTCGCCTGCGCCGGGGGCACCACGGCCGACTCGGGGAGCACCACGGTCGCCGGGGACAGCGGCACGACCCCCGCGGAGACCGCGGAGCCCACGGACTCGGTGGCCACGGACTCCGGGTCCACCGACAGCGGCACGCCGACGGACACCTCGCCCGAGGACTGCCGGCCAGACAAGGTCCTGCTCGACCTGGCCGACGCCTACCCCGAGGGAGTCGACGTGGGCCCCGACGGCGCGGTCTACGTGAGCAGCCTGACGGGGCCGACGATCTACCGGGCCGGGCCCTGCGAGCAGGAGGCGGTCGCCTGGACCACCCTGCAGGCGACGACCCACGGCTCGGTCGGCCTGCTGGTCGACGCGGACCGGGGCCTGCTGTGGGCCTGCGCTACCGCCGCCAGCGGCCAGGCGGAGCCCGCCATCGAGGGCTTCGAGCTGACCACCGGGGCGGCGGTGCGGCGCCACGCCCTGAGCGCCCGGGGCACCTGCAATGACCTGGCTCTGGACCAGGAGGGCCGCCTCTACGCCACCGAGTCGAACAGCTCCATCGTCTACCAGGTCGCCGCGGACGCGGTCGACGGAGACGCCGCCGCGGTCTGGCTGGACGACGAGGCGGTGCAGCCCGGGCCCGGCCAGTACGGGCTCAACGGCGTCGCCGAGCGCGACGGCTCGCTGATCCTCGCGGGCTCCGGGGCCGGCCAGCTCTACCAGGTGGGCATCGGGCCCCAGGGCCAGGCGGGTCAGGTGCTGGAGACGAGCCAGGCCCGGGACCTGGTGGCGCCGGACGGCCTGGAGTGGCGCAGCGACGACACGCTCTTCATCGTCGAGGGCCAGGCCGGGCGCATCGCGAGCATGATGCTGACCACCGACCTGGTGACCACGGTGGTCGAGGGCCTCGACTTCCCGACCACCCTGGCGGTCGACGGCGACAGCCTCTGGATCGTGGAGAGCCAGCTCGACCACAAGACAGGCCAGGACCCGAACCCGCCGGAGCTGCCGTTCGAGATCCTGCGGTTGCGCCCGGAGTGAGCCCGCTGCAGCGCGGGCGACGAGGTCTGGGAGGTGACGAACGTCCGTACTTCGGACGTTGGCCCCGTCTCAGTCACTGAGAGGGCCCCAACGTCCGAAGTACGGACGTTCCTCCCTCCTCAGCGTGAGCGCCGGGCGGCCCTCGCCAGAGCCCTGCAGAAGCTGCACGCTCCGGTCGCCCGCCGATCACTCGAACCGCGCGACCCACCCCGTCGGCCCGGTCAGCACCTCGGTCCGCGAGGCCTCGGTCTCGCCGTCGCTCCACCCTGCAAAGGTGAACCCCTCGGCCGGCACAGCCGTCACCGTCACCGGCAGGCCCTTCCAGAAGCGCCCGGTGAAGGGCCCCTCGACCGCCACCGCCGTCAGCCGGAACGTGCCTGTACCCTCCGGCTCGGCCTCCAGAGTCACCTCGGTCGCGCCCTCGAGCCCGAGCCCGTTGCGCACGTGGCCCCAGACGTGCTCGGCACGCTCCTCGGCGAAGCTGCGTGCGTAGTCCACCGACGCGTACCAGGCGTCGGTCGGCGCCCCGCACCACAGGGCGTACTGAGCCGGGATCACCGGCTCGATCCGGGCGTGCATGTCGTCGAGCACCGCGACCGCGTGGTCCGAGCGCAGCACGGTGTTCAGGTAGTCGCTGGCCTGGTTCGCCAGGAGCACCCGGAAGTCGTCGTTGCGCACGGCGTCGGCGATGGGCAGGCCTCGCCCGGAGAAGCCGATGCTCACGCCGAAGTGGTCGTAGCTCGAGGAGCCCCAGCCGTGGCCCAGGTCGAAGACCATGTGCCGGAAGGGCCCGGGGTCGGTGCGCTCGCGCCAGAGCTTCAGGTTGTTGCTCCACCAGTCGCCGTTGGCCATGAAGCCCACGGCCAGGACCGCGGTCGCCAGGTTCTCGACGTCGATGAGGGTCCGGAACTCGGCATAGGCCGCGGGATCCGCCAGGTCGTGCTCGGCCACGAAGGCGTCCAGGGCGTCCAGGGCCTCGGAGTCCCCCTGCTGGACCTTCCACCAGTCGTCGGTGCCGTCGGCGGTGCACTCGATGCGGTCCAGGGCGTCGGGATCGGCGCCGTGGTGCCAGGCGACGTAGCGCTCGTCGAGCTTCTCGCGGAAGCTGTAGAGCCCCCAGAACTCCCCGTTGAGGTACACCACCGTCGGCTCCCAGGCCTGGCTGTCGATCCACGGCAGGCGCACGCCGTCGGCGTCCCGGAAGAGCTGGTCGACCAGGCTGTTCTCCGTGTGGGTCGGGCACCAGTCGCCCGAGCCTTCGAGCACCATCACCTCGAAGGCGTCCTGGGCCATGTTGGGGAAGAAGGCGTGGTCCAGGGTCGGGTGGCCGTAGGCGCTGCGCGGCAGCAGGCGCCAGTTCTTCTGCTCGAAGGCCCGGGTGTAGCCCCCGTGGATCTTCACCCCCGCGTCCTGGTCGATGACCGCCGTGCCGTCGGGCGTGAACACGGTCAGGTGCAGGTCCCGCTCCCAGTCCTCCCAGAAATTGGCGTCGAAGTACGGGTAGTAGACCGTGTAGTCCGGCGGCCCGTAGGTGTAGATACCGGTCTCGTCGTCGTAGAGGTCGAAGGGGTCGATCACCAGCGAGACCACCTGCAGGTCGTCGTCCAGGTAGCCCCGGCCGTGGGGGTAGGTGCCGGTGGCCACCGGGCTCGGCCAGAGCCCGTCGACGAAGGCCCGGGCCCGCACGATGCCCAGGTCTGGCCGGGCGTCGACCGTGAGCGGACCGGTGTAGGGCTCGCTGTCCTCGGTGGGGGCGGAGCCGTCGAAGGTGAGGGTCACCAGGGCGGCTTCGCTCTCCACGGTGACCGTGACCGGGCCGTCCTGGACCGACGAGACGGGGTCCAGCACCGGGGCCTGGGCGAAGCCCGGCCGCCACTCGGTCACGTTCGGGCCCAGGGGCGTCGGCTCCAGGAAGTAGGACCACTCGGCCGGGTCCTCCGGCGTGCGGCCCCAGGCCACGTCGCGGGGCAACCACGGGACTTCGACGAGATCGACCGTGCAGCCGTCGGGTGCCGTGAGCCGCAGGGTCTCGCCGGCGTTGGCCAGGGAGAAGGGGGCGTGCTCCTCGGCGGGGTTCGACGGCTCGCCAGAGGCGAAGACCAGCCTCACGGCGCCGTCGGCCACGCTGTCCTCGCCGAAGGTGTACGCCCAGGGATCGCTGGCGTCGTCGCTGAGTCCCCAGCCCGCCAGGTCCACGGGGCCGTCGTCCAGGTTGGCGATCTCGATCCAGTCCGGGGTGTCCTCGGCCGCGGTGAGCAGGCCCTGGATGTTCGCCGTCACCACCTCGTGGATCACGACCCGCGGGTGGCTCACGCCTTCGCAGGCGCCCCCCAGGCCCTCGACATCCCAGGGCGCCGAGTCCGTGCCCGGGGGCGCCGACCCGTCGCCCAGCGTGCCTTCGCTGGCGCAGGCCGCCAGCAGGAGGAAGGCGGGGACCATGGCCCAGACTACCGTGGCGATTGACCCCACAGGACCCGCTGGGTAGCTTGGCCGACTCCCTCCCGGAGCCGCCATGCACACCCTCCTCCTGCTCGCCGTCCTCGGCTGCACCGACAAGGACACCACCGCCTCGGACACCGGGGGGACCACGGCATCGGACTCGGGCCTCACCGGGGACAGCGGGGTGGTCGATGCCGACGCCGACGGCGTGCCCGCCCACCAGGACTGCGACGACAGCGACCCGAGCGTCGGAGCGGCCTTCCCGGTCTACGAAGACGTGGACGGCGACGGCTACGGCGACGACGCCACCGAGACCACCGCCTGCGACGTGGGCGAGGGCTGGTCGGAGCAGGGCGGGGACTGCGATGTCGAGGAGGCCACGATCAACCCCGGGGCCCAGGAGGTCTGCGACGACGCCGGCACCGACGAGGACTGCGACTCCCTCGTCGACGACGCCGACGACTCCGTCGATGCGAGCACCGGCAGCGAGTTCCCGGTCGACGCCGACGGCGACGGCTACGGCGACGCGGACACCACCGTGTGGGCCTGCGACGAGCCGGCCGGGACCCCCGACAACACCGACGACTGCAACGACGACGAGGCCTCGGTGAACCCCGACGCCACCGAGATCTGCGACGACGGCTGGGACAACGACTGCGACGGCACGGCCAACGGCTGCGGGCTCTACGGCGACGCCCTCATCGAGGATGTGGCCGCCGTCCGCTACATCGGCCCCGAGGGCGGCTACACCGGCGTGGCGATGTCGTACCTGGGCGACCAGGACGGTGACGGCCTGCCCGAAGCGCTCCTGGGCGACCCCCAGCACGACGCCGCTGACAACAACGAAGGCATCGCCTGGGTCGTCTACAGCGGCGCCACCGGTGACATCGACCTGATGACCCAGGCCGACGTCACTCTGGTCGGCGACGTGCGGGGCATCGCCGCGGGGTCCTCGGTCCACGGCCTGGGCGACTACGACGGCGACGGCATCGCCGACGTGACCCTGGGCGCCCCCTCGGGCAGTGTCGGCTACGAGGACCAGGCCTACGTGATCTACGGTCCGGTCAGCACCGACGGCACCATCGCGGGCCTCGCCGACGCGATGTTCACCGAGCAGGCCCACGCGGGCACCAACCTGGACAGCGCCGACTTCGACGGCGACGGCGCCAGCGACCTGATCGTCACCAGCCTCACCGGCAGCACCCGTCACGAGGTGAGCAACAGCGGCGCCGTGCACGTGATCACCGGCGGCGCCCGCTGGAGCGGCGGCGCCGAGCTGGCCGACGTGTCGGCCCACGAGTTCTACGGCGAGACCTCGAGCTCCTGGCTCGGCGGCGCTGGCAGCGGCCAGGACGGTGTCGCTGCCGGTGATCTGAACGCCGACGGCCTGCCCGACCTGGTCATGGGCTCCAAGAACTACGACAACTACCAGGGCCGGGGCTACGTCTTCCTCTCCCCCCTGCCGACCAGCCCCACCAACGCCGGGGACGCCGACTGGTGGATGGAGGGCCAGGGCAGCGACGACACCGCCGACGTGGTGGCGGTGGCCGAGGACCTGGACGGCGATGGCTACGGCGACCTGCTCATCAGCGAGGCCGACGCCGGCCGCACCCTGGTCTTCCTCGGCAGCGACAGCTGGTCCGGCGACACCGACAGTGGCGGCCGGGACCACAGCCTCTACGCGAACACCTACCCCTTCCACCCGGGCACCCACATCTCCACGGGCGACATCGACGGCGACGGGCAGGAGGACATCCTGCTCGGCGACGAGTACCACAGCGACTACGCAGGCGGCGCCTGGGTGATCTACGGCCCACTGACCGCGAGTGTCGACCTGGAGACCGAGGTCGGCGCCGGCAACATCGGTGCGCTGACGGGGCCGGACGACGCCCGCGTCGGCCGTGCCGCGGTCACCGGCCACGACGCCAACGGCGACGGCCGCGACGATCTCCTGCTCGGCAGCGAGTACTACGCCCACACCGCCTACCTGGTGTTCAGCTCGGGGATCTGAACCAGCCAGCGGGCCTGAGCAGGCCATGGAATGATCCGTGGGTCTCGCTCGTCAAAGGCCCGCTTGCGCACCGCTCGCCCGATCCTGGCCCTGCTCGCCCTGGCCCTCACCGGCCTGGGCTACGGCACCCCCTGGGTGCTCGCGGCCCTGCACGACGCGCCCGAGGTACCACGGATCCGGTCGGGCTCTTCCGTCGAGCCGGAGCGGGTGGTGCGGATCCACCTGCCGCCCACGCCCGCACCGGTCGCCGAGCCGGAGCCCGAGCCGGCGCTGGCCAAGACCGTCCCGGTTCGGCGGGACCGGGCCCCCACATCCGACCGCGCCCTGTCGGTCGCCTCCACGACCGACTCCGACCCCCTGGTCCAGCTCGGGCCCGCCCCCGACACCGTGCCGCGGGTGCACCCGGGCCCCGCACGCGAGCTCCGACTGGCCCTGGAGCGCGACGGCATCCAGCGCAAGCAGCGAGCCAACAACGGCCGCAAGAAGACCAAGCGCAAGCGCAAGCGGCGGCCCTGCGAGGCGGATCTGGCCGAGATCGCCCAGGTGGCCACCCAGGGCTACCGGGTCGAGGACTCCCTGGTCGCCTTCTACGCCGGCAACCCCCGGGAGACCGAGAAGCTCGCCAGCACCTGGTGGAACAAGGACGACGCCGGCGAACGCGACGGCTTCAAGGTCGGCCGGATCCGCTGCGGCACCGTGCTGCACCAGCTGGGGCTGCGCAGCGGTGACACGGTCATGGCCATCAACGGCAAGCGCATCCAGAGCTACACGGATGGTGTGGGCGCGTACCTGAAGGTGCGCCAGAAGCAGCTGATCTGGGTCGACGTCGTGCGCAAGGGCGAGCCGCTGCGCATCGACTACCTGCTCGTGGCCGACGGCACCGCCGAGGCGGAGCTGGCGGAACAGGCCCTGGACCCGACCGCGTTGGTCGAGCAGGAGCTCGCCCTGGCGGAGCTGCCCTGGCTGAAGCGCCGCAAGGGCAAGCGGGCCCAGAAGCGCCGGATGAAGGACGCCCGGGCCAGCGAGGAGGACCTGGGCCTGCCGGGGCTGGGCGATCTGAAGGACGAGCTCGGGGCGATTCCCGAGGACTGACCGACCCCGCGCGACCAGCCCCTCGGCGCTGACCAGAGGACTCGGGGAGCCCGGGGAAGCGGCCACAAGTGAGCCTTCCCGGGCGTAGCCGCCCCGAACTGCCGCTCGGCCGAGCGTAGCCGCTCTCTACTGCCGCTCTGGCGGTGGGGACCCCGTGTCTTGGGCGCGTCGAGGCGCCTGCCCCGCCTCGACGGGCCCAGAGCGGCCCTCGTACACCCCCTGGGCGGCAGTTGGCGATGGCTACGCCAGACAGGGCGGCAGTTCGGGCCGGCTACTCCCCCCGCGACGTGAGGCTGGGCCATGCGCCCGCCGCCGGCTGACCAGCGACTTCAGGCGCCGAGACTTCCGAACGGCTCAGCTGGAGGGCAGCAGGGTGCGCCCGAGGGCCACCCCTGCCGCGACCAGCGCCAGTCCCAGCACCAGCTGGGCCCCGACGTAGGTGAGCGCGAGCTTCACGTCGCCGGCCTGGAGGTAGCGGAAGGTCTCGTGGCCGAAGGTGCTGAAGGTCGTGAAGGCGCCCAGGAAGCCCACGGTCAAGGGCAGCCGCGCCTCGGCCGGCACCAGGTCCGAGTGCAGGATCAGCTCCATGAGCACGCCGGCGGCCAGGCAGCCCAGCGCGTTCACGGTCAGGGTGCCCCAGGCGAAGGGCCCACCCAGGGCCTTGTCGGCGGCTTCGCTCACGAGGTACCGGGCCCCGCTGCCACAGGCCCCGGCGATGCAGATCAGCAAGAAGGTGCGCACACCCTGGGGGCTATCCCCGCGCGCGGTCCCGGAGCCACGTGGCCATCGGCTCGAAGACCCGCTCCGGGGCTTCGGGGGCGATGAAGAGGTCGGCGTGGGCATACCAGTCGTCGGGGGTGCCGATCTCCAGCAGGGTGGTGTCCTCCCCGCCCCACAGCTCCAGGGCGGGCACCGCCGATGCCCGGGGCACGATGCCGTCCTGGTTCGCCAGGATCACCAGCAGGGGCCGGGTCTCTCGCCCCAGGGCCTGGCTCACGTCGATGCCCCGGAAGCGCAGGGTGCCCTGGCGCATCCAGCGCACCAGGTCCCGGTTCACCCGCCGGTCCGGCTCGTCGACGCCGCGGGTGAGCTCTCGGGCGTCGTCCAGGGCCACGTGGTCCAGGTTCATGTAGATGGAGAGCAGGGCCGGCACCTTGGCCACCACGGGGAACAGCCGCCGTGCGACGGTGTCGGTGCCGGTCATGGGCACCCAGCCGGCCACCCGCTCCGACGCGAACAGGATCCGCAGGACCGGGTGAACGTGTTCCCACTGGAGCGGGGCGCCGATGGCGATCAGGCCGCCCACCGGGGCGTCCGGGTGCAGGGCCAGGTGCGCATAGGCCACCGAGCCCCCCAGGCTGGAGCCGACCAGGTCCACCCGGTCGGCTCGGGTGGCGGTCCGAGAGAGCACGGCGTCGATGAGCACCGGCACGTCCTGGTCGGCGAAGGCCTGCAGTCCCGGCAGGCCCGCCCGGCGGACCAGGCGCCGGGAGCCCCGCTGGCGGCGCATCGCCCCGGACCAGACCTCGAGGCCCGCCTCGGCCAGGACCCGGATCATCGGCCGACCGCCTGGGTGGAACCCGAGCACGAAGTCGTTCATGCCGTACCCGGTGAGCAGGAGCACCGGCTGGCTGTCCGGGTCGACCGGCGTGCCCGGCACGGCGAAGCGCGTGAGCTTGAGCTGCCAGCCGTGGCCGTTGTCGATGGCGTGGTCCTGGCGGTCGAGTGCCGGCACGGGCGCGCCTCCCGGGGACGGGGGTATCCCGCGCCGGGCAGGCACCCGTGACAGGATCGGGCCCGATGGCGTCCTCCGTCACCCGCCGGCTCGGCTTCGCGGTCCTGACCTTCGCCCTGCTCGCGGGCGCGGTCGAGGGCGTGGCCTGGCTCTACGAGCGCAGCACCTGGGTCGAGGAGCGCACCCACCCGGTCGCCGGACCTGGCCAGCACCTGGACTTCAACAAGGCGGCCGAGGAGAACCGGCGCCAGCTGGAGCAGGGGGGCACCGCCCTGGTGAGCGACCCGCGCATGAAGTGGGGCCTGGAGCCGGGCTCGGTGCGCAAGCGCGGCAAGGCGACGTTCCGGGTGAACAGCCTCGGCCTGCGGGGGCCGGAGCTGGCGCCGAAGGGCGACGGCGAGCTGCGGCTGATGTCCCTCGGCGACAGCTCGATCTACGGCGATGGCGTGCCCGAGAAGGACGTGTTCATCGAAGTCGGCGCCGACCTGCTGGCCCACGCCTGGGAGGTCCCGGTCACCGGGGTCATCGGCGGGGTGCCTGGCCACGACACGACCCAGTCGATGGCGCTGCTGGCCAAGGTGGGCCGCCAGGTGCAGCCGGACTGGGTGGTCATCGGCAACATCTGGAGCGACATCTTCCACGACCGGGGTCGTCAGCTCACTGTCGAGGGCCGGGCGGACACCATCTCGGGACCCCTGCGCGGGCTGGCGACCTACCGTGTCCTCCGCCGCCTGCTGTCGCCCTGGCTGCGGGCCCGGGAGGTGGGCTTCCTCTCCGGTCGTGAGGACGTGGGCACCCTGGACGGCTCCCGCTCCAGCCGCGTGCTGCTGAGCGAGTACATCCAGAACCTGCGGGAGCTCACGGCGCAGATCGAGGGCCTGGGCGCGAAGCCCGCCTTCCTCATCCTGCCGGCGCCGATGGACCTGGACCCGGTGCCACCGCCAGAGGCCGTGCTCGCCTACCGCGAGGCCATGCGACAGGCCGCCGCCGCCGCCGGTGCACCCCTGGTGGACGGTCCCGCGCTCTTCCAAGAGCGTGGCGTGAGCATCGGGTACTGGACCGACCAGGTGCACCCGGACCGCCCCGGCCACCACCTGCTCGGCGAGGGGCTCTACCTGGCGCTGAAGGACCGGGGGCCCTGAGTGGGCGTCGGCAAGAAGCTCGCCTTCGCGCTGGTGATCCTGGTGGGGCTCGGGGTCGCTCTGGAGGGCGTGCTCCGGGTGGCGATCCCCCGGGGGGACCTGCTCTTCACCGGCGAGCACCCGGCCAGCACGATGCACTTCCCGGAGCCGGGCGTGGCGATGCCTCGGCCCGAGGTGCGGTCGAGTCGCCAGGACGGCCGCCACACCTGGGTCGCCGAGCACGACGACCTCGGGCTGCGTCGAGCTGGGGAGGCCCTGACTGCCCAGCCCGCGACGGGCACCTGGCGGGTCCTCGCCCTGGGCGACTCCTGGATGTACGGCATCGGCGCCAACCAGGACGCGACCCTGCCGGCCCAGCTGGAGCAGGTGCTGCCCGCGAAGCTCGGCCACGAGCGGGTCGAAGTGGTCAATGCCGGGGTGCCCGGGGGCTCCGCCTTCGAGATGCTCTTCTGGTGGCAGCGGCTGTCCGCGACCCACACCTTCGACGCTGTGCTCCTGGGCAAGCCCCACAACCGGTCCCGCCAGGGCGAGGTCGCCGGCTACCGAGAGGCCTGGTACCGCAGCTACGGCGGCGCCCCCGCCTATGAGCTCTGGACCTACCTGGTCCTGCGCAGGCTGCTGGTCCGGTTCACCCGGGATCCGCACCCGGCCCTGCCGCCGGGGGAGGCCAGCCACGCCGCGGTCCAGGACGTGGTCAACCTGGCGGGGGAGGCCAAGGCCCTGGGGCTGCCGGTCTGGATGGTGTTCTGGCCGACGACGATGGAGGGGGCCCTGTCCGGTCGCCACATCGACGAGCGGGCCTGGTACGACGCCCTGGACGGCGCCGGCGTGCCCCACGCAGGGCACGCCCTCGACGCCCGCTCCTGCTGGGGTTTCTCGGACCTCTTCCACCCCAGCGAGGCCGGCTACCGCACCCTGGCCGAGGTGGTCGCGGACCTGATGGCGACCGGCGCCTCCCACCGCCAGCTCCTGCGCGAGCCCCGCTGCGACGACGTGCCCGGGCTCGGGCCCGGCAAGGGGTCCTGAGCGGTGGTCTGGGTCTGGCGCATCGCGGTGCCCCTGGCCTGGGGGTTGGTGGCCCTGGCCTGGCACGCCGCCTGGCTCGCCGCGGACCAGACCCTGCCCAGCGGCGACGCGCCAGGGCACCTGCTGAACGTCACCCGGCACCACGCCTGGCTCTACGAAGGCGCGGGCACCCCGATGCAGCCCTTCCTGCCCGGTGTCTACCTGCCGGCGGCGGCGCTGGTGCAGGTGCTCGGGCCGTCCATGGACGCCACGCGGCTGGCGGTCGCTGGCTTCTCGGCCTTCGGGGTAGCGGGGCTGAGTGCGCTCGGGCTCTTCCTCCAGGGGCGCACGGCGGCGCTGCTATTGCCGCTGTTGTGGCTCGCTGCGCCGAGCGCGACCAACTACTCGCGCCTGCTGCTGATGGACGTGCCGGCCGCGGCGCTGATGCCCTGGATCCTGCTCACGCTCTGGGGCTCCGACGGGTTCCGACGTCTCGTGCCGACCCTGCTGTTCGGCCTGTTCCTGGGGTGGGCGGTCCTCAACAAGCTGACCATCGCGCTGTTCCTGCTGGTGCCGCTGGCCGTCGCGGGGCTGGTGCTGGTGGTGCGGTCGCCCCTGGCCCTGGTGCCGCTCGTGCTCGCCGTCGTGCCGCTGGTGCGGGGCTTCCAGGGGGCCTGGGCTCGCAAGGACCTGGCGGCGGCGATGTACACGGGGCCCGACTTCGCCGGGGTGAAGCTCACCCTGGGCTGGCTCGGGGGGGCCCTCGCGCTGACCCTGGTGCTGTGGGCGGTGCTGCGGAGGCGGGACAGCCTGCGCCGGGGGCTGGCCCTGGCCGGCGCGGCCCAGGTCAGCGGGCTGGTGGTCATCCCCTGGCTGCACGCGATGGCGCCCAGTGTCTACGAGAAGCTCTACCGGGAGGGGGTGGCCGAGGTGATCGTCACCGACCCGGAGCGGGTGCTGGCCTGGAACATCGAGCAGCTGCTGGTGGTGGTGCCCCACACCTGGTGGTGGGGCCAGGGGGTGTTCTGGCTGCTGGTGTTGGTGCCGCTGGGGCTGCGGTGGGAGCGGCTGAGCGGGCTCTTGGGGCCCGTGAAGCCCTGGGTGGGCTGGCGGCTGTGGGAGCTCGCGGCTTCGGCGGCCTTGGGGACCTGGCTGATCTCGCGCACCCTGCCGATCAACGCCCGCTACGTGCTGCCGGCGGCGCTGCTGCTCGCGGTGGTGTGGGTGGTGGCGGTGTGTCGGGTTCGCCCGACCCGGTGGGTGCTGGCGCCGGTGTTGGCGGTCTTCGCGGCGGGGCAGCTGGGGTCCGAGCGGCTGCCGGCCGCGTGGTCCATCGCGCTGCAGGAGCCGGTGGACCAGCAGGTCCGGGCGGGGGCCGTGCGCGGGCACCAGCTCCTGGTCGCCGGGCCGCCTCGGGAGGGCATGGAGCAGGGGCTGGAGAGCGCGGCGGCGGCGCTGGTTGACCTGCCAGGGATCGGCGGGCAGTGTCGCCAGGTGGGCTTCTCCTTGGGGCCCGGGCTCAAGCTGGAGCCCCGCACGGTGGTCGCGATGGGTACCCTCTGGCCGCTGAAGGAGTGTGCCTGGGTGAGCCTGCGGGACCAGGGAGCGCGGGGTCTGGAGGACCCGAAGGCGGTGGTGGTCCTGGGGGCCACCCAGGGCTCGGCGGAGCGGACCGCGGCGAGCGTGGCCTCCCAGGTGGGGCTGCAGGCCCGGTGGATCGAGACGGACGCGACGGCCAGCGGGCCGTGGCTGTTCGCCCTGGAGGCCCCGTGAGATCCACCCCCTACGGCCCCCGACCCCCCCACCCCCCGGCGGACGAACGTCCGTACTTCGGTCCTTCGTCGGCCCAGACGGCGTGTAGGCGGACGAAGGTCCGAAGTACGGACGTTCGTCCGCGGGGTGGGGGCCCGTGCGTGAGGTGTCCGTGGCGCTGAGCACCCCCAAGAAGCTCGCCTTCGCCGGCGTGACCGTCGTCGCCGTCCTGGTCATCGCCGAGGTCGGACTGCGCATCGGCACCCGGGAGCTGGGCGAGGCCACCATCCCCGACGACCTGGTCCGCCGGCACGTGGAGGAGGGCTCGATGGACTACCACCCGGTCTTCGGCTGGGTGCGCTCCGAGCTCCCGAACCCGCGCCTCGGGCTCAACGCCGAGGGCTTCCGCTACGCCGACGTGCCCCGGGAGAAGCCCGCGGGGACCTGGCGGGCCTTCACCCTCGGCGACTCCCAGACCTACGGCGCCGGCGCGAAGTCCCACGAGACCTACACCGCCCTGGCCGAAGGGCTCCTGCGGGCGAAGACCGGTCGCGGCGACGACCTGCAGCTCATCAACACCGGCATCTCCGGCTACGGCTCCCTCCAGGCCCTTCGGCTCATCGAGCACAAGCTGCTGGGGTGGGACCCGGACCTGCTGATCGTCGACTGCCGGACCTACGACCAGCCCAAGGACGGCCTGCTGCCGCCGGTCGGGCCGTCCCGTGCCGCCATGGAGGGCGTCCTGTGGCACTCCCGGCTCTACTACACGCTGCGCTTCTGGCTGGAGCGACTGCGGCCCACGACCGGGCGCCACATGCAGCACCAGCCCGGCCAGATCGACGAGGCCGAGCGCAAGGCGGCCTTCGGCAACCACGAGAACCTGAAGGCCCTCGCCGCCCGAGAGGGCGTGGACCTGATGTTCGTGGACTACCCGGTGTGGGACCAGCGGCACGACCGGATCGTCTGCCAGGCGCCGCCCGAGGAACTGCCGGCGGGTGTGCCCGTCGCCCGGGCGTGCGTGGCCCTGCAGCAGGACGGGCGGCACCCGAGCGAGCTCTTCATCGACCCGAACCACCTGAAGGCGGCGGGCAACCAGGTGTTCGGTCAGGCCTTGACCGACGCCATCCTGGCGGAGGGGCTGCTCGACTGAGCGCTCTCAGCGCCCTCGCTGCCGCAGCACGTGGGGCGGGATCTCCGGGCACAGGCTCGGCTGGCCCCGCAGCTGCTTCTCCCGGGCCGCACACGCCTGGGCCTTGTCGCCGCTGTCCGGGCAGACCGCCCCCGCGATCTCCCTGCAGACCACCGCAGTCGCCAGGTGGAAGCCGACCATCTCCGGGTCGCCCAGGTCCGCCGACGCGATCTGAGCGACCTCCTCGGACGTGGTGACCAGGTCTGCCCACCGGGCCACCGCGTGGCCCACGCAGTCCCGGGCGTGATCGGGCACGAACTCGCGGCAGTGGCCCACGGTCACCACCAGCTCCCGCGGGTTGCGGGTGTCGAGCACGTCGAAGGCGCAGTCGCTGTCGCCGCGGCAGACCTCGAGCAGCTCCGCGAGCGGCGTGTTCGGGGACCACCGGGCCCGGGCGGTCGCCCAGTTGTGGCGGCACTCCCGGGCGTGGTTCGTGACCTGGCCGCAGACCGTCGCCACCGGCAGGTGCTGGAGCTTCACCGCGTTCGCCGCCAGGCAGTAGCCGAGCAGGCGGTCGTCGCTGGCGTGGGCCGCGCACACCTCGAGCCCCGGCGTCAGCACCCTCGCAGGGGCTGTCGCCGCCGGTCCGTCGCAGGCCCCTAGCAGGCAGATGAAGAAGGGCGGACCGAGTCCCGCGAGGCCATCTCTGCCGAGGTTGGCGAGCCGGCGCAGCCGGCGATTCCGGAGGAAGGAGCGTGCTTCAGCACGTGACTGACGACGGGCGCCGACCTCGGTGGAATCAGGGACCCGCTTGCGGGCCGAGCGTAGCGAGGTGGTCCGCGGGGCGACGGGAGCCTCTTTCACCGCACGCTCCTAGGGTCGCGACAAGTGCGACGAGGCCTGACGCCGCTCGCAGATGCGCTTGTTCTCGTCCTGCAACAGGGCGCAGAGCTGCTGGCCCTGGGCTGGCGTGAGGGTGTTTGGGTTGGCGTCGAGCCAGCCGAAGACAGCCGCGCCGCGGGCGATGGGGTCCTGGAGCGCGCCGATCTGGACCAGCAGGGTGTCGAACTGCGCGGGCGTGACGGCCAACACCTGGTCGAGCTGACAAGCGTTGCGGGCCGCCAGGTCGGTGAGAGTCCCGCAGTCCACCGGCCCGGACTCGCCACAGGCCACCACAGCAGCGACACCGAGCAGCAGCAGCAGGCGGCGGATGGGGGGACCTCCGGGCTGTGACGAGTCTACCGCGGTAGGGTGGGCCCGTGCTCCAGGGCGCCCCGATCCCCCTGCTGTTCGAGATCGCACGCCTGGGCAGCTCCGGCAAGGTGCGGCTCGACGACGGCCGGCGCACGGTCACCCTGGCGGTCCGCCGCCGGAACGTGGTCGGCGTGAAGGGCATGCCCGAGCTCTGGGACCGGCTGGCCAGCCCCACGATCGACACCAGCACCTGCCGTGGTCACCTCCTCCAGGACATCCCCCGCCTGATGGCTTCCGGCGTCCAGATCGACCAGATCTTCGACGAGGCCGTGTTCACCCTGGGCCGCTTCCTGGCGGACCTGGTGGACCTGGACGAGATCGCGACCTTCCGAGAGATCCCCGAGCCCGACACCGACGCCGTCGGCCTGCCGAAGTCCCTGATGCACGTGGTCGTGGAGGGCCTGCGCACCTTCCGGCAGCCCAGAGACGTCCGCCGGAGCCTGGCCGCTGAGCAGGAACGCCCCCTGGTGGTCGGGCGGATCACGCCGGAGATGGTTCGCCCCTGGAGCCGGGAGGCCGCCGAGCTCCTGGAGAAGGCGGGCGACTACCCCGACCTGAACACCTGGCTGATCGAGATCGATCGGGCACCGAGAGGCCGCAGGGACCAATTCTGGCGGGCGCTGGACCTGTGTCTGCAGGTCCGCGCCTTGGAGCTCGAGGGCTCCAAGCGCACGCCGATGGCTGTGCGGCGGGTCGAGTCCGAGGATCTGGACAGCACCACGCCGTCGTTCTCGGGCTTCTCCTCCGTCTCGGTGGCGCCAGACGTGCCGCGATTCCTGCTGGATCTCGAGGACGAGGAGAGCCGCTCCACGAGCTCCCGGGGCCCTCGGAGCCAGGTGTCCGAGCCGCCGGAGCGCAGGCCGAGCTGGCGGCGCTCGGAGAAGGTCACCCTGGGCAGGGACGAGGTGTTCGAGCTGCCGCCGGACGACGACGAGAGCTCGTTCGCCTCCCGGCGGAGTCCGTCGACCGCGACGGCCACCGACACCGGGCTCGACGACCACGACGACGTCTTCGCCATGCCCGCAGACGACGACGACGAGGCCCCCACCGGCACCGGGCTCGACGACCACGACGACGTCTTCGCCCTCCCTCCGGACGACGACGAGGACGACGACGACCAGGCCCCCACCGGCACCGGCCTCGACGACCACGACGACGTCTTCGCGCTGCCCCCGGACGACTCCGAGGATGAGGAAGCCCCCTCCCAGGGCAGCGTGGTCTCCTTCGCCGCCGACGAGCCCGACGACACCACCGAGATGGCCGATGCCTCGACCACCCTGATCATCGACGACGACTCCGAGCACGTGGTGCGGCCGCTCTTCAAGCCCCGGAGGAAGAAGAAGACCTGAGCGTGCCCCTGGGGCCGATCCGCGGTAGGGTCTCCTCCCTACTCCGGCGCCCGGGACGGCCCATGATCACGCTCTTCGCGCTCCTCGCCTGTGGCGACGACACCACGCCCTCTGCCGCGCCGACCTGGTACGGTCAGGTCGAAGACGTCATCACGGTCAACTGCGTCGGCTGCCACAGCAGCGGCGGCATCGGGACCTTCTCCCTGGAGGACTACGACGACGCCTTCATCGTGCGTACCCAGGTCCGCGACGCCGTGCTCGACGGCACCATGCCTCCCTGGCTCGCGGACCCGGACTGTGCCGACTACGAGGGCGACATCTCCCTGAGCGAGAGCGAGCAGCAGCTCGTCGCCGACTGGGTCGATGCCGGCGCCCCCGAGGGCGATCCCGGCGAGAGCAACGACCCGATCGCGCCGGACCCCGAGACCCTCGAGGATCCCGACGTGATCCTGGAGATGCCAACGATCTACACGCCCACCGAGGCCCCGGACGAGTACCGCTGCTTCGTGCTCGACTGGCCCGAGGAACAGGACACGTACGTGGTCGGCTACGACATCGATCCTGGCAACGACGCGGTCGTGCACCACGTCATCGCCTACATCGCCGAGCCGGACACGGTCTCCTACTACGAGGACCGCGACGCCGACGACGAGGGCGAGGGCTACAGCTGCTACGGCAGCCCCGGCTTCGTCGAAGGCGAGGATCCCCGCTGGCTCGGCGGCTGGGCCCCGGGCGGCCCGGTCTCGATGTTCCCGGAGGGCACCGGCATCCGGGTGAGCGCCGGCTCCAAGATCATCCTCCAGCTCCACTACAACGTGGAGAACTCCGGCCCCGGGCCGGACCAGACCCAGGTGCTGGTGGCCACCGAGGACGAGGTCGACTTCCCCTCGACCATCCAGCCCTGGGCCAACCCCTTCTGGATCGACACCGACCAGATGGCGATCCCCGCCAACACCGACGGCGTGACCCACAGCTTCAGCTACGCCCTGCCCCTGGACCTGAACATCTACAGCGCCAGCCTGCACATGCACGAGCTCGGCCGGAGCGGTCGGGGCCTGATCCAGCGGGCCGACGGGTCGGAGACCTGCCTGATCGACGTGCCCCGGTGGGACTTCAACTGGCAGCGCAGCTACCGCTTCACCGAGCCCAAGCTCCTCGAGGCCGGCGACTCCCTGACCGTCGAGTGCACCTGGGACAACCCGACCGACGAGGACGTCTACTGGGGCGACGGGACCGGCGACGAGATGTGCCTGGGCACGTTCTTGATGTCGTACCCCTAGGGAGCGCAGACAGAAAGGATCAACAACAGGGGTCTGACCCCTGCTCTTGATACATAGCGAGAGCATCAAGAGCTGGGGTCTGACCCTTGCATCTCATTGATTCTCTCGTTGTCGAAAAGGATCAACAACAGGGGTCTGACCCCTGCGTCTCCCCTGCGTCTCACAGCAGCGCCTCTCAGAGCGCCGGCCGTGCGTCCCCGGCGCCGTTCGGCGGCGCCTCCGAGTGCTTCACCAGGGTGCGCTCCAGGGCGGCCATGCCCACCGCCACGTCGCAGTGGAAGCCCTCGAGCCGGCAGCTCTCACCGAGAGCGTAGAGCACCTTGAACAGGTTGTGGCTGCGGCACTGCTCGCCCATCTGGCCGACCCTCAGGATGTCCAGGCCGAAGGCGCCGGCGATCTCCACGCCGAACTGCTGGACCATGCGCTCCTTGAGCTTGGCGGCGTCGATGTCGGTGGGGCGGTGGAAGGCGACCACGCTGTGGAGCCGGTACTCGGCGGGCACGAACAGGCTCAGGCCCATGGCCTCCATGCCGGCCTGCAGGGCCGCTGAGCTGCGGGCGTGGCGGTGGAAGCGGTGCTCCAGGGTCTCCTCGGCGATGAGCCGCAGGGCCTCGTAGAGCGCGAGCACGCCGGGCACGGGGGCGGTGTAGTGGTACCTGTGGTGACCCCAGAAATTCCAGGCCCGCTGGGCGTCGAGGCACCAGTGGGGCATGGGCCGCGGCCGGCGCTCGACCACCTCCCAGGCCCGAGCGCTGAAGGCGATCAGCGACACGCCGGGGATGCTCGCCAGGCCCTTCTGGCCACCGGTGACGCACACGTCGATGCCCCAGTCGTCCATCTGGAGCGGCGTGGTGGTCAGGGTGCAGACGGCGTCGACCACCACCAGGGCGCCACGCTCCCGCGCGACCCGGCAGATCGCCGGCAGCTCCACGTTGAGCACGCCACAGCTGGTCTCGCCCTGGACCAGGGTGACCACGTCGAAGGGACCTCCTGCCAGGGCCTCGCGCAGCGCAGCCTCGGTGGCGGGGGTCGCGGTGTCGCTGACCACCTCGGTCACCTCGGCGCCCACGCAGCGGGCCATCTCGGCCAGGCGGGCGCTGAAGGTGCCGGTCACCAGCGAGAGGACCTTGCGGCCGGGCCAGGCCAGGTTGCCCACCGCCATCTCCATGGCGCTCGACGCCGAGCCGGCCACGCCGATCACGTGCTCCGCCTGGGTCTGGAAGGCGTAGCGGGCCGAGCTCTTCACGCCCTCGAGCACGCTGTTCATGGTCGGGCCCAGGTGGTTGATGACCACGCTGTTCGCCCTGGCCACGGGCCAGGGGATCGGCGTCGGTCCGGCGCCCATGAGCAGCAGGGGCTCGTTGGGCAGGAGCTGGGACAGGGGCCGGGTCGGCGGGGCGGGCAGGGTCGGCTTCATGGCGGACTCGGGGCGGAGATCCGTGCAAGTCGCCGGTTCTGCGCTGTTCGTCAAGTCACCAGCTGGTCGTGTGGCCCTCGAGCAGGCCCAGATCGCGAAGTCCAGGTGATCCCCCCGTAGGTGGCGATCTGCTCGTGGTGGAGCGCCAGGAGCTCGCTTGGTCATGGTACGGACGAGAACACCATCACGTTCGTACGATCAGAAGCACCCCGTCCGGAACGCGTCCGCAGCCCCGTCTCCGTCGAAGTCCCCCCAGGCCAGGTCCGTCGGGTCCAGGCTCTCCACCCGCAGGTCGCTCCAGCCGCTCGAGCCGCTCCAGGACACGACCCAGCGGGTGCCGGAGCGGCGGACCACGTCGGTCCTTCCGTCGCCGTCCAGGTCCGCCAGGGCCAGGGACGACAGGCCGATGCTGGAGCTGTTGAGTGTGGTCCAGCCCCCGCTGCCGCTGTAGCTCACGGCCCACTCCGTGCCGCTCGCTCGCATCACGTCGGCGCGACCGTCGCCGTCGAAGTCGCCGAAGGCCAGGGACCCCAGGGTGTAGGAGCTGGTGTTCAGCCGGGTCCAGGCGGTGGCCCCGCCGCTGGACCACTCCCAGTGGCTGCCCGTGGCGCGGAAGACGTCGGTCTTGCCGTCGCCGTCGAAGTCGGCGAAGGCCAGGTCGCTCGAGGGGTCGCTGAGGTCGGCGTTCAGCGTGGTCCAGCCGCCGCTGCCCGCGGAGGAGATGCGCCACTCGCCACCGGAGGACGCGAAGACGTCGGTCTGGCCGTCGCCGTCGAAGTCGCCGAAGGCCAGTGACCCCAGCGTGTAGCTGCTGGTGTTGCGCTTGCTCCACGCCGCCGTGCCGCCACTGGACCACTGCCACTCGCTGCCCGTGGTCTGGAAGGCGTCGGTGCGACCGTCGCCGTCGAAGTCCCCGAAGCCCAGGTCCGCCAGGTCCTCGCTGCCGGCGGTCCCGTAGTGCCAGGGGCCGACCCCACCCCCGGAGAAGCACCAGCGCTCGATCTCGCACTGGGGCCCGGTCCGACCGTAGGCGTTGGGGGCCGAGGCGCCCGACGGGTCCTCGTCGGTCCAGAAGTTGCCGGTGAAGTAGTTCTGCTTCGCCGCGGTGCTCGCGCTGCTCCGGGCCAGGCAGTTGTCGTAGAGCCAGGCCCCGTGGTCCGGTCGGCCCCGCACGACCAGGGCGTAGTTGTCGTCGACCAGCACCGTGTTGTCGTGGACCCGGATGTCTCCGCCCGCGAGCTCCGAGCCGTTGTCGGTGCCCTCGTTCTCCCCGTGCATGTCGAAGACGTGGCCGTTGGCGTGCTCCAGGACCAGGTTGTCGTGGGCGTCGTAGTCCTGGCCGTGCTCGCCGCTGCCGGCCACGGCGTGGCGGTTGTAGTCTAAGCGGTTCCAGGCGATGTCCACCGTGACGAGCTCGTCACCCCCGCGGGTGAGCACCACGCCGTAGCCGAGCCCCTGCCGCCAGGTGTGGTGGATGTGGCTGTGGTGCACGGCGTTGTCCACGGAGTCCGTGAACCACGTGGCGGCGTAGGACCAGCCGGCCAGCGCCATGTTGTCGATCTCCAGGCGGTCGTAGGACTTGATCTGGATGCCGATGCTCGACTCGGTGCAGTCCCGGCAGTTGGAGTCCCCCTCGATGTCGCCGGTGCAGCTGTCCGGCCACTCGGGCGGGCACTCGTCGCTGTCGGCACCGATCAGGCGGAAGCCGGTGATGCGCACGTCGTCGCCACAGACCGAGAACACCGGGCGCTTCCAGGTCTCGGTGACGGTGACCAGGCCGCCCGCGGCCCCGTCGACCCCGCGCCCGCCGGCGAGCCAGACGCCCTCGTTGACGCAGACGCTGGCCTCGTCGGTGAGGTCGATGACCGCGTCGTCTGCGATGTAGACGATCTCGCCGGGCTGGGCGGCCTCCAGCGCGGCCACCAGGGCCGAGTCGGTGTCCACTACCGTGACCACCGGCCAGCTGGGATCGACCACATCCGGGTAGTCCACGCCACCGCCGTAGCGCCAGGGATCGCCGGATCCCGGGCTGGAGGTGTCGGGCCGCTCCGGCATCGTCCAGGTGGTGTCACCGGTCTCGGCGGTGCCGGTCTCGGCGGTGCCGGTCTCGGTGGGAGACCCCGGGTCGGTGTCCCGTGAGTCGGAGGTCGTCGACGGGTCGCTGGGGAGTGTGGTGCCCGGCGAGGTGGCGGAGTCCGAGGACACCGTCAGCGAGCCTGTGCAGGCGAGGAGTAGGATGAGCATGGCCCAGTGTCCCACCCGTTCGCTTCGGAGACATGCCTGGACTGGTCCCCGACGCGAAGCCCGACGGCCCCCCCGGGCCCCTGGTCCCCATCGCAGAGGGCGTCTGGGGCGCGGAGAACCACCTGCGCTACCCCGGCGGGGTGGTGTTCACCGGGCGCATGACGGTCCTGCGCCTGGCCGAAGGCTCCCTGCTGCTCTACTCGCCGACTCCCATCGACGACGCCCGGGCCGCGGAGCTCGAGGCCCTGGGCCCCGTCGCCCACGTGCTGGCGCCCAACGGCTTCCACCACCTCTTCGCCGGTCCGGTCTGCGAGCGCTTCGATGACGCCCGGGGCTGGGCGTCGCCGGCGCTGGCGAAGAAGTGGGCCGCCGGCGAGCCCCTGCCGGACACCGGCTCCCCCTGGCCCGGCGTGCAGCGGGTGTGCTTCGGCCGAGCTGCCCCCATGCTGGGCGAGCAGGTCCTGCTCCACGAAGCCAGCGGCACCGTGGTCTGCGCCGACCTGATGTTCCACGTGCACGAGGCCCGGGGCTGGCTCACCCCCCTGCTCTTCAAGGCCGCCAAGGGCTGGAAGCGACCGGGTCAGAGCCTGGCCTGGCGGTTCGCCACGAAGGACCGGGCCGCGGCCTGCGCCTGCACGCGATTCTGCAACA
>CAYFPX010000004.1:102287-102766 GCA_964344945.1 uncultured Enterobacterales bacterium
CGCGGACGCGGTGATGGGCTGGCCGGTCCAGCGGGTCGTGATGGGCCACGGCCGGGTCCTCGAAGACGACCCCCTGGGGGGCCTGGATCGCGTCACCGCCTGGATGCGCAAGGGGCGCAAGGCGCTGCCGGGACCGCCCTCCTGACATTTTCATTTTTAGGGTTTTTATGGGTTTGGTCCCCTGGTAGGTTTCCGCCGCCTTCCCGGCACCCCAAGTCCCTCCCAGGAACGAACCATGGCCCCCAGGACCTCTCCTGTCCGGCTGACCGGACTGCTCTGCCTGCTCACCGCCTCCCTCTCGGTCGCTTGTGGAGACGACACCACCGGGGACTCGGGGACCGCCGGGGACTCCGGCGCCGCCGACGCGGACACCGACACCGACACCGATGCGGACACCGATGCGGACACCGACACCGACACCGACACCGACACCGACACGGACGCCGACGCCGACGCCGACACCGACGCCGACATGGCCG
>CAYFPX010000005.1:0-6503 GCA_964344945.1 uncultured Enterobacterales bacterium
CCACGCGCGAGATCCGCGACCGGGGCTCGGTCCGGGTTTCACCGCACGCTCCTAGGACGCCGTGACCCGCTCGCTGTGCCAGCCCCTGCGTCGCGCCGCCCGCGCCGGACTCACCCTGGTCGAGGTCCTCGTGGCCATCGCCATCGTGAGCCTGATCGTGGCGGTCAGCGTGCCTTCGCTCAACGCCATCTTCGACGTGCAGATGACGGGAGCGGCCAAGGAGCTGGCGCTGTCCTACCGGTACCTCCGGGACGAGGCGACCCTGCGCAACGCCACGTTCCGGGTGTCCTACTACCTGGACCAGAACGGCTACCGCATCGAGGTCGGGGACCCCAACGCCCTGATCTTCGAGTCCGCGGAGGCCCGAGAGAAGTTCGAGGACGACCTGGAGGGCGAGCTCAAGCGGTACACCGAGCGGCAGATCGAAGAGGGCGAGGCCAACGAGGTCCTGGAGAAGAAGGGCCGCTTCGACGGCCTGAGCGACCAGGCCCTGGACACCCAGGTGCAGATGCCCACCGGCACCCGCATCGCCTGGGTCTGGACCCCCCAGTACGACGACCCGGTCGAGCCCTCCGAAGACCCCCCGGAGGACGAGGACGACCCGGGCGTCATCGCCTACTCCCACATCTTCAACAACGGCTTCGTCGAGCACACCCTCATCCGCATCGAGGACGAGGACGACCCGGAAGAGGGCTTCACCATCGAGATCGAGCCCCTGAGCGGCCGCGTGCACCTGCACAACGAGCTGAAGGAGCCCCGGGACATCGTCGCGTGGGTTCCCGAGGAAGGCCCGGAGATCCCGTCGCTGTGAGTCGCCCCCTGCCACCGATGCCCGCGGGCGACTCGCTTGCCCTCGACGCCGCTGGCGGCGTTGCAGCTCCTCGACGTGAGGCGGGCCACGACTTCGTCGCTGCGCCTGGCCAGCGGCGCCGATCGCGGCGCGATTCACCTCGCGGGCATCGGCGGCAGGGGGCTCGCCGCCAGTCGGACTCGGGCTTCACCCTGCTCGAGGTCGTCATCGCCCTGGCCATCCTGGCCGGCAGCCTGGTCGTGCTCGTGCAGACCCAGGGCGTCGCGGTGCTGATGACCACGGAGGCCGAGAAGTACCTGGTGGCCACCAACCTGGCCCGGCAGAAGATGGCCGAGGTGACCCTGCGCCTGGAGGAGGAGGGCTTCATCGACCGCGACGTGGTCGAGGAAGAGGGCGACTTCGAAGACCTGGACGACGCCTGGGACGGCTACGACCTGGACGAGGCGGTCAGCGAGTACCGCTGGGCCTACGTCATCCGTGAGATCGACCTGTCCGTGGCCGCGGACCTGGGGTCCATGGCCGAAGGCATGATGGGCGACGCCCTGCCCGATGACGCGCCCACGACGGACACCCCCGACATCACCGACGTGCCGGGCTTCTCCGACGACATGCTCGCCGACATGCTCAACCCCTACATCCGCGAGGTGCGGGTGCTGGTCTGGTGGGGGGAGAACGAGGAAGAGCTCGACCAGGTCGAGATCGTCACCCACGCCATCAACCCCAGCGGGGTGGTGTCGGCGGACCCGGAGGCTTCGGAGTGATCCGGAAGCTCCGCCGCGGCATGACGATGATCGAGATCCTCGTCGCCGTCAGCGTGCTCGGCGTCATCGCCGGCATGACCCTGTCCGCGATCCAGGGCGCGTCGCGCGCCCGGGACGTGCTCAGCGAGAAGGACTCGGTGACCCAGGGCGCCACCGTGGCGCTCTCGCGGCTGTCTCGGGAGATCCAGCTCGCCTACATGACCGGCAACCTCGCCGCCCAGGGCAGCTACCGGACCGTGTTCGTCGGCGCCCAGGACGAGCCCATCGACAACCTGTGGTTCGCCAGCTTGTCCCACAAGCGGCTCTACCGGGACGCCAAGGAGAGCGACCAGACGGAGATCACCGTGTGGGGGGAGCGGGACCCGGACAACAACGACGCCTGGGTGCTGCTCCACCGCGAGGGCCCGCGCATCGACCACGAGCCCGACAAGGACGGCGTGATCCTGCCCCTGGCCCATGGGGTCCGGCGCATGGACCTGCGCTTCCTGGACTCCAAGACCAACGAGTGGCAGGACGAGTGGGACTCCACCGGGGTGGACCAGCCCAACCGCCTGCCCCGGGCCGTCGAGATCCTGCTGGTGCTCCTGGGCCCCGACCCCGAGCACCCGGACGACGACGACCGCACCATCGAGTACCCCTTCACCACCACCGTGGTCCTGCAGTACGCAGAGCCGCTCCAGCGCTCGGCGTTCGCCAACTGATGGCCCCGCTCCGCTGGCTCTGGTCCGTGCTCACCCGGCCTCGGGGGCGGCAGCCTTCGCCGTGGTTCGGTGCGGCTCGTCGCTCCGGCGACAAGCGCCGCGGCGTGGCGCTGCTCATGACCATCACCGCGCTGATGGTGGTGACCGTGCTGGTGGCCGACGTCACCTACAGCAGCCGGGTGCGGCTGCTCAAGGCGTCCCACGATCGCGACGCTGAAGCCGCCAAGTGGCTCGCGATCAGCGGGGCGAACATCTACCAGCTGGTGCTGATCGTCGACAAGCAGATCAGCAAGCAGATGGAGAGCGCCCTGCAGGGCACCGGGTACGAGTCCATGCTCGGCATGATCGGCGGGCTCTGGGAGATGCTCCCGGGCATCAACACCGGGCTCTTGCGCATGATGTTCGTGGCCGGGCCGAGCGCCGACAGCGACGAGCTCGAGGAGTTCGAGGCCGAGGGACTGACGGAGGAGCAGCGACAGGAGAGCCGCGAGGGCACCGGGCTCTTCGCCGACAAGCACTTCCTGGACTTCGAAGGGGACTTTCTCGCCGAGGTGGTCGACGAGAATTCCAAGGTGTCCCTGGGCCTCATGAAGAGCGCCAGCAGCTCCGGCACCACGTGCCAGGAGAACGTGGGTGCCCAGCTGCTGTACGGGCTGATGAGCGGGGATGACAACGACGAGTGGTTCTACGAGCGCAACATCGAGCGCTGGGACCTGATCTGCTCGGTCCTGGACTGGATCGACTCGGACACCACCGCCTCGACCCTGCAGGGGGGGTACGAGGACAACTACTACAACCGGCTCGAGTCCCCGTACCTCACCAAGAACGCCTTCTTCGACACCGCCGAGGAGCTGCGCCTGGTGCACGGCTGGACCGACGAGGTCTACGACCGCTTCGCGCCGATGCTCACGATCTACGCGGACAAGACCAACGTGAACACCGCGTCCGACGACGTGTTGAAGGGGCTGCTCAGGGCCTACTCGGTCGGGGTCACGCTCAACGACACCACCCTGGAGCAGAACCTGGCCGCCGTCCGCCAGCAGATGCTCGAGACCTTCAGCACGTGGTCGGAGCCCGAGGACTTCCGCAAGTCCTTCGAGAACATCATGACCCTCGACAGCAAGCTCGACAGCGTGGTCGAGACGGACAGCACCGTGTTCTCCGTCACCTCGACCGGCATCGTGAACGACAGCACCCGGGTGCTGCGGGTCGTCTACGACTTCAGCAGCAGCTCCCAGGGCAAGATCCGCTACTGGCGGATGGAGTAGCCAATGGCCATCGTCGTCGGCATCGATCTGGGCACCCACGCCACCAAGCTGGCCCTCATGGAAGGGCGGCTGGGGCGCGTGGAGCTGCTCGAGTACCGGGTGCGGGCCGTCCCCCAGGACGGCAGCCACGTGCCCACCCTCGAAGAGCGCCTGGCGGCCTGCCAGCAGCTCTTCGACGAGGACCCGAGCCTCGCCGCCGCCACCAGCGCCGCCGCCTACCCGGGCCAGCACGTCTCCCTGCACCGGGTGAAGCTGCCGTTCTCCGACCGGGCGCAGATCGAGCGCACCTTGCCCTTCGAGCTCGAGGGCCACGTGCCCTTCGACCTGGACGACTACGTGCTCGACTACCGGGTGGGCGACGGCGCTGGCGACGGGCAGAGCGAGAGCTTGTGCGCCCTGGCGGATCGGCGGGTGTTGGGCCCGCTGCTCACGGGCCTCTCGGCCTTCGGCGGCGACCCGCGCCACCTGGGCCTGGACGCCGAGGTCCTGAGCGAGCGGGCACCGGAGGACGGCACCTTCGCCGTGGTCGACGTCGGCCACAGCCGCACCCTGGTCGCGGTGGTCACCGACGGCGAGCTCGTGAGTGCTCGCGCGATCACCCAGGGTGGTCGGGACCTGACCCTGGCCCTGGTGAAGAAGTGGGGCTGGGACTGGAGCACCGCCGAGGGCGCCAAGCACGCCGCGGACCTGCGCAGCGCGGCCCGCGCCGCCGTCGCGGAGTGGGACGGGGCGGACACCGACCCGGCCGCCATCAACCCCAGCGCCGAGACCCCGAACCTGGCCGACGGCGAGGGCCCGCCGCCGAGGCCCACACGGGTCAGCCACGCCGAGGTCGCCACCGGGTTGATCGAGGCGCTGCAGCCGCTGCTGGCGGAGCTGCGCACCACCCTGTTCGCCGCCGAGGTCGACCACGGCGCCGCCCTGGACGGCGTGCTGCTCACCGGCGGCACCGCGGACCTCGAGGGGCTGCAGCCCTGGCTCCAGCGGGAGCTGGGCTGGTCCGTGCGCACCCTGGACATCTCGCCCGAGGCCGCTCGGCTGGGCATGGCGGGTCGCTTCGCCCTGGCGGACACCCTCGCGAACCACGCCGCAGGCGTCGGCGGTGCGAGGGCCCTGGACTTCCGGAAGGGTGACTTCGCCTACCGCGGTGACCTGGCGATGACCCGCACGGTCGGGCTGTGGGCCCTGGCCGGGTTGATGCTCCTGAGCCTCGTCGGCGCGGGCTGGTTCGGCTTCGCCGTGGCCGATCGCACCGCCCAGGCGGCGGAGCTGGAGGACGACATCGTCGCCGAGCTGGGCGAGCTCTTCCCCGAGGTCAACGCCGAGAAGGGCCGGGACCCGTCGATGGCCCGCGCCATCGTGGTGGAGAAGACCACCGCGGTCGAGGAGCGCGTGGAGCTGCTCGGCGCCACCATCGGCCACGACCCGCCCATGCTCACCCTGCTGAAGGACCTCTCCAAGGCGATGCCGGCTCCGTCCGACGCCCGCATCGAGGTCAGCGAGCTCACCCTGAGCAGCAACGCCGTGAAGTTCACCGCCAAGACCGACAGCTACGACTCGGCCGCCAAGATCGAGTCCTCGCTCCAGCGCAACGACCGCTTCAAGAACGCCAAGAAGGGCGACGAGAAGAAGCTCGGCGACGGCATCAAGTTCACGATGACCATTCCTCTCGGCGAGGAAGAGTCCCTCGAGGAGGAGGGGTAGCCATGTCCATCCTCACCAACGCGAACGCGAAGCTCCAGGACACCCTGGCCCCGGCCTTCGAGCGCCTCGAGGCCATCCTCCAGGGCATGAGCCCCCGGGACCGCAAGCTGCTGCTCGGCCTGGTGGTGGCGGTGGTCCTGGCCTTCTACGGGATCGCCGGCTGGCTGATGTCCGGCTACCTCTCCGACCTCGACGAGGACCTGGACACCCGGCAGGCGACCCTGGCCTTCCTGGCGAGCGAAGGCGCCGGCTACGACGACACCCGCGCCCAGGCCGAGCAGATCGAGGAGCAGCTGCGGGAGCAGGCGGGCAAGAGCCTCAGCTCGTATCTGGAGAAGGCCGCCGAGAAGAGCGACATCAAGGACCAGCTGGACAAGGTGGACGAGAAGTCCGTGGTCAGCGTCGGCGATCTGGAGACCCAGCGGGTCGAGGTGAGCATCTCCAAGGTCACCCTGGAGCAGCTCAGCAACTTCCTCTATGAAGTGGAGGCGGGCGACTTTCCGCTGCGCATCCAGTCCACCAACGTGCGCATGAAGAAGTCCCGGGACGGCCGGCTGCTGAACGTCAAGTTCGACGTCGACGCCTTCCGTCTGCTCGAGGAGGTGGTGCCGTGAAGCGCATCGTGCCCGTCGCCCTGGGCCTGGCCTGGGGTCTCGCCGTCTTCTGGGTCTTCTTGGTGCTGACCTTCCCCTCCGACGCGGTCCGGGACCGCATCTCCTTCGAGCTGGATCGAGCCACCGGCGGCGCCCTGGCGCTCCAGCTCGATGACATCCGGCCGAGCTGGTCGGTCACGGGGGCGCTGCTCCAGGGGGTGCAGCTGCTGAGCGTGCCAACGCCCAAGCGCAACGCCCAGCCCGACGATCCGCCCCCGGTGCCCACGCTGCTGCTGTCCGCGGCCCGGGTCGACACCCGGGTCCGGGTGATGCCCCTGCTCGGCGGGGACCTCCTCGCCGACCTGGACGCGGAGCTCTACCAGGGCACGCTCCAGGGCGAGCTCGGCCAGGTCGAGGCCAAGCTGTTGGCGGACCTCGAGGCCGACGACCTGGACCTGTCGCTGTACCCCTTCGCCGGTGAGGACTGGTCGGTGGACGTCGAGGGTCTGCTCGACGCCAAGGTCGACATGGCCGTCGATCCCGAGGAGATCAAGGAGGCCGAGGGCATCATCGAGCTGGACATCGCCGGGCTGATCCTGCTCGCCGCCGCGCCATGCACGGCGATGGTGTTCGTCTGGTCGAACCTCTGCGATGGCGAGCCCAAT
>CAYFPX010000005.1:6513-21379 GCA_964344945.1 uncultured Enterobacterales bacterium
CCTGTCCATCTCCGGCTTCACCATCGACGAGGCCATCTTCAACGAGGCCGTGCTCGAGCTCGACGTCCACGACGGCGAGGCCGAGGTCGAGAAGGGCAGCTTCCTTAGCGACATGATCGAGGCCACCCTCGAGGGCAAGATCACCCTCAGCTCGCCGCTGGAGCGCAGTCGCCTCAAGCTCACCCTGAAGGTGCGCCTCGACGACGACCTGGACAGCCTGGCCAAGCTCGCCCCGGGCATGAAGAACGCCCGGGACGACGGCGGCACCTACCACTTCATGGTGTCCGGCAGCCTGGAGAAGCCCCGGTTCCGGGAGGACCGGCTGGCGGCCCGCAAGCGCAAGGGCGGCTCGGCCAAGGACCGCACCCGCGACCCGGACGAGCGGGCCTCTTCTCGGCCGCCGGCCCGCACCAGCCCAGGCGACGGCGAGGACGCCGACGCCGAGGAGCGCCGGCGCCTGCGCGAGGAGCGCATCGCCGAGCGCCGGGAGCGCATGCGGGCGAACCGCGACCGTCAGCTCCAGGACGGCGAGCCGCCCGCGGGTCCGGATCGCCAGCGCGGCGACCCCCCGCCACGGGACGACTTCGAGGACGACTTCGACGACCGCCGCCCCGGCTTCCGGGACGTGCGCGACGACGAGGAGTTCCTGGACGACCCGCCGTCAGACGACGACTTCCCGGATCCCGAGGAGGACCTGGAGTTCGAGGGGGACGACGTGCGGGACCTCGGGTACGCGGACTAGAGCGCCGACCAACAAGTCGGACCGAGCCCCGCGAGGCCAGCGGGTCGACAGGTGGTTTCCCGAGGGAGGAGCGTGCTTCAGGGATCAGGTGTCAGACCCCAACACCTGACACTTTCGAAGTTGTCAGGATCAGGTGTCAGACCCCAACACATGACACTTTCGAAGTTGTCAGGTGTCCAGCTGAACGCTGACAGCTGACAGCTCCAAGCCCTACTCGTCTACCTGGTACAGATCCCAGATCGTCGCCGTCCGCGTGTCCGACACGATGTCCCCCGCCAGGTCCTCGACCTCCAGCGAGATCTCCAGCGTCTGCTGGTGGAGGTCCTCGGGCTGGCGGTTGAAGATGAGCAGCATGCCCACGCCGTCCTGGGAGCCCTCGGCCGCGTTGCAGCGGAAGTCGATGTAGGGCCAGCTCTCGCCGACGTCGTCGCCGTCGATGGTGCCGCTGAGGTGGGCGGCGACGAAGTCCCCGGCGTCGAGGTACTGCGCCCGGGCGGCGATCACGACGTGGTAGCCACCCTGGGGGCCGTAGATCAGCTCCAGGCGGTCGCTCTCGCCGTCGATGGCCGTGAAGCTGAGCTCGCCCTGGCCGATGACGACCTCCTTGCGCATGCCGACCTCGCACGGGTCGCCGGGCTCGCCGGTGTCGCCGAGGACGCCGTCGCAGGCGGTCAGGAACGGAAGCAGGAGGGGCATCAACATCGGACGGACCTTAACCGGCAGGACCGGGGACCCGAGGACGAGCAGGCGTGGCGCTGATCCAGCACGCAACCGAAGCGCTGGAGCGACGGAGGTCGCTGCTGCACGTGCTCGCCGACGGCGGGACCGACTGCGTGCGCTTGTTCCAGGGCAGCGCCGAGGGCTTCCCGGCGGTGACGGTGGACCGCTACGGTCCGCTGATCCTGGCCCAGAGCGGCCGGGAGGACGTGGGGGAGGGGACCCCGGAGGCCCTGGCGGCGCTGTACCGGGAGGCCCTGCCGGACGCACCCCACTTCGTCTGGAGCTGGCGCGGCAAGATCAGCGAGCTGCCCGAGGTGCCGGCCACCGAGGCGGCGCTGGCCGATCACGAGGGCCGAGAGCTGGGCCTGCGCTACCGGGTGAGGGCTCGCCATCGCGGACAGGACCCCCTGCTCTATCTGGACCTGCGCGCCGGACGTCGCTGGGTGAGGGCACAGGCGTCGGGGCTGGAGGTCCTGAACCTGTTCGCCTACACCTGTGGGATCGGCCTGGCGGCGGCCGCCGGTGGCGCGACGACGGTCTGGAACGTCGACTTCGCCGCCAGTGCGCTGGACGTCGGCGACGAGAACGCCGCCCTCAACGCGGTGCAGATGACCCGGGTCCAGGACGACGCCCTGTTGGTCATGCGCCAGCTGGCGGGGCTGCCCATCAAGGGCCGAGCGGCCCGGAAGCGCTACACGAAGCGGCCCGCCCGGGCCTTCGACCTGGTCGTGCTCGATCCGCCCCGGTGGGCCCGCAGCCGCTTCGGCGCCGTCGACGTGGCCCGGGACTACCCCGCGCTCTTCAAGCCGGCGGTCCTCGCGACCCGACCAGGGGGCCGGGTGCTCGCCACCAACCACCTGCCCTGGATCCCGGTGGAGCAGTGGGTCGACGTGCTCGAGCGGTGTGCCAGGAAGGCCGGGCGGCCACTGCGGAGCGTGGAGATGCTCCCGGTGGAGGCCGACTTCCCCAGCTTCGACGACCGGCCGCCGCTGAAGCTCGCGGTGTGCTCGGTCTGACGGCCCCTTGGCCCCGCCGGCGACGGTGTGTAGGAGAATGGGACGTGCGTTCCGCTTCCGACGACATCCTCCAGGTCCTCGTGGTCGGGGAAGACCCCCTGGCCCGCGGTGGGCTCGCCGCCCTGGTGCGCGGCGCCGACGGCCTCGACGTGGCCGCCTCGGTCAGCCCGGGCGACGCCGCCCTGCAGGCCGTGCGCGAGCTGCTGCCGGACCTCGCCGTCTGGGACCCGGTCGACGAGCCCTTCACGCCCCGCCAGGCCGACGACCCCCCGAGCATCGTGCTCGTGGCCGACGCCAAGGCCGCCCGCGACGCCCTGGCCCGTGGCGCCCAGGGCGTGCTCTCTCGGGACGTGGACCCGGCCCGGCTCGCCGCCGCCCTGCACGCCATCGACCAGGGCTTCACCGTGATCGACGAAGCCTGGGCCGAGCAGCTCCGCCCCCAGGCCCTGCTCGACGAGCCCGTCGACAAGCTCACCCCCCGGGAGCACGACGTGCTGGAGCTGTTGGCCGAGGGCCTGAGCAACCGGGAGCTGGCGAGCGTGCTGGGCTTCTCCGAGCACACGGCCAAGTTCCACGTGCAGGCCCTGCTGAACAAGCTCGGGGCCGCGACCCGGACCGAGGCGGTGGTGCGGGCCCTGCGCCTCGGCATCCTGCCCCTCTGAGGGGACGGACGACGGGCGCCGACCGCGGCGAGAGGGGTCCGTGGGGCGAGGGGGGGCCTCTTCATCGGCCTGCTACTCCGCCGGCGGGCGGAACAGCACCTCGTAGCTGCCCCGGGACCCTCGGACGGTCACCCGGTGGCCCCGCCAGCTCAGCGGCTCGCCGCGGCCGAAGGTCGACTCCTGGACCTCCTCTCCCGCCTGGAAGCGGATGGTCCCGCTGTCCCGGTGGACCTTGCGCCCGGTGCCCTCCTCCCTGTGCAGGGTGGTGCGCACGTCTGTCAGGGTGACGGTCACGCCGAGCTCCGGCACCTCGACGGGCTGGTCCGGGCGGAGCTCGATCGAGAGGACCTGGGGCACGGCCTGCTCCTGGGGCGGCGGTTCGGCGGCGGGGGGCGGCTCGGCCTGGGTCGCACAGGCCCAGAGCGTGCCGAGGAGGAGAGGGCTCACATCGCCGGCAGGGTCAGGACCTGGCCGGGCAGGATGAGATCCGGGTCGTCGCCGATGACGTCGCGGTTGGCGTCGTAGATCTCCCGCCAGCGGGCGGTGTCGCCCAGGTAGCGGCCCGCCAGCGCGGAGAGGGTGTCGCCCCGCTGGACGGTGGTGGTCTCCTGCTGGTAGGGGCCCATGGGCGCCACGATCAGGCCCTCGAACTCCGTGTACTCGGCGGCGGTGAGGTCGCTCTGAGCCTGGGTCCACAGGGGCTGGGACTGGGTCCGGTCGGACAGGTAGGTCAGGTCCAGGGCGTCCAGGTTGCCGGCCGCGGTGCGCACCTGGGCCATGTCGTTGGTGGCCAGGGCCTCGCTGAGCTTCTGGATCCGGACCGAGTTGACCAGGTTGCCGGCCACCGGGGCGGTGTAGGCGTCGACCATGGCCTTGTAGGCGGGATCGAAGACGTAGTAGTGCGGCACGTAGCCGTAGGTCTCGGTGAAGTCGCCGCTGCCGCCGTCGAGGGTCCAGTCCCAGTAGAGGTTGTCGGACCGGCTGTCGAACAGGTGGTTGAAGATGTCCTCCTGCCGCTTGTTGGAGAACGCGGTGGTGGCGCTGCTGGTGGTGTCGTCGCCGCCGCCGGTGACCTGGTCGGCGCCCTGGTCCACCGCGGTGATGGTGATGTTGGTGACCGCCGTGTCGGTGCTGCTGCCGTAGTTGTCGGCGGCGGAGCCCTCGGGGTTCTCCATCCAGTAGGCGCGGAACTCGGACTGGTAGTTGTTGTAGGTCCAGGAGGGCGCCCGATCGACCGCGGCCGGGTCGGCGGCGGGCCGGGTGACGGCCCACTCGCCGGCGGACTGGTCGGCGTCGTGCTGGACCTCGTGGATCAGGGTCTCGGTGACGACGTTCTCGCCCTGGCTGGTCGGGTCGTTGACGGTCAGGGTGGTGCCGTCGCTGGACATGCCGCCCAGGATGCTGCCGGGCTCGATCTCCAGGCCGGCGTCGTTGGTGGCCTGGCCGGCGGCGTCGAGGGTGTCGTCGTAGTCGTGCCCGGAGCCCTCGTAGTCGACCCGGGTGTCGAAGAAGGCGTAGTCGCCGGCCCCCACACTCGGCCGCAGGTGGCTGTCGTGGGTCGGGCTGAGCACGAACATCTGGGCTTCGCCCTGGTCGATCCACTCCGCGGAGTTCTTCAGCAGGTTGGCCCGGGAGTTGTAGCCGTCAGCCGGATCGGGCTGGACCGAGAGACCGGACTGGATGATGCGCTCCATCATCGCCAGGTTGCGGCGGTGGCGGGACAGGGCGCCGCGCTTGTCGACCGGGGCGTCGGGCCGGGTGCCGTCCCGGTGGGTGCTGCAGTCGTGGCCACTCGCCCGAAGGTCTTCCAGGGCGGCCGCGTTGCCGTGGCCAGCGGCGCCGTGGGAGTGGCCACCGCCGTCCGGTGCGGTGTCCAGAGCGGACGAGTCCGCGTGCTGGTGGCTCTGACCGCCCATGCTCGCTCCTTGGGGGGAAGAGGTGCCGGGCCCGAGGATAGCTGCTGGCAGGGCGGCTCGGGGCGACGAATCGGCCGTGTCGGGCAGGGGACCACCTGCCCGATCAGCGAGGTCGTCCCTGGCTCCCTGGGGAATGGGCCCCGGGCGACGCCGGCACCACCTTCGGCGCCATGGCAACCACCCAGACTCCCTCCGTCCTCGCGCTGTCGTCGGATCTCGCCGACGCAGTCGCTGCCCTCGAACCCTCTCTCGTCCGCATCCCCGGACGCCGGGGCTCCGCCACCGGCATCGCCTGGTCCCCGCGCCAGGTCGTCACCACCGCCCGCGCCCTCGGTCGCCGGGAGTCGGTGACCGTCGTGCTGCCCGACGGCAGTGAGACCACGGGCACCGTCACCGGCCGGGACTGGGGCACCGACCTGGGCCTGGTGACCCTGCCCGACAGCGCCCCCGAGCTCGCCGTGCCCGCCTGGGCCGAGGAGCCAGGCCTGCGGGTCGGGAACCTGGTCCTGGTGCTCGGCCGCCCGGGCCGCCAGGTGCGGGCCACCCTGGGGCTGGTCTCCGCTGTCGGCGGGGCCTGGCTGGCCCACGGCGCCCACGCGATCAGCGCCTACGTCGACGTCGACGCCTCGCTGCCCGGCGGCTTCGCCGGCGGCCCGCTGGTCTCCGCCGCGGGCAAGGTCGTCGGCCTGAACAGCCGGCGCCTGGTGCCCGGCGGCACCACCCTGCCCACCGCGACGATCCGCCGGGTGGCGGCGGACCTCGAGGCCCACGGAGGCGTGCGTCGAGCCTGGCTCGGCGTGGCGGTCCAGGGCGCCGGCCTGCCCGCCGAGGCCGGCCAGGATCGCGGCGTGCTCGTGACCGCCGTCGAGGCGGACAGCCCGGCGGCCGAGGCCGGCGTCGTGCTCGGCGACACGCTCCTGGCCATCGGCGAGGAGGTGCTCGCCGGTCCCGAGGACCTGCTGACAGCCCTCGCCGCTCAGGGCACAGGCGACGAGATCACCCTGCGGATCTGGCGGGCGGGCGCCGAGACCACCGTCGCTGTCACACTCGGCGAGCGCCCGGCCCGCAAGCACCGCCGACGCTGCGGTTGAGCCCCGTGGCCGCGCGGGTCAGACTGGCGGGGTGAACCCGCTCCTCTGGCTCGCGCTGGCCCCGGCCGCCGCCTTCGCTCCAGGCGAGGTGGCGGTCTCCGCGGACCGCGATCGGCTCCTGAGCCACCTCGAGGCCCTCACGGGCCATGCACCCCTGGGCGCCGGTGACCCGGTCACCTCCCGCAGCATCCACCACCCCGACTGCGACCGCGTCGCGGACTGGCTCGTCGAGGCCCTCGCCGGCATCGACGGGCTGGTCGTCGCGACCGAGACCTTCTCCGCCGAGGGCGAGGGTGGGCTCCGCAACGTGGTGGCGGAGCTGACCGGGGCGGAGCCGGACCGCGCCCCGATCGTGCTCGGTGCCCACTACGACAGCATCGCCGACCTGGACCCGGAGCCGTGGGACGCGGCCATCGACGCCGCCCCTGGCGCCGACGACGACGCCTCCGGGGTCGCGACGGTGCTGGAGGCCGCCCGCCTGCTCGCCGCCGACCCCGACGGCTTCTCCCGCACGATCCGCTTCGTGCTCTTCTCCGCCGAGGAGGTCGGCCTGGTCGGCTCCTTCCACCACGTCGCCGAGCGTGGCGACGAGGGCACCGCCCTGGCCCTGATCCTCGACCCCGTCGGCTACGACCCGGGCGGCGGCGGCATCCTGTGGTTCAGCTACGACCAGCGCTGGTCGGCCGAGGCCGAGGCCTTCGAAGCCCAAGGCCTCGCGCTGGCGCCGGCCCTCGACGTGTGGGGGGTCGACCACGAGACCTTCGGCGGCGACGCCCGCTCGGACCACTGGCCTTTCTGGGAGGCGGACCTGCCAGCCCTCCACCTCGGGACCTTCCCCCAGCCGCCGACCTACCACACCCGGTCCGACACCCTGGACGTGGTGGACGTGGACTTCGTGGCGGCTGTCGCCGGACTGGCGGCTGCCCACGCAGGAGAGCTGGCCGGTGAGCCCCCGGTGGAGGAGCCGCGGCTGCTGGGGTGTGCGGTGGCCGGTGCGTCCTCGCCGGCCTGGTGGCTGGCGCTCCTCGCCGCGGTCAGTGGGTCCAGCCGAACTCGATCACGCCCTCGAGCAGGATCTCGTTGATGAAGTACTCGTAGAGCACGACATTGGGCTGGTCGAAGGTGCCGGTCGAGATGTGCTCGCCGTTGTCGAAGTCCGCGTCGATCTCGAAGATCTCCACCGTGCCGTCGTCGTTCAGCAGCAGGCCCCGGTAGGTGTGGGTGGTCACCGAGAAGCCGCACTCGGTCTCGGGGCCCACGTCGAGCTCGTAGAAGTGGTCGCAGGTCGGGCACCACTCCAGGCTGCGGTTGTGGTCCCGCTCGCCCTCCTCCAGGCGCACGCCGGTCTCCTCCAGGCGACCCTTGCAGTCGTCGTAGGCGAATTCCCGGGCCCCCTCCCAGGCGCTGAAGTCGACCTCCGTGTCGGTGTCCGTGTCGGCGTCGGTGTCGGTGTCGGTGTCGGTGTCCGCGTCGGTGTCCGCGTCGGCGTCGGTCGGGTTCGCTGAGTCCACCACGCCAGAGTCGGTCTGGACTTCGAGCACCGTGGGCTGGCAGGCAAGCAGGGCGAGGGTCAGCATGTCCAAGTGCTATCGCAGGGTGGCCCTGGTCTGTGACAGGGCGGACGACTCCTGACCGGGCTCTGGCATCCTGGCTTGCTTCACTGTACATTTGTTCAGTGACTGCGGCCCGCATCTGCTGCCTCGACCTGGACACGTTCTTCGTGTCCGTGGAGCGGCTCCTGGATCCGTCCCTGGCGGGCAGGAAGGTGGTCGTGGGTGCCAGCGAAGGCATGCGCGGGGTGGTGACCGCCGCGAGCTACGAGGTACGCCCCTTCGGGGTCCGGTCCGGCATGCCCATGGCCGATGCGGTGCGCAAGGCGCCACGGGACACCGTCTTCCTGCCGACCCGCCACAGCACCTACAGCCCCTACGCCAAGCGGGTCCGGGCGGTCCTGGAGCGCTTCTGTCCCGAGGTGCGGACCGCCAGCATCGACGAGTTCTTCCTGGACTTCCGTGGCTGCGAGCGGCTCTACCGCCGCTTCGGCGACGCGGATCCCGACGCCACGATCGAGCGGGTCGCGCACGAGATGCGACGCGCCATCCAGGCCGAGGTGGGCCTCCCGGCCAGCGCCGGCTTGGGCGCCAGCCGGCCTGTCGCCAAGATCGCCAGCGGTCTCGCCAAGCCCGCTGGGGTGCTCCTGGTGCCGCGGGGGGCCGAGCTGGCCATGCTCGGGGGGCTGCCGGTGCGCGCGTACCCAGGCATCGGTCCGGTGATGGAGGAGCGCCTGGTTCGGGCAGGGATCGAGCGGCTCGAGCAGCTGGTGGAGCTGCCTCCAGGAGAGCTGCGCATGAGGTTCGGCGGGGTGGCTCAGCGGGTGCGCTCCGGCCTGGAGCCCCAGTCGCGGACCCGCCTCGGCCGCGACCGCCCGGCCTTCCTCGAGCACGACGCCCCGACCCAGGGGTCGGTCGGCAGCATCTCCAACGAGCGCACCTTCCACGCCGACGTGGACGAGGTGAAGAAGGTGCTCGACCAGCTCAGGGCGCTGACCGAGCGGGTCTGCTGGCGGGCGCGGCAGCGACAGGTGCGAGCCCGCACCGTCACCGTCAAGCTGCGGTTCTCGGACTTCCACACGGTGACTCGCTCGCTGACCGATCGGGCCACCAACGCCGAGGGACTGGTGCTCGGTCGGGTCCGTGAGCTCTTCCAGCGGGCCCGGATCCGGGAGGCGCCGGTGCGCCTGGTCGGGGTCCAGCTGTCCAACTTGATCGAGGACGCCCCGCAGCTGGACCTGCCCCTCGGGCGGAACGAGCGGCCCGCTGTCGGCGACGCCCTGGACGCCGTGCGCGACCGCTTCGGCTACGACGCCATCCGCCTGGGCGTGGCCGGTGGCCAGAGCCGGTGGCTCGCTACCCCCGCGGAGAACCACGCCGCTTGAGCACCGCCCCGCGCGGCCAGGCCGATCGCGCCTCGCTTGCTTCCTGGCGCCCCGCCGGCGCCGCCTCCCCTTGACGTGACACGGCCGCGCCGGCGGCTCAGCGGCACCAGCGGGACGCCAGGCTTCGGCGCGATCCATCGATCGACCTGGCCGCGCGGGGCAGTATCCTGGGGGGGACGGCACAGCGTCCACCGGCTCTGGAGAGTGCATGGCCACGCGCAGGATCCTGCTCATCGAGGCGGATCCGGTCCGCAAGATCGACCGGGGCAAGGCCCTCAAGAAGCTCGGCTACAAGCCGGTGATGGCGGCGTCCGGCGCGGCCGCTCTGCGCACCTTGCGCTCGACGTTGATCGACGCGGCGATCATCGACACCGAGCTCGCGGACATGCCCGGAGTCCACCTGCTGCGGGAGCTGCGGAAGATGGGCATCGAGGTGCCCGTGATCCTGACCGGCCGCGATGCGACCAAGGAGGAGCTGATCATGGCGCTCCGCGGCCGCGCCAACGACTACCTGGAGCGCCCGTTCTCCGACGCGGAGCTGGGCACGGCCCTGACCCGCTGTCTCTTCGAACCGGAGCAGCTGTGGACCCCGCCTCGGCGCCTGGACGCCGACAACCTCGCCCGCGCGGTGGGCGAGAACCGGTTCAAGTGGCCGGACCCCCACGAGCTCGCCTTCAGCATGGAGCGCATTCCCCAGAACAAGGAGAATGCGCTTCGGGCCCTGGTCGATGGCCTGCGGGGCCACCGGGCGCTGCAGGACCAGCTGCTCGCCGAGCTCAACGGCCCGCGCTTCGCCGGCGGCAAGGAGATCTCGACCTTGCGCGAGGCCGTTCGATCCCAGGGGGCCCGCCGGGTGGCGCTGGTCATCGCGGAGCGCGCGCTCGAGTCCTACTTCCTGCTCGACGACGCCGACGAGCTGCACGCCGACGTGGCCTGGGGCATGTGGGAGTGTGCCCGCATGACCGCCCACCTCTGCTACCACCTGGCCAAGAAGCTGGGCCTGTGGGATCCGGAGGGCCTGGCCCTGGCCGGGCTGGTGCACAACTTCGGAGAGGTCCTGGTCGTGCGCTACGAGGCCAGCCTCGACAAGGGCAGCATCAAGGGCAAGGAAGAGCAGGTCCTCAAGGACCTCGACCAGCGCGTGTCGGAGTGCCACGAAGGTGTCGGGCGCGAGGCCCTGCGCCGCTGGGGGGCCGGCGATGCGCTGGTGGAGCTCGCCGGCAGCCACCACACGCCGGTGGGAGACGACGCCACGCCGGCGGACCGCCTGCGTCGCGACCTGGCGATGGCCTGCTGGCAGACCGCGCTGCGGTGGGGGCTCGGGTACCTGCCGAGCCACGATGGCATCGATCCTCGTCCCGCCCTCCGGGCCCTCGACCTGGAGCCCCGCTTCGCGAAGGAGATCGCGGACGATGCCCGGGACTGGTTGCTTCCGGTCGAGGACTGACCGCCGGGTGACCCGGTCGATCAGTCGGCTTCGGGCCCGCTGGCCAGCGCGGCCCGGACACGCTCATAGAGCCTGCGCGCACCGAGGTGGTCGTTGCGCAGCTTCAGGAGGCGACGCAGCCGGGCGGCGGCTCGCTTGTTGAGCTTGCTGTCGTGCTCGACGGTGGCCAGGAAGAACTGCCCGTCGAGGAAGTCCGGGTCGAACTGGTCGGCCAGCTCCAGCAGCTCCATGGCCTGGGCACGCCGGTCCACTGCCGGGCGGTCCTGGTCCTGGTAGAAGGCCCAGCCCAGCCAGGCCATGTTCCTGGCGGAGTCGAGCTGCTCGTTGCGGGCCTGGCGCAGGAAGTTGATCGCGGAGCCCACGTCGCCAGCGGCCAGGGCGGCCTGGCCCTTGAGGAACAGGCCGTCGGCGAAGTCCTCGGGGTTCGCGGCGTAGGGATCGGGCTCGTCTGAGAGCTCGGCGGCGGGCGCCGCCGCGGCGGCCTCGAGGGCCCGACTCACCCGGTTGGCGAGGGCGACCGCGGACTTCTCGACCCGGCGGGCGATGGCGCGGGCCATCCCGTGGATCTCGTCGGAGTAGCCGTCGTTGGTGGCGATAGACTCGTACCGGGCCACCATGCGCTCGCGGGCCTCGCGGATCCGGTCGAGATCCCTGGTCCTCGGAATCCCGAGCACGGTCCAGTCGTCGGCCTGCTCGAGCTGGGCGGTCTCCCTCCGGAGACGCCGGAGAGTCATCATGGCGTCCGTGGCCTGGCTGGGCTGGCGCATCTGGCTCGTCTGGGGCTGCCGCCGGGTCCGGCGCCGGGTCGACGAGGTCCCTGACGAGGCGCGCCCACGCACCTCCCTGTACTCGGGCACCTCGCCGTGCCTGCCGGGGCCCCAGCTCGACGGGGTGCTCACCACGGAGCTCGCCGTGGACGGGGCCGGCTCTTCGGCCTCGACCTCGATGCGGGATGATGGGCGCTGCCGCCGCGCCTCGTGCAGCACCCGCTCCAGGTCCAGCACCTGGATGGGCCGGCGCATGAAGCGGTTCACGTCGCACTCGGCGCAGGCGCGCTGGATCGGGTCCTCGTGTTCGAAGAGGATCGCCGAGGTGAGGATGACGGGGATGCGAGCGCCCACGGGGTTGCGCCGGATGTCGCGCAGGATGTCCAGGCCGATCTGACCGCCGGTGTCGGCGTCGACCAGCATGACGTCGGGGGGGGCCTGCACGAGCTGGTGGCGGACGTCGCCGCCGTCGGCGCAGTGGGTCACCTCGATGCCCGCACCGCGGAGGACGCTGCCCAGAACGCGGGCGAAGTCCCCCGAGTCTTCCAGCACCAGCAGCTTCATCTCGCCTCGGTCCAGACCTCGAAGGACCCCCCGGGGGCATTGGGGGGCGGCGCAGTGTACCGCGGGTGGCGCAGCGAGGCTCGCGCTGCGGTGGGATAGGCAGCGCGGGAGTGTCCGAGATCCTCCGAACCCTGACCACAGGCCAGGGGCCGTCCCCCGAGGCGTTCTTCTGGGCGCATCGATCCACGGCGGATCTGGTCTGGCTCGACGGAGCGGATCGATCGGACCACCTCTTCAGCTGGGGGGGTGGGGCGCCGGTGGCGTCGGGAGCGGGCTGGCCGGAGCGCGTGCGTGATGCCCTGGGGCCGCGGCGCTCCTCGCCGCGGGGACTCTTCGCCGGAGGGCTCATCGGGTACCTGGCCTACGAGGCCGGACGGCAGCTGGAGGCCATGCCGACGCCAGCCCCGGGGGCCCTGCTGCCGGAGGTGGGACTGCGACCGGTCGAGGGGGGACTGCACTACCGGCGCGACGAGCGGGCCTGGGTGGCGGCGGGCACCCGGTCCTTCGTGGAGGAGGCCGAGGCGCGACTGGCCGCCGTCGCGGGCGAACCCCCGGCGCTGCCCGCGGCGGCGGGCCAGCTGCTGGCGCCGGATCGGCCGCTCGCCTTCCAGCGCGCCGTGCGGCGGATCCAGGACTGGATTCGGGCCGGAGACTGCTACCAGGTGAACCTGGCCCGGCGCTTCGCCCTGGGCGGCGTCGGCGAACCGGCGTCGGCGTACCTGCGTCTGCGGCGACAGTCGCCGGCGGACCACGGTGCGTACGTGGCCGTGCCGGGGGGGGCGATCCTGTCGAACTCCCCCGAGGGCTTCGTGGCGCTGAGGGCCGGGCAGGTGGTCTCGCGGCCGATCAAGGGCACCCGGCCCCGGGATGGCACGGGGCGCGATCGCGCCTGGGCCCAGGAATTGGCGGCAGACCCCAAGGAGCGCGCGGAGCTCACCATGATCGTGGACCTCGTGCGCAACGATCTGGGCCGGGTCTGTGTGCCCGGGTCCATCGCCACGGAGCCTCGCCGCGTCTACGCCCTCCCGACCGTGCACCACGCGGACCAGGCGGTCCGCGGCGTGCTCGCCCCGGGGCGGGACGCGGTGGATCTGCTGGCCGCGGCCTTCCCCCCGGGCAGCGTCACCGGCGCGCCCAAGGTGCGCGCGATGGCCATCCTGGGCGAGCTGGAGCCGGTCCCGAGGGGCGTGTCCTATGGCGCCATCGGCTGGCTCTCGTCGGGCGGCGACGCCAGCCTGTCCGTGGCCATCCGCACCGCCACGTTCCTGGGCGACACCGCCTGGGTCCACGTCGGCGGGGGCATCGTGGCCGACTCGGATCCGGCCCGGGAGTGGGAGGAGACCCGCTGGAAGGCGGCCGCCTTGCTGCGTGCGCTCACCGGCGCTACCCCTGCCGCCCGGAGCGCCCCATGAGCCACCCCAGCGACGGCTTCACCGGCATCGTCCACCCCGAGGTCCAGGCCTACATCGCCCGGCTGGAGGCCGCGGAGGACCCGCTGCTCGACGGCCTCGAGGCGTACGCCGCCGGGCGCGGCTTCCCCCTCATCGGGCGCGCCTCGGGTCACTGGCTCACCCTGCTCACCCGGCTGATCGGGGGGCGGCGGGTCTTCGAGTTCGGCAGCGGCTTCGGCTACTCCGCCGCGTTCTTCGCCCGGGCGGTGGGCGATCAGGGCATGGTCGTGGCCGTCGAGAAGGACGCCTGGGAGCAGGAGGCCTTCGAGGCCCACTTCCAGGACCCGGTGCTCCGGGGGCGGATCGACTACCGGCTCGGCGACGCGTTCGAGGTCTTCCAGGCCCTCGCGGGAGCCTTCGACGTGGTGCTGATCGACTGCAACAAGCGGGACTACCTGCGGGCCCTGGACCTGGCGCTCCCCCGCCTGCGCGGCGGCGGTCTGGTGCTCGCCGACAACGTGCTCTGGGGCGGCAAGACCGCCCGGCCCGCGGCCCCCGACGACGACAGCACCCTGGCCCTGCAGGCCTTCAACGCCCGGCTACGCGCCGATCCGCAGCTCGAGACGGGCTGGCTCCCGGTGGGGGACGGTCTGGCGGTGGCCCTCAAGCGCTGAGGCCCCGGGCGGCGGCGACCGGATCCGGCGCCGCGAGGATGGCCGAGATCACCGCCCAGCCGTGTGCCCCCGTGGCGCGCACGGCGTCCAGGGTGTCCGGACCCAGGCCACCGATGGCCACCACCGGCACGGACGAGGCGGCGACCGCGCGGGCCAGGGCCTCGACGCCTCGTGGCGCGAGCGCGTCCGGCTTGGTCCGGGTGCCGTGGATGGGCCCGAAGCCCACGTAGTCGACGCCCTCGGCGATGGCCGCCGCGAGCTGGTCCAGATCGTGGGTCGAGCGCCCCACCAGGGACCCCCGGGGCAGGACCGAGCGGTCGACGGGCCCATCGCCCTGGCCCAGGTGCACGCCTGCGCCCAGGTGCGCGAGCGCGACGTGGTCGTTGAGGATCATCGGCACCCCGGCCGCTCGGCACCGGGGCGCCAGCGCCCGGGCGGCCCGTGCGACCCGCTCCGCCGACCACCCCTTGCAGCGCAGCTGGACCACGCGGGCGCCGCCGGCGAGCAGGGCCTCGCCGAGGGCGATCGGGTCCCCGAAGCCGCTGTCGGCGATGCCGTAGAGCCCGGCTGGCAGGCTCATCGGGTCAGCACCCCGAGAGACGCCGCCCGGCTGCGCAGGGTGTTGCGGGCGATGCCGAGGAGCTGCGCGGCGGCCAGCTGGTTGCCGCCGGTCCGGGCCAGGGCGAGGCGGTACAGGGCTCGCTCCGTCGCGTCCACCGCGAGTCGGCGGATGGCGATGCCGCTGTCGGGATCCACCTGCTGGACCAGCGCCCGGAGGCGGGCCTCGACCACCTCCTCGAAGGCCTCGGCGAGATCGAGCACCGCCGCGTCGGGGGCGGGATCGACGAGCCGGCGGACGGGCTCGGGCAGGTCCTCGGCGCGGACCACGGGCTCGCGCGTGCTGGTCAGCGCCTGGACCACGAAGGTCTCGAGCTCCCGTG
>CAYFPX010000005.1:21394-28859 GCA_964344945.1 uncultured Enterobacterales bacterium
AGCGGTAGGACAGGACCAGGGCCCAGAGGCTCTTGTGGAAGCGTCGGCGGGGCAGCCCCAGGCGCCGGCGGTAGCGATCCAGGTACAGGCGGGCCAGGGTACGCAGCTCTTCGGGGCGCTCCCGCAGCGGCGTCAGGTGGAGCAGGTTCCAGGTGCCTCGCTCGGTGACGTCCGGGGCTGCGCGGCGACTGCCCGCGGTCAGGCGCCAGCCCGCGGCGGTGATGCGGGCGGCCGCGGCGGCGACGGTCTCCGGGTCCCGCTCGGCCACGGTGTCGAAGTAGGCGGTGCCCGCGGCGCCGGTTGGCAGCGGCGCCGCGAGGTCCGTGTCGTCGAGCACCACGAAGGGCCCCGGATCTCCGGAGACGCGGTGGAGCGCCCGGGCCAGCCGCTCCTTGCCGGAGCCGCGCTCGCCCAGGACCAGGGTCGGGAACGCCGCCGCGGCCAGCCGACCCAGCACCCGGAAGGTGTCGCCCCCCGCCCCCAGGAGCCGGAGCTCCTTGCGCAGCTCGGCCCCCAGCCCCAGCCGGGTCCGGCGCCGTGCGAGGCGCACCAGGTCCTGGTGTCGCGCCGGAGCGGCCTGGACCCCGGGCAGCTCACCGCGGATCGCCCGCAGGTGTGGCCCGTGGGCCAGCGAGGCTGCCAGCCGCACCAGCAGCTCCGGGTCCAGCTCGGGAAGGCGGGCGTCGACCACGGCCAGAGCGCAGTCCGGCGCGGCCAGACCGCCCACCAGGCCCGGCCAGGAGGCCGCGGACAGCGCGGGCAGACCCGCCTCGGCCCAGAGCCCGATCAGGTCTTCGCGCAGGGAGTCATCGTCGGTGGCGACCAGGACGCGGCCCATGGCGCCCCCGTACCCCGCTGCACGGGGGGACATCCAGCGGAGGGTTACCCTGGTGTGGATGGGACTCCCGCGCTCCTGGTGGCTGCTCGCCGTGCTGATCGCCGTCCCGGCCCGGGCAGAGGACCTCCAGGGCGCCGGGGAGCGTCCGGCCGAGGAGCCGACGGAGGGCAGCCTCTGGGACTTCGTGGAGTCCGGCACCGGCACCTTGCCGACCCCCGAAGGCCTGGCCGAGTCCGAGGAGCTGGCCGACGAGCACTTCGCTGCGCTGCGCTTCCTGGGCGCGGGTCCGGTGCCGGTCGAGCCGGATCCGGCGATCTACCTGGACCCCCTGACCCTGCTCACCGGCGCGCCCCCACCGAGCCAGCCCTTCGATCCGGCGGACTTCGACATCCCGGTGGTGATGAACAGCGAGGTCGAGAAGTGGATGGGCTACTTCCTCGGGCGGGGCCGGGGCTACTTCGGTCGGTACCTGGACCGGTCCGGGCGGTACGTCACGCTGGAGCATCGCGTCCTCGCCGAGGCCGGCCTGCCGGCCGATCTGATCTACCTCTCGATGATCGAGTCGGGCTTCAACACCCAGGCCCGCTCCCACGCCTCGGCGGTGGGGCTCTGGCAGTTCATCGCTCCCACCGGCCGCCGCTATGGACTGCGGATCGACTACTGGGTCGACGAGCGGCGGGATCCGGCGAAGGCCTCCGTCGCCGCGGCCGCCTACCTCGAGGATCTCCACGCCCAGTTCGGCGACTGGTACCTCGCCTGGGCCGCCTACAACGCCGGCCCCGGTCGGGTGACGCGGGCCGCTCGCAAGACCGGCTCCGAGGACTTCTGGGTCCTCTCCTCGGCGCTGCCCGCCGAGACGCGCAACTACGTGCCCAAGCTGCTGGCCGCCGCGATCATCGGCAAGCACCCGGACCGCTACGGCTTCGCGGTCGAGCCAGAGCCCCCCCTGACCTACGACACCCGGTCCGTGAGGGGCTCGGTCACCCTGGACGTGCTCGCCCGCTGCGCAGGGGTCGAGGTCGAGGCGATCGAGGCCCTGAACCCGAGCCTGCTTCGTGGAGCCACACCCCCCGATGGCACCACCGAGGTCCGCCTGCCCGCGGGCACCGCCGGGGCCTTCGCCGCGGCCCTGGCGAAGGTCCCGGCCGCCGAGCGGGTGAGCTACACCCGCCACCGAGTGGCCCGGGGGGAGAGCCTCGGCGCCATCGCCCGTCGCTACGAGGTCTCGGTCGAGGCGATCACCCACTTCAACAAGATCGCCGACCCCGACCGGATCTACGTGGGCATGGAGCTGGTGATCCCGCTGCACGGCCAGGTTCCGCCCGAGGCGGCGGCGCCGGTCACCCAGCACACGGTCAGCCGGGGCGAGAACCTCTCGGGCATCGCGCACCGCTACGGCGTCGGCGTGGACCAGCTGGTCGCCTGGAACGGGCTCTCGGACCCGGACGCGATCCGCCCGGGACAGGTCCTGTCGGTGAAGGGCGGCAAGCCGGAGCAGAAGGTCGCGCTGCGCTACACGGTCAAGCGCGGGGACACCCTCAGCGAGATCGCCGGCGAGCACGGGGTCAGCACCGAGGAGCTGATGTCCTGGAACAGCATCGGCGACGCCCGGGGGCTCCAGGTGGGTCAGACCCTGCAGATCTACACCTCGTCCCGGGGCTGGCGGAGCTACACGGTCCAGGCCGGCGACAACCTGGGCACCATCGCCCGGCGCCACGGGGTGACCGTGGCGGACATCCAGGAGTGGAACGACCTGAGCTCCACGATCATCCACCCGGGTCAGACCCTGCGCATCCGGAGCCTCTGATGCTGACGGCCACGGAGGCGCTCGAGCGGTGCCTCACGGCGGTGACGCCGATGCCCTGGGAGCGCGTCTCACTCGACCTCGCCTACGGCCGGGTGCTGGCCGAGGACGTCCACTCGCCGCTGCACATCCCGCCCTGGGACAACTCGGCCATGGACGGCTTCGCTGTGCGGGCGGCCGACCTGGCCTCGCCGCCGGTGAAGCTGCGGGTGCTGGAGACCATCGGCGCCGGCCAGGTCCCTTCCCTGGCCGTGGGGCCCGGGACCTGCAGCCGGATCATGACCGGGGCACCGATGCCAGAGGGCGCGGACGCCGTGGTGATGGTCGAGCGCACCGACGGCGGCGCTGACGGCCTGGTGGAGATCCGCGCTGGCGCCGAGGTGCACGACAACGTGCGCGACCGCGGCAACGACGTGGCCCTCGGCGAGCGCATCCTGGCCCGGGGCACGACCCTCGGTCCGGCCGAGGTGGGCATGCTCTCGGCCCTGGGGCTGCCGTCGGTGCGCGTGGGCCAGCGCCCGGTGCTCGCAGTGCTGTCCACCGGCGACGAGGTGGTCGAGGCGGGCTGGCCCCTGGGCCCCGGGCAGATCCACTCCTCCAACACCCACTGCCTCCTCGGTCTGGCCCGTGAGGCCGGCGCCGAGGCCTGGCACTGCGGCATCGCCCCCGACGACCCCGAAGGGCTGAAGCACGCCCTGGCCCGCTGCCTGCGGGCGGACCTGGTGTTGACCACCGGCGGGGTGTCGATGGGGGACTTCGACTACGTGAAGGACGCCTTCACCGACGACGGCGCGACCCTGGACTTCTGGAAGGTCGCCATCAAGCCCGGCAAGCCCCTGGCCTTCGGGTCCATCGGCGGGCGGCCGGGGTTCGGGCTGCCGGGCAACCCCGTGAGCTGCATGGTGAACTTCCTGCAGTTCGTGCGGCCGGTGGTGCGGCAGATGCTGGGCGATCCTCGGCCCTTCCTGCCGGTGCTCACCGCGGAGCTGACCGCGCCGATCCGCAAGCGGCCCGGGCGAGCGCTCCTGGCGCGGGTGTCGCTGCGCCGGGACGGAGAGCGCCTCCTGGCGACCCCGACCGCGACCCAGTCCTCGGGGGCGCTGAGCTCCATGGTGCTCGGGGACGCCCTCACCCTGATCCCGGTCGAGGCCGCCCACCAGCAGCCTGGGGATCCCGTGCGGGTCCAGGTGCTGCGCTGGGGCTGGGCCCACGGCACGAGCCCCGGCTACGGCTGGTGACCGACGGCGCCTTCGTGCTCGCCGGCGGGCGGTCCCGGCGGTTCGGCACGGACAAGGCCCGCCACGCGGTCGGCGGGGAGCCGATGGCGCTGCGGGTGGCCAGGGCCCTGGGCAGCGGCGGCCTGCCGGTGGTGCTCGTGGCGCGGGACGATGGCCTCGCGGACCTGGGTGTGCCCGTGCTGGTGGAGCCGCCGGGGCCTGTGCATGCGCTCAGCGGGGTGCTGGCGGCCCTGGAGGCGGTCGGCCCCGCTGGTCGCGCCCTGATCGCCCCCTGCGACCTGCCCTGGCTCACGGCCGAGGAGGTGGCCACCTTGTGCGCCGGAGACGCCCCGCGGGCCGCCCAGGGCCAGCCGCTCCTGGCCTGGCTGCCGGGGGCGTGGGCCCCCCGCGTGCGCGCCTGGCGCGACGCTGGGGATCCGGCCCGCCGGATCGCCCAGGACGCCGTGAGCGTGGCGCTGGACCCGGCCGCCCTGGCCAACGTGAATCGCCTCGGCGACCTGACATAGACTCCGCCCATGGCACACGCCCACCGCAACAAGCGCTCCCGTCCCGCTCGCGTCCAGATCGCCACCGTCTCCAGCACCCGGACCCTGGAGACCGACAAGGGCGGCCCCGTGCTCGCCCGCGTGCTGGAGCAGGCCGGCCACCAGGTGGTGGACCGCTGCATCCTGCCCGACGACCCCGCGCGCATCGCGGGCGCTCTCCGGGGCTGGGCCGACGACGACGGCCTGGACGCCGTGGTCTTGACCGGCGGGACCGGGATCAGCCGGCGCGACGGCACCATCGAGGCCGTGACCCCTCTGCTGGACCGGGTCCTGCCGGGCTTCGGCGAGCTCTTCCGCATGCTCAGCTTCGAGCAGGTCGGTGCGGCTGCGATGCTGTCGCGGGCGATCGGCGGCCTCTGTGGCGAGACCCTGGTCTTCGCCGTGCCGGGCTCGCCCCGGGCGTGTGAGCTGGCGGCGTCGAGGCTGATCGGCCCCGAGCTGGCCCACCTGGTCTACGAGCTGGGCAAGGAAGCGCAGGCGGAGGCGACGGAGGAGAGCGACGGCCCTCGTCAGGAGGGCGGCCTGCACCTGAGTCAGACCCGGACCCCGGCCGCGCCGGAGCCCGAGGAGCCCGAACCTCTGGAGGGCTGGTTCGCCACCCTGGCGGAGCTCGGCGGCACCCTGGTGCGCGGCGAGCGCCTGGCCTTGCCCGAGACCTTGACCGGCATCGCCGCGGCCAACCAGGTCCTGGAGAGCGCGGGCGAGCAGGCCCGCGTGGCGCTTCCCCAGGGTCCGTACGCGGCCCTCGGCTGGCCCGACCTGCGTCGCCCCGACGCCCAGGTCCTGCTGGTCGGCCAGGGCGAGGTGGTCGCCCTGCACCGCCAGCCGAGCGGCGCCGGGCTGGTGGCCGCTGAGAAGGGCGGCGTGCTGGTGCACGCCGGTCGCTTGGGACGCACCGCCGAGGAGCGCACCGGTCGCGACTACCCCGGCGAGGGTCGCCTGTTCGCCGTAGACGGCAAGATGATCTACGTCCGCGACGGCGACCGGGTCACCCGCTGGGACGGCACCCGGGCCCAGGACCAGGGCCGGACCTCCCAGGTCACGGCCTCGCTGCTGCTGGCCTGGTCCCAGAGGTAGAGCCCCGGCAGCGGGTCCCCCGGCGCGTCGACAGCGGGCGCTGGACCGATCCCCGACACCCGTCGAGGCGCGTCAGCGCCGAGACCCTTCGCCCCGAGCCGGCCGTCGCGAGGCCCACTGCCGCGCCCCGCGACGACCGATGAGCCCCCCCCGCGTTAACCGCCGGCTCCATGGCCGACGTCGACCCTCGCTCCCTGCTCGAGCCCGCCGCCACCAAGGTCCGCGACCCCGTCTCGGGTCGCAGCGTGTGGCTCGCGGGCATGATCACCGAAGCCCGCGTGGACCAGGGCTCCCTGAAGTACACCCTGGTCTTCTCCCGGGATCACACCCAGCCCGACCGGGTGGCGATCCAGGAGGCGATCGCCCTGAACCTCGAGGGGCTCGGGTACAGCGGTGCCGTGATCTGCAACGTGCGCATCGCGGGCAACAAGGCGGCCGCCGCCCCACCGCCACCACAGCCCCCGCCCACGGAGCCGGTCCGCGGCATGAACGCCGGCGGCGGCATGCAGCCCCACGGCGGGCCGATCCAGAAGCAGAAGCCCGAGGGCGTCGCCCACATCATCGCGGTCGCCAGCGGCAAGGGCGGGGTGGGCAAGAGCACCGTCGCGACCAACCTCGCCTGCGCCCAGGCGGGCCACCGGGTCGGGCTGATGGACGCCGACATCTACGGCCCCTCCCTGCCGCTGATGATGAACGTCAACGGCCAGGTGATGTCCGACAACAGCCAGCGCATCGTGCCTCTGTTCGCCTACGGCGTGAAGTGCATGAGCATCGGCTTCCTGGTCGACGAGCGGGAGCCTGTGATCTGGCGCGGTCCGATGGTCATGGGCGTGGTGCGGCAGTTCCTGCAGCAGGTGAAGTGGGCCCCGCTCGACTACCTGATCGTGGACCTGCCGCCGGGCACCGGCGACGCCCAGCTCACCATGATCCAGGCCACGCCCATCGCAGGTGGGGTCATCGTGTCCACCCCCCAGGACGTCGCGCTCCTGGACGCCCGGCGCGGCATGGAGATGTTCCGCAAGCTCGACGTGCCCATCCTGGGCGTGGTGGAGAACATGGCCTGGCTGGAGCTGCCCGGTGGCCAGCGCATGCACCCCTTCGGCGACGGCGGGGCGAAGCGGCTGGCCGAGGCCGAGGACGTGCCCCTGCTCGCCCAGGTGCCCCTGGACGGCCGCATCCGCGAGGCGGGAGACCACGGCGCCCCGATCGTGCTGGCCGAAGGCGACGGCGGCGCGGCCTTCACCCAGGTCGCCGAGGCGGTGGCAGAGGCCCTGCCGCCCCAGTAGGCTTCGGAGATGATCGCGCAGCCGCTCGCACCGCTCACCGACTCGTTCGGGCGGGTCCACACCTACCTGCGCGTCTCGGTCACCGATCGCTGCAACCTGCGCTGCGCCTACTGCATGCCGGCCGAGGGCATGGACTGGATGCCGCGGAGCGAAGTCCTGACCTTCGAGGAGATCGAGCGGCTGGTCGGGGTCTTCGCCGGTCTGGGCGTGACCCACATCCGCCTCACCGGCGGGGAACCGACGGCGCGGCGGAACTTCCCGGAGCTGGTCGAGGCTCTGGGGCGCATCCCGGGGGTCACGGACCTGGCGCTGACCACGAATGCCGTGAGGCTCGCGCCGGTCGCGGCTCGCCTCGCCGCGGCGGGTCTCACCCGCATCAACGTGAGCCTGGACACCCTGGTGCCCGAGACCTTCTCCCGCCTCACCCGGGGGGGGGACCTCTCCCACGTCCTCGAGGGCATCGAAGCCGCTCGCCTGGCCGGGCTCGTGCCGATCAAGATCAACGCGGTGGTGCTGGCCGGAGAGAACGACCACGAGCTCCTGCCGATGGTGGAACACTTCAGCCGGCACCCCGGCGCCTTCCACCTGCGGTTCATCGAGTACATGCCCTTCGAGGCCCGCTGGCACAAGTGCGTGCCTGCCCGGGAGCTGCGCCGACGCCTGGGCACCCGCTACAC
>CAYFPX010000005.1:28869-34561 GCA_964344945.1 uncultured Enterobacterales bacterium
CCCTGCCCGACCTGCGCGTGGCCCTCACGGCGAGCACCCGCTACACCCTCGCCCCCGTCGACCGGGACGTCGGTGGGGGGCCGGCGGTGGTGTGGCAGGTCCAGGAGACCGGGCTCAAGGTCGGCTTCATCTCGCCCCTGTCCGAGAGCTTCTGCAGCCGCTGCAACCGCCTGCGGCTCATGGCCGACGGCCACCTGCGGACCTGCCTGTCCGACGACCGGACCCCGTCGCTGCGCGACACGCTGCGGGCCGGCGCCAGCGACCACGACCTGGCCAGCGCCATCCGCCTCATGGTCAGCGGCAAGCGCGAGGGCCATGGCTGCACCGTCGAGGGCGGGTCGCCGTTCGAGGGCGTGATGACCCGGGTGGGTGGGTGAGCCCCTGGGTGCTGGGGGGGGTGTTCGGGCTCGCCTGCAGCGGCTCCGGCACGCCAGACAGCGCCGCCACGACCCCGTCCGAGGACACCGCCTCCACCGTCGGTACGCGGCCTGCGACCGACGACACCGCCACCGGGCCCACGGACCCCGGGCCTTCGGCCCTGGTGCTCAGCGGGCCCGCTCCTCGCAACCTGCTGATGATCAGCGTGGACACCCTGCGCCGTGACAAGGTGGGGCACCACGGGGGCGGCGACCGGACCCCCTTCCTCGACAGCGTGCTCGCCGAGTCCTTCGTGCTCGACGATCACCGCAGCTGCTCGAACTGGACCTACAGCTCCGTGGTGTGTGCGCTCACGGGGCAGTCTCCGGTGGATCTGGGCTTCGAGCCCGTCGGCAACCGGCCCGAGGACTACGAGGACCGGGCCACCGTGCCGCCGGAGGACCTCGCCGGCCTGCCACACTGGCTGGCCGCGGTCGGCTTCGAGACCAGCCTGGTGAGCACCTCCCGCTTCCTCTCGGACAGGAACCCCCCCGGCGGTGGCTTCGCCACCAGCGTGCTCGAAGAGGACGCGGTCGCCGCTCGGGTGACCGACCTGGCGCTCGCCGCGTCGGAGCCCCTGCTGGTCGCCGGCGCCCCCTGGTTCCTGCACGTGCACTACCGGGACCCCCACTTCCCCTGGCAGGCCGATGCGGCCTGGGAGGTCGGTCTCGAGGGGCTGGAGCCCGCCGGCTACCAGCTGGGCAACCAGGCCGGGGTGGACAACCTGGAGGCCGACTGGCCGGACCTGGACGAGGCCAGCCGCGCCAACGCGCTCGCCTGGCTCCACGGCCTCTACGACGCCGAGGTCCGCTACTTCGACGACGAGCTCGGCCGGCTGTGGCGCGGTCTCGACGAGGCCGGCGCCCTCGACGACACCCTGGTGGTCCTGTGGACCGACCACGGCGAGCAGCTCTTCGACCACGAAGCCCTGTTCCACTACCAGGATCTCTACGGCGAGGAGGCCGCCGCGCTCGGCGCTTTCTGGGCGCGCACCCTGACCGGTGGCAGCTGGGCTGGACCGACCCTCCACCAGGACCTGGTCCCGGCCGCCCTCGAGGTGCTCGGGGTGGCCGAGCCCGACGGCGTCCTGGGCGTGGCCCCTGGTCGTCGATCCGAGCGCGCACCCAGGCACGCGTTCTTCGGGCCGCCAGGCATCCCCACCGGCCCCCTCAACACCGTCGACTCCGAGGGTTGGCGCCTCTACTACGACTGGCACGGCACCACGCGGCTCTACGACCTGACCGCCGACCCCCTGGAGCTGGACGATCTCCACGGCCAGGTCGACGCCCCCCGGCTGGAGCGGCACCTGGCCAGCGAGCTCCAGCGCATCCAGTCCTACCTCGACTGGGCGACCCCCGTGGACCCCCCGGAGTGAGCCCGCTCGCTGACTCGCTGGCCCGCGTCGGGTAGCATGCTGGCCCAGCGGAGGGCATGGGATGCCAGCACTGTGGATGGTCATCGGGATCGGCACGGCCACGGCGGCCTACCCGAACGACGTGACCTTCTCCACCCTGGACCCGGCCACGGACAACGCGGTGGCCTACGGGGCCTACTACGACGTGGTGCTGGAGCTCGGCGCCGCCGTGGCCTGGAAGCCCCTGGCGCCGGCGTCGACCCTGGGGGTGAACGGGTTCGAGCTCTCGCTGGGCCACGGGGTGACCTTCATCGACTCCGCGAGCGGGGGCACCACCCCAAGCAGCTGGGAGCTGCTGCACGCCGACGGCGACCCGGACCGCGCGGTCTGGATCCCGCGGCTCGAAGCCCGCAAGGGCCTTCCGGGCTCGCTGGAGCTCTCCCTCGAGCTCGGGGTGGTCGGGCTCACGAGCCAGTCGGTGGTCGGCGGCCACCTGCGCTTCGCGCCTGTCGAGGGCTACAAGCGCCTGCCCGACCTGATCCTGCAAGGTGGCTACACCGGCTACACCGGCAACGACGAGCTGGAGCTGGGCGTGATGGACCTTGGCGCGATGCTCGGGTACACCCTGCCCTTCGGCTCGGTGGTGGGCGTCAACACCGCCCGCTTCTCCCCCTACGTGGGCGCCACCCGCCTGACCATCCACGCCGCGCCCGGGCTCACCGCCGAGGAACAGGCCGCCCTGAACCTGGCGCCGATGTCGGGCTTCCGCACCTCCGACTACTACGAGCCGCCCCTGAACCTCTGGCAGCTGGCCGGGGGCTTCCACCTGCAGAGCGGCGGCGTGAGCTTCCAGCTCTCGGCGACCTACGTGCTGGGGGTCGCGGCGTCGGTGAACACGGGGCTGGGCCTGGTCTTCTGATCGGGGTCCTGGAGCCCCTCGGCGATCACCGCCTTCACGCCGAGCGCGGCGAGCCGGGGCAGGGGAGCGGCGTCGCGCACGTTCCAGGCGGTGATGGCGAGGCCCAGAGCCGCGGCTCGCTGGACCAGGGCTGCGTCGATGGCGTCGTGGCGGGCGTGCACGCCGGTCGCCCGGGACCATCGCCAGAGGCCGGGCGAGCGCAGGGTCCAGGGGAGGTCGGGGGCCCAGGCGATGCCCCGGGGCACGGTGGGGTCCACCGTGGCGGCGTGACGCAGCAGTCGCGGGTCGAAGCTCGACACCAGGCACCGACCCCGCAGGGGCGCGAGTGCGGCCAGGGCCTCGTCGGCCAGGGCGAGGTCGAAGGGATCCCGGAGCTTGAGGTCCAGGTTCGTGCGCAGGCCCAGGGAGACCAGCAGGGGTATGGCCTCGTGCAGGGATGCCACGCCCGGCAGCGCCCTGGACGGGACCTGGTCCAGGGGGCGGTCCACGCTCCCAACCCGAACGGTGCGGTCGTGCCACAGCACCAGGACCCCGTCCCCGGCCCGGGAGACATCCAGCTCCACGCCGTCGTAGCCGGCCTCCGCCGCGGCCTCGATGCTGGCCAGCGTGTTCTCGCCCGCCTGGGGCACGCCGCCGCGGTGGCCGTAGCGGTGCACGGTGGGCTCCTCCTGCTGGCTCTGGCGCTATCCACCGAGGCCGGCGCGGTCGAGCTGACCGTGCGGGCAAGGGTGTCCGAGGACCTGACACGGATCGAGGGCACCCTGGCCGCCATCGGCCCGGTGACGCTCACCGATCCGCTCGCCCGGCTGCCCGAGCCCGCCGACGACCTGACCACCTTCCGCACCTACCCGGGCGCGCCGGACGGGGGGGCGGTGGTCTGGCGGGAGGCCGGTCCGGACAGCTGGACTTTTGCGGCGACCCTGCCGCGGCGGTACGGCGCGCTGGGGGCCCTGCCGGGCCGGGGGCTGTGGGCCAACGGCGGGTGGCTGCCCCAGCCGGTCACCGAGGACGGAGCGCTGCCCCAGGTGCGCTGGGACGTGCGTGTCGAGCTGCCCGACGGGGCGGTGGGGGCGCTGAACGACCGCGCCGGAGCGGGCACGCTGCGGTGGCAGGGCGAAGCGGAGCGTGTCGCGCTGGCGGTGCTGGGCGATGGGCGACTCACCGAGCTCGGGCCCCCCGGAGCGCGCGTCGTGCTGCTCCAGGACGGCCGCACCCGTGAGCTGCGCGACCAGGAGTTGTCCCAGGTCTTCGCCAGGGCCCTGGGCCCCGATCGCGCGGGGCGGGTCGTGGTGGTGGAGGCGCCGATGTTCCGGCGCCTCGTGCGCACGGCGCCGGGGCTGGTGTTCCTCTCCGACCGCGCCTTCCGGCTGACACGGCCCCTCCCCCGCTACCACCGGCTCCCGGTGGCCCGCGGCCTGCTGACGGCGACCCTGCCGCTGGCGGACCCCTGGCTGCGTGCCCTGGCGGCCGAGCCGCTGGCCCGTGCCTATGGGGCCCGGGACGGCGCCGGCAGCCCCACCGCCTGGCTGCGCTTCGGGCGCTTCATCCCCTGGGTGGACCTGGTGCTGTCCGACGGCCGCACGGCCTTCGTCGGGGAGCTCTTCGACGAGGTGCACCCCACCGATCCCCTCCAGGACGACCTGGCGGAGCTCTACCGGGCGCCGGTGCCGGCCCAGGTGGTGTCGGCGTGGCTCGACGATCTGGGGGGACCGGGCACCGCCGGCGACGTGGCCGCGCTGCTGCGGCTGGGGGAGGGCCTGGGCACGGCCCTCGCCGCCCAGGGCCTGGACCCCGGCCTGGCGCGAGCCTGGGCGGAGCCGCTGCCGAAGCAGGATCTGCAGCTGTCGGTGCGGCGGGCTGCGGAGGGCTGGCGGGTGGACGTGGCCCGAGAGGCCGAGGCCGGTGCGGCGAGCCAGCCCGTGGTGGTGGTCATCGACGGGGAGCGGCGGCTCTGGCAGACCGGCCCCGGCCCGGGGGAGGCGACCTGGACCCTGGAGGACCGGCCGGGCCGGGTCGCCCTCGATCCGGACCGTCACCTGGCCCAGACCGAGACCGCCTTCGACACCTGGCCCACCCGCTGGACGGCGACGGTCGCGGCGGCGCTGTACCACCTCAACCTCACCCAGCGCAGCTTCACGGGCCTGGCCTGGGTCCACCTGCGACGGCGCTACGACACCCGCAACGCCTTCCAGGCGGTCTCGTACACCGACGAGCGCAACCTGCTGGGCGCCCGGCTCACCTGGCGGCGGGCCTTCGGGCCTCTGAAGGACCGGCGCTTTCGGACCCACGGCTTCTGGCTCTCGGGGGGCTCGGCGCTGCTCAGCGAGGCCTTTCGGCCCACCCGGGGGGGGCGCGTCGCTGTCGGCGGCGGGCTGGGCTACGCCTGGGACACCCGCGTGGACTGGTTCTTCCCCACCTCGGGGCACCGGATCTGGGCCGGGGTGGACGGTGGCCTGGTGCCGGGCGGGGACCTGTGGTGGGGCGCCCTGCGGGGGGGAGGGACCTGGCTCTGGTCGCCCCACCCGAGGCACGCGCTGGCCTGCCGGGGGCGTGCCGGTGTGGCGCTGGGCGCGGTCGAGCACCGGCTCTTCAGCCTGGGGGGTGATGCGACCCTGCGGGGGGTGCCCGCGGGACAGGTGGTGGGTAGCAACCAGGCGGTGGCGATGGCGGAGTGGCGCTGGGCGCCGATTCGGAACGCGAGCCTCTGGCTGCCGCTGATCTGGCTGACCGAGCTGCAGCTGTCCGGGGGGATCGAAGGGGGCTGGGTCGGCGGGTTGGTGCGCGACGGGACCGTGGCGGGCCCCGGAGAGGGGGCCGCCGCGGTGGGCTGGACCGCGGGCCTCGGCATCGCCGGTGACTGGTTCGGTGCCAGGCCCGGTCTCTTGACCCTCACCCTGGCTCGGCCGGTGTGGACCACCGGGATTTCGGAGGGTGCGGAGCTCCAGGTGTATCTGCGCGGGACGCAGGCGTTCTGACCCGGGTAGACTCCCCACATGGCAGGC
>CAYFPX010000005.1:34571-37866 GCA_964344945.1 uncultured Enterobacterales bacterium
CTTGGAACGCTGCCCGACGGACGAGGTCCCGACGATCGACGTCGACGCGCTGGCCTTCGACGCCCGCAACCTGCCGCGCGGCCATCGCATCAACGACCGCTACCGCGCGCTGGAGCTGCTCGGTCGCGGGGCGTTCGGGGCCGTCTACCTTTGCGAGCACACCACGACGCGGCAGCGGCTCGCGGTCAAGCTGCTGCACGAGCGCTGGGCAGCGGACTCCGAGATCGCGGCCCGGGCACGGGACGAAGCACGGCTGATGTCCGCGCTGAACCACGACAACGTGGTGCGCATCCATGGCCTCACCCGGATCGGCGGTCGCTCCGCGGTGCTCATGGAGTACGTCGAGGGCGTCGACGCCGGCACCCTGGCGCAGTCTGGTGAGCCGGATCGAGGGCTGCCCCTGCGCGTGGTCGCCCAGATCGGCGAGCAGGTCGCGGCCGCCCTCGACGCCGCCTGGCACAGCCTCTCCCCGACCTCCGGCGAGCCCTTGCGGGTGGTGCACCGGGACATCAAGCCCCCCAACGTGCTGGTCTCCGCCGGCGGCGCGGTGAAGGTGATGGACTTCGGCATCGCCCGGGGCGAGGTCGAGCGCGAGGCTGCGACCGGCTCCGCCCAGTTCGGCACCGGTCGGTACATGGCCCCCGAGCGCTGGCTCTACGGCGAGGCCGGGGCCGAGTCCGATGTCTTCTCCCTCGGGGTGACTCTCTGGGAGCTGGTGACGGCCCGGCCGATGGAGCGGCTGCCCCTGGAGCGCACGGCCTTCGAGGAGCACCTGGAGCGGCGGCTCGCTGTCCTCAAGGGGCACATGGGCAAGGAGGGTCGGTCCTTCATCGGCCTGGTCCGGGACATGCTGGCCTTCGAGCCCCACGAGCGCTGCACGGCGGCGATGGTCGTGGAGGGGCTCAGCGCCCTGGCCGACGAGGCGCGGGGGCCGAGCCTGCGGCGGTTCGCCCGCCAGGAGGTGCCCCGGCTGCGGGACCGCCGGCTCCAGACCCTGGCGACCGATCCGGACGCCGAGTCGATGACCGGCACGGTCTACACGGGCCTCGCGCCGCAGTCGAACGACACCTTCGCCGAGCTCTACCTGCCTGACGAGACCTCCGCCGAGCCCCGAGTCCCCGCCGCCGCCCTGGCCGAGCTGGGCACCGAGGCGGTCGAAGCGGCCGCGGAGGACGGACTGGAGCCGATGCCCACGGCCACCGCGCTGCCGGATCCCACCGCGGGGAGCTCGCCCTGGCTGATGGGAGCGCTGGTGCTGGTGCTCGGCGCCGGGCCGGCGGCCTGGTGGTTCGGGCGCGGTGAGCCCGCGGACCCGGGCACGAGCGGTCCGGTGGTGCAGCCCGCGCCGGCCGCTGTCGAGTTGGCTCCGGTCGCGGCCGAGGAGCCGCCGGCGGCCGAGACCGACCCGGCGCCCGCGCCGGCCCCGGAGACGAAGCGGACCACGCCCCGCGAGCCCGTCCGAGAGCGCGCTGCACCGTCCACCGAGCCGGACCCAGAGCCCACGGCGGCTGCGGAGGTCCAGACCCTCGAGGCCCCCCCTCAGCCGGCGTCGGAGGGCGATCCCATCACCGGCCACGAGCCGCACGTCGTGGTCATCGACGAGCGTCCGGCAGAGGTCGCGACCCCGGAGCCCGAGCCCGAGCCGGTGGTCGAGACCACGGTCAAGGTGCTGGCCGATCCCCGGGAGGGCTCGGTGCGGCTGGGCGACAGGACCGTCCGGGTGGGAGACTCGGTGACCCTGCCCGTGGGGCTCTACACGGCCCGGTTCGAAGGACCGGGTTGGCAGACCACTTGCCAGGTCGAGCTCACGGTCTCCACCTCCAAGCTGAAATTCGTGCAGAAGGGCGCCCGATGCCTGCCACAGTGATGCTCCTCCTGGTGGGTACCGCCACCGCCCAAGACCTGCTCCAGCCCTGTCCCGAGGTGGACCTCGACGTCGCCGCCGACGACGCCGTGCGCGCCCTCACCGACGACGAGCTGGCCTTTGCTCGCACCGTGGCCGACGGGGCGCTGGCGAAGCTCGACTGCCTCCCCCGGGTCGCGGACCCCGAGGACCTGGCGACCCTCTACCAGGCCCGTGCGGGGGCCGCTTTCTACGGCGATCCCCAGGGGGCCTTTGCGGCGGATCTCGCGGCGGCCGCGGCGCTGCACCCCGGCTGGTTCAACGACCGCCTCGGACCGGACCTGCGCCGGGCCTGGGAGGAGGCGAGCGCCGGGGTCTCGGGCACGGCGAACCTGAGCGTCTGGCCGATCCCCGATGACGGCGTGCTCTACGTGGACGGCCACGCCCAGGAGGCCCAGCCGGTGGCGGTGGCTCCGGGTCCACACCTGGTCCAGGTCGCGGTCGGGGCCGAGGTCCTGTGGGCCTGGAGCGGGCCTGTGGAAGACGGCGAGGCGCCCGCCCTCGAGACCGGCCTGCCGGAGCCCACCAAGGTGCGGCTGCTCCGGGACAACCCGATGCTCTGGGGCGGGCTGGTCGCCGGCCTGCTGGGAGGCGGCAGCTACGCCGGTGCCCTCGTGCACGACAGCCGGCGCGGCGTGAAGGCCCAGGACCCGAGCCACTACCAGGGCCTCGACGTCGACGACCCGGTCGCCGAGCTCGATGGAGACTGGCGGACCCAGCGCCTGCTCCAGGGTGGGGTCGCGGTGGGGTCTGCCGCCGCCACGGCGCTGCTCACCGCTCACTTCGTGCTGAAGCTCCGCTCCCGGTGAGTGCACTCCTCCTGGCCCTGCAGCTGGGGCTGTCACAGCCCGTGCAGGCCCAGGAGCAGCTGCCCGACAGCGGTGGTCCGGCCACCCGGGCACCGGCCGACCTTCCCTCCCTCGTCGAACTCCGCCGCACCGACACGGCCTACCGGCGCAAGTGGCTGCGCCGAGCCGGCGGCACCGGCATGGCGGTGGCGAGCGTCTGGTGGTTCACCCTCGGCGACAGCTGGAACTCCGGCGACGTGGCGACCATCATCGGCGGGGCAGGCCTGGTGGCCTTCACCGGGGCAGCTCTGGGCGGTGTCTTCGCTGGCGTCTACCACGACGAGTCCGCCCTGGACTGGGAGGCCAGCTCCCCCACGGTCGCGCTGACCCCCACCTTCGGCGGCTCCACCACCGTGGGCGAGGAAGCTCCCTACGGACTCGCGCTCTCGTTCACGCCCCGGCTGCGCCTGGGGCCCCGGGCGACGCTGGTGCTGGCGGGCGAGGTGTTCGGCGATCTCGGCTGGTCCCGGGAGCTGGACCCGCGCCCCCAGGGCAGCTTCGACACCGCGCTCCAGGAGCAGACCCGGGGCTTCGACTGGCTGCC
>CAYFPX010000005.1:37876-81336 GCA_964344945.1 uncultured Enterobacterales bacterium
GAGATGCGGGTGGCCGTGCACGAGACCCTCCAGCTCCGTGTCCGTGCCCAGGCCCAGGTCCGCTACGACCAGTACCTCTACGGCGCCGGCGACACCGACCCCCAGACCATCCGTCGCATCGCCCTGGCGCCGATGCTCGGCCTCCGTTGGGCGGTGTCGGAGCGCCAGCGCTTCTGGGCGCTGGCCGGCCCGCGCTTCGACCAGCTGGCCTGGTCCGACGCAGACGGCGAGCTGGAGTCCGCCCCCTTCATGCTGGCGCCAGCGATCTGCCAGGCCGCCTACGAGGTCCACCTGCCGGATCCGGACTGGGTGCCTGGTGCCTGGGACTTCCGACGACGGGTACGGGTCCGCTACACCCACACCCGGTTCGACGGCGTCGGCTTCAACCGTGGCGCGGCCATCGGCTTCCTCGGTCCCCTCGACGTGCGCTACGACATGCGCTTCCGCAAGCCCTCGATGCGCTGGTCCCTCCAGGCCGCCTTCCACGTCACCATCGCGGACAACGGCGGCATCGGACTGACCCTCGGCGTGAACCCTCCCAGGCTGGAGCGTGGTGGGTGAGACGGCTGGCGCTGACGACCTACGCCCTGCTCCTGATCAGCTGCGAGGTCCCGGAGTGTGCCCAGCCCGCCTACGACCGGGCCGAGTGTCGGGTCGCGGCGGAGAACGAGCTCGCCCACCTGATCACAGGCAGCGGGGTCGAGGTGCGCTTCCAGGATCCCACCACGGAAGACACCGAGTCCTGGACCGCCCACGGCGTGCTCCACGAAGGTGACGGCGGCAGGGTGAAGGCGAGGGTCGCCACCCTGGGCGACTTCCGCCTCTCCTTGCACGGCCCATCCAGCGGCACCACGGCGGTCCGTCTCGAGCTGGACAACGTCGACCCGCGGATCCCGGCCTTCGACGACGAGGTCGAGGCCTATGGGCTCTCCCGGGTGCTGGAGCTCGACGTCGGCCGGCTCAAGGTCATCGAAGGACAGCTGCCAGAGGACCTCTGCGACACCGGCTTCACCCTCGCCGCGGTCGGGGACATCCAGACCAACCCCATCCAGGGCCGAAGGACCATCGCCGCCCTGCACGAGGAGCTGGACCGGGCGGAGCGCGACGGTCGGCCGCTGCTGGGCATGCTCTTCCTGGGCGACGTGACCGAGGACAGCCTCGACGCGGAGCTCGAGACCGCCCTGGACATCTTCCGCTCCAGCCCGGTGCCGGTGGCGGTGGTGCCCGGCAACCACGACATCTACAACGCCAGCGACGCCAGCTTCAACCGGGTCTTCGGCCCGGGAACCATGGCCTTCGGGGCCTGCGAGGCCCACATCACCCTGCTCGACAGCGCCAGCGGAGACCTGGCGCCGTCGGTCCAGGGACGCCTGCCGGAGCTGCTGGACCAGGGGGACCGCGAGCTGCTGATCGCCGGCATGCACCACCCGCCCTACCCGGGCCTGACCGGCGGCGGCTGGACCGCCGAGGACCAGTCCCAGCACCTGCTGGCCCTGCTCGCCGAGCGCGACGCCGACATCGTGCTCGCCGGCCACGTGCACGAGCGCATCGAATTCGACGACGCCCCGGTGCCGGCCGTGGTGGTCGGCACCGCCGGCGCCAACCAGGCCAACGTGGACCCGGACTACGGGTACCTGCGCATGGAACACGACGACGAGGGCGGCCTGTCCTGGTGCTTCGTGGAGGTCCCCGCCCCGGGCTCCGACGGCGTCCGCGACGCTTCGCTGCAGCCGTTCAGCTGTCAGAAGGAGGAGTAGTCCCCTGTCTCAGAAAGCTCGTGGACACTGGCTGGCGGTAGACTCGGCCGTTCCCTGCGCCACCTGCCTGGCGGGACCAGGATGCCCAGCACGGAGAAGAGGCGGATCGCCATCCTCGGGGGTGGCATTGCGGGGCTGTCTGCTGCCTTCGAGCTGACAGCCACCCCGGAGCTTCGGGCGCGCCACCAGGTCACGGTCTACCAGCAGGGCTGGCGGCTCGGCGGCAAGGGCGCCAGCAGCCGGAACCCGGCGGCGGGGTGGCGCATCGAGGAGCACGGCCTGCACATCTGGTGCGGCTTCTACGAGAACGCCTTCGACCTGGTGCGGCGCTGCTACTGCGAGCTGGGGCGCCCCCCGGGCAGCCCGCTGAGCACCTGGGCGGAGGCCTTCGAGCCCCACACCAACATCTCCTGGGCGGAGCAGGTCGGGGACCACTGGGTGCCGTGGACCGTGGACCTGGGCCGGAACACGGGCCTGCCCGGGGAGGGCGACCGGGTGCCCGAGCCCTGGGAGTACCTGGTCCTGTTGCTGCCGTGGATGGTGCGCTTCCTGGCGGACTCGGCCCTGGACCTGGACACGCGCCGGCGCGAGATGCTGGAGGTCCCGGACTGGATCCTGGGGTTGGTGGACCGGCTGCTGCCCGACGACCAGGACCGGCCTGTCGGGGTCCTGCCCCTGGCGGCGGCGCTGGCGGCCGAGCGGCCTCCCGATGGCCTGGCCCGTCGCGCCCTCGGCTGGCTGATCGAGCGCTTCCGGGACGCGCTCTGGCGGGCCGTGGGCCCGGCTGTCGAAGGCCACGACGACCTCCGTCGCACGGCGGTGATCCTGGACCTGGCCAGCACCTACGTGCGCGGCATGCTCCGCGACGACGTGCTGGAGCACGGCTTCTCCGCCATCGACCGGTGGGACTATCGGCAGTGGCTGCGCCGCCACGGCGCCAGTGAGCTCACCCTGCGCAGCACCGCGGTGCGCGCCGTCTACGACTTCCTCTTCGCCTACGTCGACGGCGACCCGCGCCGGCCGTCCATCGCCGCGGGTGTCGCGCTGCGCATGGTCTTCCGCCTGCTCTTCACCTGGCGCGGGGCCGTGTTCTGGAAGCTGACGGCCGGCATGGGCGAGGCGATCTTCGCGCCGCTGTACCTGGTGCTGAAGGCCCGGGGGGTGGACTTCCGGTTCTTCCACGAGGTGGAGCGGCTGCACGTGGGCGCCGACCGGCGACACATCGCCGCGGTGCGGCTGCGCCAGCAGGTGCCCCTGGCGGAGGGCCGCGCTCACTACGACCCCCTGGCGGACCTGGAGGGCCTGCCCGTGTGGCCAGAGGGTCCGGACTGGCGGCAGCTGGAGGTCACCCCGGAGGCCCACAGCCAGGACCTGGAGGCGCCCGGTCGGCGCCGATCGGGCGAGCGGGTCCACCTGCTGGCCGGCCAGGACTTCGACGCGCTGGTGCTGGCCATCCCCGTGGGGGCGCTGGGGCCGCTCTGCGGGGAGCTGGCCCGCACCCGGGTCCGGTGGCGCCGGGTGCTCGAGGGCCTGCCCACCACGCCGACCCTGGCGGCCCAGCTCTGGCTCGATCGGGACCTGGACGGTCTGGGCTGGGGCGGCCCGCCGACGGTCCTCACCGGCTTCGCCGATCCCTTCGACACCTGGGCCGATCTCACCCACCTGCTCGAGGCGGAGCGGTGGGACCCTTCTCTGGGGGTGCGCCACGCCGCCTACCTGGTCGGCGCGCTGCCCCCGCCCCGGGCCGGGGACTCCCGGTCGCCAGAGCAGCGGGCCCGCGCACTCACGGCCCGGTGGCTCGCCCGCCGCGCTCCCCACCTGTGGCCCGCCTTGGGGGCGCCGGGGCGCTTCCCCTGGGAGTGGCTGGTAGACACGCGGCACCGCAAGGGGCGTGCGCGCCTTCGAGCCCAGCTGATCCGCGCGAACACCCGCCCGAGCGAGCGCTATGTGCTGAGCCTGCCGGGCACCTCGTCCATCCGCCTGCGGGCCGAGGACAGCGGCTTCGCCAACCTGGTCGTCGCCGGGGACTGGGTCCGCACCGGCCTGGACTTCGGCTGCATGGAGGCCGCGGTGATGTCGGGGCGCCAGGCCTCCCGGGTCCTGTGCGGTCAGCCGGTCCAGGTCCTGGGAGAGCGGGATGTCCACTGAGCGTGGCGGGCTCCCCGGCCGGGGCTTCGCCCCGGGCACCCTGCTCGGTCGCCTGATCCCCACGCCGGACGACGCGGACGGCGCCGTGCACGCTCGGCTGGACGCGGCCTTCCTGTGGATCGGCCTGCCGGGACTCGGCCGCTCGGTGGATCCGGAGCGCCTGGCCCCGGGCACCCCGATGGACCAGGTGGCCGACGTGCTGGCTCGGCGGCTGGGGCGGGTGCTGTCGGTGGTGGTCGCCCACGGTGGCGAGGTGCTCAAGCACCGGGGAGACGGGCTGCTGGCCCTGTGGCCCGCGGAGTCCGGGGACCTGGGCCGCGCAGCCTTGAGGGGCACCCGGTGTGCGCTGGCGCTGGTCGCCGGGCGCGGGGACGCCGAGCAGGTCCAGTGCGGGCTCGGCGCCGGCACCCTGTGGTTCGCGCGGGTGGGCGGTCACCGGAATCGCTGGGAGATCCTGGCGCTGGGGCCCGCGCTCGAACAGGTGGCCAGGGCGAAGCGGTGGATCCCTCCCGGGGGCGTGGCGTTGTCCGGCGAGGCCCGGACCCTGCTCGGGGACCAGGTCAGTGGCGTGGCCCTGGCGGGTTCCCGCTTCCTGGTCCAGGGGCTCTCCGCCGAGCTGGGGGGGCTGGAGGAGAGCACCGACCCGGGGCCCCTCGGTCCGGACTGGGACGCCGTGCTGGCAGGCCACGTGAAGGCCCCAGTGGCGGTCCGACTGGAGCGGGGGGAGACCGACTGGGAGGCGGAGATCCGGCGGGTCACGGTGGTGCACCTGAGGGTGGGGGGGATCGACGGCGCGGACCCGGCCGTGGGGGAGCGACTGCAGGAACCCAGCGAGGCGCTCCAGCGGGAACTCTACCGCCGAGGCGGTGTGCTCGAGCGGGTCATCGCCGGCCCCGACCACCTGGCGCTCGTGGCGCTCTTCGGCCTGCCCCCCATCAGCGCCGAGCTGCGCCCGTCCCGGGCTGTGCACTTCGCCCTGGCGGCTCGGGAGCGGCTGGCGCTGCTCGGGCTCTCGGTCTCCACCGGCCTGGCCACGGGGCGCCTGCTGCTGGCGCCTGTGGGCAGCCCCCGCCGGCGCCTGCTGGTCGTGCTCGGGCAGCCCCTGCGCCGCGCGGAGCGGCTGAGCGAGGCCCGGACCGGCGAGGTGGTCTGCGACCAGCAGACCTGGCGCGGCGCCTGGTCCGGGCTGGTCTACGAAGACCTCGAGGAGCAGCACTTCCCCGATCTGAAGGGACCGATTCCAGCCTGGCGGGTGGTCGAGGTCGACACCCCGGTGAGCGGGGAGTACCCCTCGCCTCGCGGCCAGCACCTGGTCGGCCGGGACCGGGAGGTCGGGCTGGTGACCCGCCTGCTCGAGGACCTGGGCCGCGACCGCCCCGGGGTCGCCGTGATCGAGGGCCACCCAGGGGTGGGCAAGTCCCGGCTGGCGGCGCTCTTCCTCCAGCGGGGCCGCAGCCTCGGCTACGCCGTCTTCGCGGGCAACGCCGACCCCGTGGGCGGCGCGGGTCCCTGGGGCGCCTGGCAGCCGATCCTGCGCGAGCTGCTCGGCATCCACCCGGCGGACAGCCCGGAGGTCCGCCGCCGCCGGATCCGGGAGCGCCTGGCCCGGGGCCAGGACCGCACCCCCCTCGCGCCCCTGTTGAACCCCCTGACCGGCGCGGAGGCCGGCGACACCGGCGAGACGCGCCGCCTGGACGGCGCTGCTCGCGCCGACGCCACCGACGACCTCGTGACCGCGCTCCTCCAGGAAGAGGCCGGCCACGAGCCCCTGGTGCTGGTGTTGGAGGACGGTCACTGGATGGACTCCGCCAGCTGGCGCCTGGCGCTGCGGTTCGCCCGGGAGGTTCGACCCAGCCTGCTGGTTCTCACGACCCGGGTCGACGTGGAGCCGGAGAGCCCGGACCACTACCGGCTGCTGGGCCTCAAGTGGGTCACGCGAGTGCGGCTCAGGGGCCTGAGCAGTGAGCAGACCGGGGCTCTGGTGGCCCGCTGTCTGGGGGTGAAGGAGGTGCCGGACCACCTGGCCGCCTACGCCTGGCGCACCACCCAGGGCAACCCCTACTTCACCCAGGAGCTGGTCTATGCCCTCTGGGAGCGCGGGCTGCTGACGGTGGAGGACGGTCGGCTCGCGGGCGCCCCAGCGGAGGGGGAGCTGGAGGAGCTCGCCCTGCCCGCCACGGTCGAGGACGTCGTGCTCTCCCGCATCGATCGGCTGGCGCCTCGGGAGCGGCAGGTGCTGGAGGCAGCCAGCGTGATCGGGCCGGTCTTCGCCCGGGAGGTGGTGGGGGCCCTGGTGGCGGAGCTCGCCGACAGCGCCGTGAAGGAGGCCCTCGGCGAGCTGGAGCGGGTCGGCCTGGCCCATCCGCACCCGGTGGCGCCGGGACCCGCCTATGCCTTCACCCACCGGATCACGCTGGAGGTGGTCTACCAGCGCATCGGCGGGGAGCGCCGCCGGGCGCTCCACCGGCGCCTGGCCGAGCGCATCGAGGACCGGGAGGCCGACAACCTGGACGCCTGGGTGGACCAGCTCGCCCACCACTGGGACCAGGCGGGGGTCGACGAGCGACTGCTGGTCTACACGGACCTGGCCGGCACCCGCGCCCTGCGCCAGGGGTCGCACCAGGAGGCGGCCCGCTACTTCCGACGCTCCCTGGGGCTCGCCGCGGAGGGAGGCGACGACGCGTCCAAGCTCGTCCGAGCCCGCCTGTACCGCCAGCTGGCGGACGCGCTCTTCGGCCTGGGCAAGGTCTCCGGCAGCGCCGAGCACGCGACCCAGGCCCTGGTCCTGGTCGGGCGGAGGGTGCCCTCGACCCTCGCGGGCTGGCGGCTGACCTACCTGCGGCAGCTCCTGCAGCAGGTGCTGCACCTGGTCGCCCCGGACGGGCTGGTCCGGGCTGCCGAGCCTCGTCGCGCCCGCTTCGCCGAAGCCGCTCGGGCGGCCGAGCGGCTCTCCGAGACCACCTACTTCGGGTCGGACCCGGTCCACCTCGTGGCCACCGCCTTGATGTCCGCGAACCTCGCCGAGCGGGCGGGCTGGGCGGTGGGTGCGGCCCGGTCCTACGGCATGCTGGGCATGGTCGCCGGCTTCTCGCGGCTCGGTCGGCTGGCGAGGCGCTACTTCCGTCGCGCCCAGGAGCTGGCGGAAGAGAGCGGGGATCTCGCGGCCCTGGCCCTGCGCTACTACGCCGAGGCCACCTGGCGCCTGGGCACCGGCCAGTGGGGGCGCACCGACGCGTCCCTCAAGCTGGCCCTCGAGATCGCGCGCTCCGCCGGCGAGCGCCAGGAGGTCGAGGTCATCCGAACTCTGCTGGCCAGCGCTCGCCTGGCCCTCGGTCGGCTCGAGGAGGCCCGCATCCAGAGCGAGGAGCTGCTGGAGTCGGCCCGGGATCGGTCCAATGCCCAGCACCAGGTCTGGTCTCTGAACCTGCTGGGCCAGACCCTGATCTACCTGGGCCGCTTCGAGGAGGCGGTGTGGCGGCTCGAGGCCGCCCGGGAGCTGTGTGCCGAGGCGGACCTGCCCTCGGAGATCAACTGCCACGGCCTGCTGGCCCAGGCCCGCATGCGGCGGGGCGAGTACCGGGAGGCCCTGCGCATGGCCGAGGCGGCCACCTTGCGCATCCGCCGGGCGCCCCCCATCGTCTTCGCCATCCACGCGGGCATGTGCGGTGTGGCCGAGGTCACCCTGTCGGCCTGGAGTCGGGCCCTGCGGAACAAGGAGCCTGCGGCGGCCGCCCAGCACCAGGACCAGGCGCGGGCCGCCATCCGGGACCTGAAGATCTACGCCAGGCTCTTCCCCATCGGCCGGCCCCGGAGCCTGCTCTTCGAAGGGCGGGCGGCCTGGCTCGCCCGCCGGCCCGAGCGCGCCCGCAGGCTGGCCGGCCAGGGACTCGCTGCTGCCGAAGCGCTGGGGGTGCCCTTCGACGAGGCCCTGGCGCGGTACGACCTGGCGCGGATGGCCGAGGACGACCTGACCCGCCGGGAGCACCAGGGCGCGGCCCGGGAGCTGTTCCAGCGGATGGGGTGTGCGTGGTACCTGGATGAGCTCGGTGGGTGAGCCTGCAGATCAGATCAGGTGTCAAGGGATCAGGTGGATCAGGATCAGAGGATCAGGTGTCAGACCCTCAGATCAGGTGTCAGACCCTCACACTTGATACTTTGGGGATCATGGGGGATCAGGTGGATCAGGTGTCAGACCCTGATCAGGTGTCAGACCCTTTGAGATCAGGTGATCAGGTGTCAGACCCTCACACTTGAATCAGGTGTCAGACCCTCACACTTGATACTTTGGGGATCATGTGAGGGTCTGACACCTCTCCCTGACAAAGTATCAAGTGTGAGGGTCTGACACCTCTCCATGAAAAAGTATCAAGTGTGAGGGTCTGACACCTCTCCACGAAAAAGTATCAAGTGTGAGGGTCTGACACCTCTCCCCCCTGCTCCTCTCCCTGACACCTCTCCACTGACACCTCTCCACGCCTCTCCATCTCCACACCTCTCCAGGGTCAGACACCTCTCCTCACCTCGCCTTCCTCTCCCTTCAGGCTTGTGACGTCGGCTCTGGTGCTCTCAGCTCCGCCAGGCGCCGCAGCCGATCCCGCCAGGGCCCGAGATCCGGGATCGCCAGCACCCTCGCCGCCAGGCTGCCCAGGCTGGCCTCGTCTTGCTGGCGCAGGTGCTCGGACAGGGCCACCACCGCCTTGGCGGCCCGGTCGCCGTCCCCGCACAGCACGGCCCGCTGGGCGATCTCCTGGAGCTCCAGGGGCGAGACCAGCGTGGACAGGGCGGCGTCGCCAGTGGCCAGCTCCGCCAGGGTGAGCACAGCCTCGGCGTGACGGGCGACCAGCGCCGGGTGCAAGCTCGGCTCGAGCCGGTCCGCCAGCACCTGCCGCACCCTGGGCCGGACCCGGAGCGCACCGTGCAGCTCGTGCAGCGGCAGCACCAGACGGCGCCGCACCAGCTCGGCCAGGGCCTCGCCGGAGCCGGGCGCTTCGGCGGTGCAGCCCGGGTCGTAGACCGCGGAGAAGGTCGCCGAGCAGAAGGGGGCGACAAAGGTCGAGGCGGCCTGCAGCGCGTGCTGGGCCCAGGGCTCGAGCAGCGACCAGGACATGCGGGCTGCGGCTGCGAGGCCCCGGCCGGACTGGCGCTCCAGCACCAGGAGGAGCTGGTCGGCGCTGGCCACGTCGGTCCAGGCCGCGACCAGGTCGAGGGCAGCGGCGTCGCCGCCGAGGCGGTCGGCCAGGTCCGACAGCGGTGCCTCCCGAGAAGGCCGGGCGTGCCAGAGGCGCTGGAGGCGGGCGCGGGCGGCCCCGGGGGGCAGGGGAGCGGCCAGGTCGGGGTCCAGGCGGGGCATGGGCGTTGTCTCCACGGGGGTCGAGTCCTGCTTTGGACACCATCCGTGTCGTCAATCGTCACGCTCTCCTGCCAGCTTTTGTCTCTGTCCCCGGATCAGCCGCCCGACGATGAGCCCCGACAGGACCGCGGCCTCTGCGCTGCCCACGTTCATGCCGTTGCGGGTCCAGTCCCCGCACACGTACAGGTTCTCGAAGCCGGTCTTGCCGGGGCGTATCCGCGCCCGGGTGGCCCCGGGCAGGGTCTGCACGTAGCGGTCCGAAGGCTGCACGTTGGCTCGGATCACCTGGTCGTCCAGCCGCCGCCGGCCCCGCCGGCCCTGGCTGTCCACCAGCAGACCCCAGCGGAAGCCCTGCTGGCCTCGCCCCATGGCCTCCGGCCACAGCACGCCGGCCTCCCGGTCCAGCCAGCGTGCCAGGTCCGAGCGCACCTGGGCCCGGGCACGCTCCGGATAGCCGTCGATGCCCGCCGTGACCCCGGCGCCCTCGTCGCGCATCGCCCCGAGCAGGTACGCCACGTGACCCGGAGCCGGCAGGCGCCAGTGCTCGGTCTCCAACAGGTGAGACATGTCGGCCCAGCTGTCGAAGGGGTCGGCGTAGCCGGCGAGGATGGTGCCGTCGGGCCGCCACCCGAGCTCGGCGGTGGTCGGCTCGAGCCAGAGCTGCGCCGACTGGGTCGGCACGGTGCCGATGCCATCCAGGGCGCGGCGCCAGCGCTTCTTCTGGCGGGCCAGGTCGGCGCAGATCCCGTGCAGGGCGCCGATGGGGATGCCCAGGATCACCCGGTCGAAGTCCGTGCCCTCGCGCAGGGTCAGGCCCTCCACGTCCGCTCGGGTTCGCCAGGCGTCCTCCAGGTCCACGCCCGCGGCCCGCAGCTCCTCGCCCTCCTCCAGCTGCTCCCAGCGCGGCTCCAGGGGCCAGCAGGGCAGGCCGTGCACGTCGACCAGCGGCTGGTAGTCGCCCTTCACCGTCGCCTGCCGGGCCAGCCGGATCCGGACCACGCGGCCGTCCTCCGCCTCCAGGGCCTTCACCTCGTGGAAGAAGCGGAAGCGCACCCCGCGACGGGCGAGCAGCGCGTACAGCGGGGCGAAGACCACGTCGCCCATGCCCGCCCGCATGCGCCACAAGAACCCGCCGCGGTAGCCGAAGAACAGCCGCAGCGCGCCGCGCAGGCCGGCGCCGGCGGCCAGGGCTGGCCGGTCGGGGTCGCCGTCGCGGTAGGCGAAGGTCAGATCGTAGACCGACCGCACCAGGGTGCTGTCGACCGAGGTGCGCTCCGCGCCGTGCCGCATGAGCCAGTCCCGCAGCTCCTCGCCGTCGAGCGGGTCGAAGCCCCGGGAGAGCACCCGGTCCACGAGCATGCCCCGCACCGCGGCCGCGGCGAGGTCGAGCGAGGTCCACAGCCGCCTGAGGTGCAGGCTGGCGTCCGGGGAGCGCGCCAGGGCGTCACGGGCCACCTCTCCCAGCCGGCGCAGGTTCTCGCCCATGGGCACGGCCAGACCCCTGGCCGCCACGGCCTGGGCGTCGGCCTCGACATCGACCCCGAGCGCTTCCGCGGCTCGAACGAGCCCCGCGACCTCGTCGGCCCGCGGGCCCCAGATCTGCACCCGGTCCAGCCGCTCCCGGACCAGCGCCCGCAGGATGCCGCCCTCGTCCCCGAGCCCGTCGTCCGGCGCCTCCCGGCCCAGTCCGACCGTCACGATCCAGCTGACCAGCCGCCGCAGGCACTGGCCTGCGTCGGGCACGCCCACGTCGGACTCCCCAGGCACCCCGGGCACCATGGGGAAGACCAGGTCCCAGGGCACCCAGTGGCCCTCCACCTTCTCCATCAGCGCGGTCCGGTTCACCGGCTCTACCGCGGAGAGCCAGGTGGGGAAGGGATGGTCCGCCGGACGATCCAGGGCCTCGTAGGTCTGCCGCATCATGCGGAAGGTGTGGTGGTAGTACCCGAGCAGCACGTGCAGGCCGTGCTCCACGATGCGATGACCCCGCGCCGGGTCCCGACCGCTCGCGCCCTTGCCGCCGAGCCGCCACCCCTGCTGGTAGACCGTGATCGCGTAGCGCGCCTGCCAGTCCGGGTCCCGGGTCAGGTCGAAGGCGGCCGCCAGCGCCGCGGCGCCGCCTCCCAGGATCGCGATGCGCTCGGGTGCCACCGGACTCAGGGACAGGCGCCGGTGGCGTGGACCGGGGCGTAGATCTCCCGGGACTCGCCGTGGGCGACGACGTCTTCAGGGGCGAAGTGCAGGGGCAGCGCCTCGTTGGCGAGCCAGAGCTCCGCCTGGTCCGAGAAGTGCTCGCTGTGGGTGAGGCCGGACTGGCCGCCGGGCAGCACATTGGCCCCGCTCACGCCGTCGGGACCCAGCCGGATCACCATCCGGAAGACCGGACCACTGCCATAGGTGAAGGACTCACCGGAGCCGGAGAAGTTCGCCGCATCGACGGCCTTGATGTCCCCTGGCCGTGGGAAGCCCGGCAGGTCCTGGCGGGGGTCGTCTCGCTCCATGCCGGTGGCCAGGGGCAAGGAGCGGGTGGTGATGGAGAACTGCTCGATCAGCCCGGCGTACTCGTCGCCGCCCAGCAGCTCCTCGAGCACCGAGTCGAAGTGCACCCAGTGGCGCAGGCCCCACAGCCAGTCGCTCATGTCGTCGGACTCGAAGCCCCCCTGGCCGTCGCCGTCGGCGGGGCTGCGCAGGAAGTCCAGGGCGTCCAGCAGCGCCTGGAGCGCCACCTCGTCGCTGGTCTCCACGGGGTCGGTGCCCAGCACGTCGAAGTAGGCGGACTCCTCGGTCTCCGGGTTCCAGGACGCCAGCAAGGTGGTGTTGTCCGGACCGCGGCCGTCGAGCATCAGCAGCAGGGTGCGCTCCCGCCCGGTCCGGCCGGTGGGGTTCCAGACCCCGGGCAGGGCCTCGTCGTCGAACACGCCTCGGAAGAACCGAGCGGACCAGGCGGCGTGGATCGCGGTGGCGACGGCGTCGTCCAGGTCGTCTCCGGCGGGGACACCGTAGAAGGTCTCCACGCCGCTCGCGGCGTGCAGGCCCCGCTCGAGCCACCCGCTCAGGCGCTCGTAGGCCTCGTCGACCCCGTCGGGGTCCTGGGCGTACAGCGCGGCCAGGCGGCCAGGGGCGGTGTCCCCCACTTCTCCGTCCGCCGAGGAGGCACGCGCCAGGTCGATGGCGTCGAGCAGGACCGGCAGCAGGCGGACGCCGACGCTGCTGTGCTGGTCCGCCTGGAGCTCCTGCATGGTCTCGACGGTCGCGGTGCCGTCGGCGACCAGCTGCTGCAGGGTCTGGTCGATGGTGTGGGCCCGGAAGCCGCTGACCCAGGGCCCGCCGATCCACCAGGGCTCGTCGACCAGGTCGTTGTCCAGGGTCAGGCCCGCCACGTCGTGGTTCGCCGTGAGCAGGTAGCCGGCCGCAGGGTCGATGGCGGCGGGGTAGTCCTCGAAGGGCACCACGCAGCGGCTGGGCTCGGACTCGCCGTAGATCACCTGACCGCCCTCGACCGGGATCTCCCAGGCGCCGTAGGTGGTGCCGTCGAGGATCAGGGCAGGGTCGGCGCCCACTGCCCACCGGCCGTCGCCGTCCCGGGCCAGCTCGCCGCGGCAGGGGATGGCCTGGAAGGGCGCGTAGAGCACCGAGCCGTCAACGTCGGACGCCACCAGGTTCTGGCTGAAGGCGACCAGGTCCCGGGTGGCGTCGCGGAACTCGTCGACGCTTGCCGCGTGGCCGAACGCGTCGACGGCGCCGATCATGTTGGCGTCGAGCCCGGCGTAGTCGAAGCTGATGGCGCTGATCACGCCGTCGCCGTCGGTGTCGCCGGGCACCACGGTGTCGCCGAGCAGGTTGACCAGGGTCTCGCCGTCGGCCAGCACCTCGTCGGCGCTGGCGCTGCGGCCTTCGATGCTGGTGATCCAGCGGCCGTCGAAGGTGGTCCAGCGGGTGTGGGACTCGGTGCGCCCCACCGAGTCCAGCAGCGGCACATCGGCGATGTCGTAGACCTCTTCGTGGGCGATGACGTCCTTCCACTCGCCCTGGAAGAGGGTCGCGGCTGGGGCGCCGCTGGCGTCGAGGGTGAGCTCCTCGGCGAACCAGTCGGTGATGTCCCCCATGATCTGGGTCTGGGACCAGGCCACGTCGCCGTTGGTGCCTACGGCCATCACCGGCAGGCCGGGGATGAACAGGCCCAGCTGGTGGGTGTCGCCGCCTCCGAGCAGCGCGGTGTCCAGGCCCATCTGGAAGAAGAAGTTCGGCACGGTGAGCGGCAGGTGGCCGTCGCCGGCCAGGAGCGAGCCACCGTCGGCGCTGTCGGCCATCACCGCCCAGGCGTTGGAGCCCCAGCCGTGCTCGTGGTCGTGTCCCAGGCGCCGGTCGAAGCGCTCCAGGCGCTCGCGGGTGCGGGACAGCAGCTCCCGGGGCAGGTCTACGGACCGGCCCAGGGCCCGGGACTTGTTCTGCCGACCGCCCTCGGCCCCGGCGCCGTTGAGGCCCCAGCCCAGGGTGGACCCCAGCGGGTAGACCGGATCGACCCGATCGACGATGTCCGGGGTCAGCCCGGCCTTGCGGAGGTCCTCGAGGGCGACGCCGTCGTACTGCCCGGCGAGCCGATCCCGGTCGTCCTGGTTGCCGACGTCGGTGGTCTCGTAGCCCAGGTTGTAGACGATCACGGCGGCCATGCCGGCCACGTCGCGGGCGGTCCAGGGCTCCAGGAGCTCCGTGGGATCGGCGAAGCCGAGGATGGGGGCGAAGATCTCGAACTCGCTGGGCACGTCGAGCTCGCCCTCCCGCGCGGCCTCCACGTAGTCCGTGACCCCGGCGGCGAAGGCATCGAACCAGGCGGTCTGCTGCGCGTCGAGGTTCTCCAGCAGGTGGTCCGCCACGTGGGTCATGCCGGTGCCCCGGGACTCCAGGTCGGTCTCCAGCGCGCTGTCGCCGAGCAGCGCAGCCACCGTGCCCAGGCCCAGGCGCCGGGCGATCTCGATCATGAAGTACCGGTCTCGGGCGACCACGAAGCCCTGCACACGGGCCAGATCGACCCGGTTGGCCGCGTAGAGGTGGGGCACGCCCAGCTCCGTCCGCACCACGTGCACCGGGCAGCCCAGGCCGTCGAGGGTCCAGGTCTCGTCGGCGATCACGTCGTCCAGGATGGAGCTGGGCGGCGCGCCGCCGCACCCGAGGAGGAAGGGGAGGAGCGGGAGCATGGGCACTGCTATCCCGTGTCGTGGGGTTTTTGACGGATGCCCGCTGGGAACGGGTTAAGAGGCGCGGCACCGCCGGTGTGTCCCGGATCTCAACCTCAGGGCGCGGCGGGCGTGAAGCAGTGCGAGGGCATGGCATGGACAAGCAGATCGAGTTCGGCTCGCTCCTGGTCATCAAGGTCGAGGACGACACCGCCATCGTGGGCGGTCGGGTCACCCGCGGACCCATCAACCCCGGAGACCTGTTCTCCGCGGCGTACCGCCTGGGCCCGCCCAAGGTGAACGACGAGGGTGAGACCTACCGCCCCCGCCGCTGGGAGCGCCAGATCGCGCTGATCGTCGACCGCATCGACAGCTACGGACACTCCGCCGCCGAGCTCGAAGAAGGCCTCTCCGGGCGCCTGGAGCTGAAGGGCGAAGGCGTCGACAAGCTCATGGAGAACGACATCCTGGGCCTGACCGCCGCCGAGGCGTGATCACCCACTCGTGAGCGAGGGCGGCTCGCCGCCAGCCAGCACCGCCTCCCGCCATCCCACCAGGGCCGCCTCCAGGTCCAGGCCCCGGGCGTGCTCCGGACCGGCCGCGACCACCCGCACCAGGCGCTCGCTCGCGCGCCCCAGCAGCCGCTCCGCGGCCGCCTGGGAGCCCAGGTGCGCCTTCAGGAGCGCAGCGCAGACCTGGACGAGCCCCTGGAGCAGCTCGCCGAAGGGCGAGCCCCGGGGCACCTGGTGCCAGATCGCCTCCCAGGCCTCGTGGGCCTCCCACCAGTAGCGCTGGTCGAAGAGGTCCAGGCCCCAGAGCCACTCGGTGTCCTCGGTCCAGGGAGTGCCCGGGATCCAGGGGGCCTCTTCGGGGGCCGAGCCGTCGGTGTAGAGGTGGCCCTCCGCGTGCCGGAAGGGGTGCGGGTGGAGCCCGGGGACGTAGCGATAGGGCGGGAGTGCGCGCCCCGGGAGGCGCCGCGCTGGCGGAGGCTCGGGCGCGGGGATCGGGCGGGGGCGCATGTGGAAGGGGTATACCTCGCTGATGACCGGACTCCTCCTCGCGGCCGTCGCCGGCTGCTCGGTGAACGACATCGCCTGGGTACGCATCTCCCGCAACGAGGTGAGCCCCACTGCCATCGACGTGAGCTGGACCAGCCAGGATCCTGGCCCCGGCTGGGTCGCCTTCGGACTGACCGAGGAGTATACCCACCTGACCCCGGTGGTCGACGACGGCGACGACGAGCACAGCTTCACGCTCGTCGGCCTGCCGCCCGACACCGACGTGAACCTGCGGATCTACTCGGAGCTGGCCGACGGCACCATCGCCAGCACCTGGAACCGGACCATCACCAGCGGCTCGGTGGCTCCCATCGCCCGGGTCGGCACGGTCACGGTGCACGACCCGGACCGGGTGCGCGACGGCGTGATGGCCATCAGCCACGTGGGTGACCGGGGCACGGTCCAGCTCATCGATCGCGAAGGCAATGTGCTCTGGTACCTCGCCACCGCCACCGGCTACTCGTCCCCCGGCTTCGTGCCCGAGGTGGGTGGCGGCGCGTTCACCTTCAACGTGCTGAACGAGGACCACAGCGTCGACGACGGCCAGCTCTACACGGTCGGGCTCAACGGCGTGGTGGCGCGCCAGGTCCCGGTCTCTGTCATCCACCACACCTTCGGCCAGCATCCCGACGGCACCGTGGCCAGCTTCGCGATCGAGGTCCGCGACGTGAACCCCCACGGCGATGTGGCCGGGGACCGCCTGCTCGGCCTGCGACCCGACGGCACCCAGGACGTGCTCTTCGACAGCTGGGAGCACCTGGACGTCGAGGTGGGCGACGAGTGGGACTCGGGCTTCTTCCCGGGGGCCTTCGACTGGACCCACATGAACGGCGCCACCCACCACCCGGAGCGCGGGTCCTGGCTGATCTCCCTGAACGGGCCCGAGGACCTGATCGAAGTCGACGACCAGACCGGGGCCATCCTGGACCTGGTGTCCCTGGACGACGCGGACTACACCCCCGCCTCCAGCTTCATCACCGACCCCCACGGCCCGGACTGGACCCTCGACGGAGACGTGCTGATCTTTGGCGGCTCCGACAGCGAGAGCTGGTGCTCCGCCTACGACGTGAGCGTCCAGGGCCAGCTCACCGAGACCTGGACCCACGGCCGAGGCGAGGGCCTCTTCGGCATGGCCCTCGGCGAAGCCCGCCAGCTCATGGACGGCAACATCCTGTGCAACTTCGGCACCGCCGGCGTGGTCCGCGAGCTCGCCCCGAATGGCGACGTGGTGTGGGAGTACGTGGCTCCCCAGGGCATCTCCCTGGGGCAGACCCGCTGGCTGCCCGACCCGTACACCGGCCTGTGGGACGAAGACGGCCTACGGCGGTAGGGCCTCGGGCCGGAAGGCCCGGCCCCCCGGCACCAGCCACTGGACCCGGCAGTCCTGGCCCACGTCTCGGGCCCACACCTCGCCCAGGTTGGGCAGCGCCACCGGGGGGACCGGCGGCAGGCCCGGACAGTCGAAGCGCACGACGGCCGCCGCGCCGGGCAGGGGACCGGGCTCCTGGGAGGCCACCCGCAGATCCACCCGCCGCTCGTCGAGCAGGAGCAGGCCCAGCCGCCCGGGATCCTCGGTGTCCGGGTGGAACAACCCCCGCTCCGTCGCGACCAGGCAGCGCCTCGGCTCCCGGGTCGGACAGACCGCGTCCAGCAGTGCCGGCAGCTCCCGAGCGCCGTAGCCGGACCAGGGCCGGAACTGGTCTCCCAGGCTCTCCCGCCACCAGCCGGGCGAGGTCCCCGGCAGGCGGCTCCAGATCCGCTCGGCCGTGGCGGTGGGGGCCACCTGGACCCCGGTCAACAGGGCGAAGCCCAGCCCCGCTGCCACCAGGCCCCGTCGGCCGGTCGCGAGACCGAGACCGCCGGCGATCGCCAGTGCCGGTGCCAGCACCACGAAGTTCTCCAGCCCCGCCCGGAACAGTGCCCAGGCGGCGAAGGGCCCCGCCGTCCAGGCGAGCAGGGTCCAGCGGACTGGCCCCTGGGGCCGCCTGCGCAGCCAGAGCCAGGCCCCGGCGACCGCCGGCAGGCCGGCCCAGGGGCCGACCAGCGTGGCGAGCTGGTGGGGCAGGGGAGCGACCCGGGCGGCGTAGGCCTCCCGGATGGCCAGCTTGCCGCTCAGGTAGGGGCCGACCTCGCTCGCCGCGGGCACGGCGCACACCGCCAGCACCACGGCTGCCGCGAGCAGGCGCCTCCGCGGCGCTCGCGCGATCAGCGGGGCCAGGGCCAGGACCCAGACCGCCGCGCTCGGGCGCAGGGCCACGGCCAGCCCGGCGGCCCCGATCCCCAGGGCCCAGGTGCGTCGCTGGGCCAGGTCCGGATCCCGCACCAGCCCCGCCAGGGCGGTGACCAGCAGGGCCGTCTCCGGGACGTGCACCCAGGTCAGCCGCGCGAGCACCACGACCAGCGGCAGGCCCCCGAGCAGGAGCACCGCGGCCAGGCCCGCCCGAGGACCGCCCAGGGTCTTCCCCACGCTGGCCGTGCCCCCGGCGATCAGGCCGAGCCAGGCCAGATCCAGGGCCCGGAACAGCCTGGGGTCGGGTCCGGTGGCCTGGAACAGGGCCGCCACGGCCAGGTTCAGCCACCCGGCCGTCTCGCCGAGGAGCCGCGGAACCTGGTCCCAGCGGCCCTCGCGCAGCACGGTCAGGCAGCTCTCCAGCAGGCGCCAGGTGAAGCTCAGGTCCCGCGGCAGGCGGTCGTCGAGCCACACGAAGCGCAGCTGGGCGGCCACGAGCAGCGCCACCACGAGCCAGGTGCGGCGGGTCAAGGACACCATGGACAGCGCCTCGGCCCCGGGCGATGCTGGTGGCGATGTGGTCGCTCCTGCTCGCTCCCGCCCTGGCCACCGAGATCGTCGACGGTGCGGTGATCATCCGCCCCGGCGGCGAGGTGGTCGCGGCCGAGGAGCCGCTCTGGTCCCTGGTGCCCGGTGGCGGCACGGGCAAGGCCATCAGCCTGGACCTGGTCGACGCAGACCTGCTCTCGGTGCTGCGGCTCATCGCCGAGGTCGGCGGGATCAACCTCGTGGTGGGGGACGGGGTCTCCGGCCGGGTGACCGTGCGGCTGACCGACGTGCCCTGGGACCAGGCCCTCGCCGTGATCCTGCAGAGCCAGGGGCTCGCCGCGGCGGCCGCTGGCAGCGTCGTGCTGGTGACTCCCTACTGAGCGGTCGCCCAGACGACCTCCTCGCCGTAGCTCGCCGCCAGCCCCTCCAGGGTCTGCTGGATGTTCGCGTCGGTCCCTGCGATGGCCATGAACACCCGGTAGGTCGGGTGCTTCACGATCCCGTCCTCGGTGATGGTCACGGCGGTGCCGCCGCCGGTGGTGGCGACCTCCCAGGTCCAGGTCCCGCCGAAGCCGAGATCTTCGAGACCGACGGCCTCGGGCGCGATGCGCGTGACCATGCGGCTGGGGGCCAGCACCTCCACCACCTCGAGGGGCAGCTCGCCCCACTCGGCGTCCTGGACCCACACCGGGTTCCCGTTCAGGGGTGCGTCCTTGCGGATGGCCGTGACCCCCGGCTGCCAGTCCGGCGTGGTCGACAGGTCGGAGACCCGATCCCACACCGTGCGAGTCGGCTGCTGCAGCACCAGGGTGCGGCTCGCGGTGTGGGTCTCCGGGAGCAGGTAGCCGACCCCCGTGAGCAGCATCATCGCGGCGCCGATGGCCGCGAGGACTCGAATGATCCACTTCACCCGTGCGTTCATCTCCCGCTCCAGCTGCTGGGCGGTGTCCGTATCAAGGGCGGAGCGGCTCCGGCCGATGAGGAGGAGGATGAGCTCGGATCTTGTCATGTCAAGGGACAGGGCGCTATCGTCGCGAGACGCCGCCATGCCCGCCCTCCTGCTCGCACTGCTGCTCATCGCCTGCGCTCCCAAGCAGGGGCTGTCCCTGCCCGGGTCCACTCGGCACGTGGGCAGCAAGCCGCCGCCGGAGCTGACCCCGCCAGAGGGGCCCTGGGGCCACCCAGGCGACGCCCACGCCCAGGCCCCCGAGGCCCTCGATCCCTCCACGGCCGCGGCGGTGGTGCGGGCCGCCGAGGCCAGCGTGGCCCAGGCCTGGCGCCGGGTCGACGGCGAGACCTACCGCGACGACTGCTCGGGCCTGGTCTGCGCGGTGCACGCCCGAGCGGGGGTGGATCTGGAGCACCGCAACACCGCGGCACTGTTCGAGCTCGCCAAGGAGCTCGGGGTCCACCACCGCAAGAAGGTCCCCGAGCCCGGCGACGTGGTCTTCTTCGACGACACCCACGACCGGAACGGCAACGGTCGCCTCGACGACGACCTGACCCACCTGGCCGTGGTCGAGAAGGTCCGCGACGACGGCACCCTGACCCTCGTCCACCGGGGCAGCAAGGGCGTCACCCGGATCTGGATGAACCTGGCCCGGCCCGACGAGCACGCCGACGAGGCAGGCCGGGTGCTCAACAGCTTCCTGCGGGTGCGCAAGGGCAGCGATCCCAGGGGCACGAAGTACCTGACGGGCCAGCTGTGGCGGGGCAACGCGAGCTTCTGGCAGGCCGGCACCCTGGTGGCCGACGCAGGCTGACTGGCGTCACCTGGTGACCAGGTACGGCCCCACCGCCAGCGCATCCAGCCCCCCCTGCTTCCACGCCCGGATGGCGTCGTAGGGAGAGCACACGATGGGCTCCTCGTGCAGGTTGAAGCTGGTGTTGATCAGCGCCGGCAGGCCCGTGAGGCGCTTGAAGTGGCGCAAGATGGCGTGGACCTCGGGGTTGTCGGCCTGGTGGACGACCTGGGGCCGCGCGGTGCCGTCGATGTGCACCACACCCCGGCCGAGCTTCGCCATCTCCGGCAGGGCGTCGAAGCAGACGGTCATGAACCGCGCGGCCTGGGGGGCCTTCTCGTACCCGGCGAACAGGTCCGCGGCGTCCTCGGCCATCACCACGGGGGCGAAGGGCATGAACTCGGTGCGGCTCAGGCGCTTGTTGAGCCAGTCGTTCACGCTCGGGTCGTCGGGGCGGTAGAACAGCGTCCGGTTGCCGAGGGCCCGAGGGCCCCACTCCATGCGGCCCGCACACCGGGCGACGACCTGGCCCGCAGCCAGGAGCTTCGCGACCTCCAGGGCCAGGTCCTTCGGCTTCTTGGGCCGCAGCCCAGCGATGTTCAGCTCCTGGCCGGCCTTGGAGTCCTTGAAGTCGGGGCCCAGGTAGAGCGACTCCAGCGTGGCGGGCGGGGGCGCGGCCGCGGCCAGGGCGCCCCCGGCTGCGAGGCCGCCGTCGCCCATGTTCGGGTACACCCACAGCGAGTCGACCTCGGGCAGCTGGGCGATGCGCTGGTTGAGCTTCACGTTGGCGAACACCCCGCCGCAGACCGCCACGTCGGTGACGCCGGTCTCCCGGACCCAGTGGCCGACCAGCCCGGTGATCGCTTCCTCCAGGACCCGCTGCAGGGCGGCGGCGATCTCCTCCCGGGAGTACCGCTCCAGCACCCGGTAGAAGCGGTCGCCTCGCCCGTGGCGCTCGAGCATGTTCAGGGTGGACAGCCCGGGACCGACGAAGCGCAGCAGGCCCCGGTAGTGGTCCAGCAGCGCGTCCGGCGGCGTGGCGTAGGCGGCGAGCCCGGTGATCTTGCCCTCGTGGCGGTTGGGCTTGAAGCCGAGCCACTCGGTGGTGCGGGAGTAGTAGGTGTTGATCGCGCACAGGCCGGACTGCTCGAAGACCGGCTCCAGGCGGCTGTTCCGTCCTCGGTGCACGGTCACCGAGCGACCGTCGCCCATGGCGTCGACGGTGACCACCAGGCACTGGTCCCGGGGCTGGGTCCGGTAGGCCGCCTCGGCGTGTGCGGCGTGGTGGTCGACCATGTCCAGGCGCTCGACCTGGAACGGGCGCTCCTCGAGCCGGTCCTCGAGCAGGCGCCGGCAGGCCTCGACCTCGACCCCGTGGAGTCCCGCCTGGCGCAGGGCGGACTGGTAGAGGAAGTACAGGTTCAGGGCGTAGCTGAACTGGCCGCCGGACGACTTGCCGGTGTGGTGTCGCTCCGGGAAGCGCCGCAGCAGGAAGCTCGGTGTCCAGGCGGTGCCGCAGACGATGCGGTCGATGTCCCGGTACCGCAGCCCCGCGCTGTCCATGACGGCGTCGATGGCCCCCCAGGGGAAGGCGCCGGAGTTCTTGACCCGGTCGATGCGTTCCTGGCCGCAGGCGGCCACGAGCTGGCCATCCACCACCACGGCCGCGGAGGAGTCGTGGTTGTCTGCGAACCCGAGGATGACCACGCGGCGAGTCTACAGAAGCCGGCTCAGCCCACGACCTCCATGCCCGTCGAGTCCTCGCCCAGATCCGCCTGCTTCACCATCTGCCAGGCGGTGTTCATGGAGCGCTTGAGCTCGTCCCAGGACTTCACGTTCTTCAGCTGCCGCTTGATCATCGCAGGCCGGTAGTAGAAGCGCAGGTAGCCCAGCCGCGCCCAGCGCTGGATCTCGGCGTCGGTCATGTCGCAGCGAGGCCGCGGGACCAGCTTGTCGTGGGGCTCCAACACGAACTCCCGCCAGAAGTCCGTGCCGGTCTCCTCGATCATCATCGCGTACATCTCGGTCGCCGGCATGGGCGTGACCTTGCTGAACTGGGCGTAGTCGAAGTCCAGCTCGATCGCGAGGCGGATGGTCTGCCGGATGGTGGCCGGGTTGTCGTAGGGATTGCCCACCATGAAGTAGCCGAAGGTGTCGATGCCCACCTCTCGGGTGTCGCGGACCACCTGCTTGATCTGGTCCATCGAGGTGGACTTCTTGAGGACCTTCAGGATCTCCCGATTCCCGCTCTCGATGCCGTAGTAGATGCGGCTGCAGCCGGCCCTCCGCATGGCCGAGAGGACGTCCTTGGTGATGCAGTCCACCCGGGTCCGGGCCGCCCAGACGATCTCCAGGTTCCGCCGGTTGATCTCCTCGCAGATCTCGATCACGCGCTTCTTGCGAATGGTGAAGCTGGAGTCGAAGAAGTCCAGCTCCCGGACCCCGAACTCCTTCACGCAGATCTCGAGCTCGTCGACGACGTTCTTCGGCGAGCGGGCCCGGAAGGACTTGGAGCCCTGCTCGCAGAAGATGCACTTGTAGGGGCAGCCACGGCTGGTCAGGAAGCACGTGAAGTTCTTGTACTTGCTGATGAACGAGTAGTAGAGGCTGTTGTCGATGAGGTGTCGCGCGGGGAAGGGGCTCTCGTCGACCTGGCAGGTGGTCTCGTTCGGCGTGACCACGACCTCGCCGCCCTCGTGCACCGGCGTGCCACCCGGGCGAAAGCAGATGCCGCGCACGTCGTGCAGGTCCTCGCCCTTCACCAGCGCCTCGAGCAGGTTCGGCAGGGAGTACTCGGCCTCGCCGGTGCAGCCGTAGTCGATGGCCGCGTGGGTGAGGGTCTCTCGGGGGTAGATGCTCATGTGCACGCCGCCCACCAGGGTGGGCACCGGCACGAGCTCACGAATGGCCCTCAGCCAGTCCAGGGTCTGGAAGAAGAGGTAGGTCGTGATGGTGTAGCCGATGTAGGCCGGGCCGAACTCGTCGAGGCGCCGCACGGTCTCGTCGAGGCCGAGGTTCTCGGCGTGGGCGTCGATGAACAGGACCTCGCAGCCGGCGTCCTCCAGGATGCCCGCCACGTACAGCAAGGACATGCTCGGGAAGATGCCGTAGTTCTCCTTCACCGCCTTGATGCCGGGCTCGTTCTTGACGGGGCCGTAGGGCGGGTAGACCAGCGCGACCTTCAGGCCGTCGAGCGCAGGACGCTTCATGCAGGCTCCTTCGCGCTCACTATACGCGGGACCCTGACGTGACGCAGAGCATGACTCGGCGCCCGGGAGACTATGCTCGTGCCCTGGACCGGTCGCCTCGGAGCACCATGCCGCGCTGGCTTCGCGCCGCCCCACCGCTGGCCCTGGGCGCCCTGCTCCTGGGCGTCGCCTGGGCGGTGATCACGCCCTGGACCCTGCGCAATGGCCTGATGGACGGGTACCAGAACGAGTTCCTCCACGTCGGCAACATGCTCGACCTCTGGGAGGCGTGGACCGAGCGGGACCGCCACACCCTCAGCTACCTGCTCCGCGAGAACTACTGGCCGCCGCTGTTCTACCTGGCGCCGTGGCCGCTGTTCGCGACCCTCGGGCCGGGTCACCAGGCCATGGTGTGGACCAACCTCGGCCACCTGGCGGTGCTGCTGTGGGCGGTCTACCAGCTCGGCCGGACCCTTCGGGACCGGGAGACCGGGCTGCTGGCCATGGCGCTGGTGTGGGTGCTGCCGTCGGTCTTCGGCAACCTGGTCCGGGTCGAGCCCAACGTGGCGGTCTGCGCCTGGGTCACCGTCGGTGCCCTGTGCCTGGTGCGCAGTCGCGGCTTCACGGTGCGCCGCTGGTCGGTGGGCTTCGGCGCTGCCAGTGCGGCAGGGCTCCTGATGGACCGCATCTCCCTGGCGCTCTTCCTCGGTCTGCCTGCGCTCATCGAGGTCGGCGCGGCGCTGAGGAGTCGGGACCGGGTGCCGCGCCTGCGCAACCTGGCTGTCGCCACCGGCGCCCTGCTGGTGCTGTCCGGCTGGTGGCACCTGGAATTCGTGCAGCACCACCTGGGCGAGCTCACCAGCCAGGGCGGGGTGGGGGAGATCGACTCCGCTGGGGTGCAGACCGAGGCTCGGGACCCCTGGGCGCTGACCTCGCTGCTGTACTACCCGGCTGTCCTGCTGGACGAGCAGGCCGGGCTGGGGCCGGGTGCCTTGCTCGCGGTCGCCTTCGTGCTGTCCCTCGGCGGGCTGGCGGATCGGCGCCGGGCACTGATCTGGACCGTGCTCGGCAGCCTGCTGCTCTTCACGGTCATCCAGAAGAAGCAGGTCTACTACACCATCCCCCTGCTCGGCGTGCTGGCGGTGCTGGGGGCCGAGCGGCTGCGGGCCTGGCGTGTCCTGGGCCCCGTGGTCGCCGGGGCCGTGCTGCTCGCCGGGGTCCACCAGCTGGGCTGGTTGATGTGGGGCACCGGTCTGCCCCTGCCCCCCCGGGTGGCCCAGGTGGTCGGTGGCCCGGCCCTGCCGGCGGCCTGGGTCGATCGCCGCTTCACCCAGGCTCGACCGCCGAACCGGCTCGCCCTGCCGGTCGACGAGCTGGCGGCCGCCCTGCCGGCCGGCGACCTGGTCGTGTTCAGCGACGACCACCAGTGGTTCGAGACCTACCTGGTGCTCCAGCTCCGGGAGCGCCGGCCGGCCAGCGAGATCCGGGGCCTGATCTCGAACCCCCACGGGACCTACGAGTGGTTCCGCACCGCGTCGGCCTTCGTCACGGTGACCAGTGCGCCTGGCGAGGTCTTCCCCAGCGCCCGGACCCTGCAGGAGGCCCTGGTCCAGCGGGACTACGTGCTCGAGGAGCTCCCGCCCGTCGTGGACGTGATCACCGCCGGCGCGGCCGAGCTGGACCTCGCCCAGAGCTGGTCCCTGAGCCACGGCCCCACCCTGCGCGTCTTCCGCCCGTCCGATCCTCGTGGCCCGTAGCCGCGGGCCCGCTACACTCTGCGCGTCTCGTCCAGCCGCCGCATCGCCTCGAGCAGGATGAAGTCCGTGTCGCCTTCGATGTTGAAGGAGTTCGGCCGCTCGCCCAGGTGCACCTCGAAGCGGCCTTCGTTCAAGGCCATCAGGTGGTCCAGGGCCTCCTCGCCCCGCAGCTCGCCCCAGCTGGCGCTGACGATGCGGCCGTCGACCAGGTGCACCGCCCCGCCGCCGCTGGGACCCGTGGCGTTCACCCGAGCGGTCTTGTCCGCCATGTAGAGGGTCTGGATCAGATCGGGCAGAGACAGGTCCGCCAGCTGGCCGGTCATGCTCGCGGCGTTGGCCTGGGCCTCGCCCCGGCGGACGATGGAGCGCTTGAGCCGCGCCACCAGCACGTTGAGGTTGATCGGCTTCTCCAGGACCTCCTCGGCCCCCAGCTCGATCCCTCGGGCGACGTCGAGACTGCTGGAGCGGTTGCTGAGCAGCAGCACAGGCACGTCCTTGGTCTGCTCGTTGCGCTTCAGGTCGAGCAGCAGGGAGAAGCCGTCCTTCTTGGGGAGCCGCAGGTTGGCGATGACCGCCGAGGGGACCAGCGCCTTGGTTCGCTCCAGCGCGGCGACGCCGTCGGCGGCGAGCACGACCTCGTAGCCGAGCTGACCCAGCCGGGCCTCGATGGCGGTGGTCAGGGCGCCGTCGCGCTCGGCGAGCACCACGGTGCGGGTGCTCATGGCCGCCGCCTCGGCCCTCGCCAGCCGGCCGCGGAGGACGTCGCGGCGCAGCACGGCGGTCACGGCGAGCAGGACCTCCGGGTCGTGGGAGGCGCCCTCGGCCCCGAGCAGGCGGGCGGCGTCGGTCTCCGCAGATGGCCCCTTCGCGACGATCGCGCGCAGGGTGTACAGGATCTCGGCCCCCAGGTGGCCCGTGTTGCCCGCCCCGGTGGTGAGCCGCTTCTCCAGGGCGCTGTACAGGCCCTCCAGGTCATAGGGCGGGTCCATGGGCCGGAGCATGGCCAGGGCCAGCTCGAAGCGGCGCACGCCCTTGCGATCGGTGGTCTCGTCCTGGACCAGGCCGTGCATCACGCTCATGGCCTCGAGCTCGCAGAACAGGGCGGCGACCACCAGGGTGTCCCGCTGCTCCATCGGGAGCCGGAGCTCGGCCGCGGTCTCCCGGACCAGCGAGACGGTCCGGCGTACGCGCGCCCGGACCTTCATGTTCCTGGTCTCGCTGGCCAGGAGCAGGAATTCGATCAGCTGCTGGTAGAAGTCCCGGGCCGCCCTGTAGGGCACCGCCGGGCGGCGGGAGGGACTGAAGCCCTCGACCTCGGTGACGAGCAGGCCGGGGCGGGTCCGGCGCCAGCCGGCCCGGTAGGCCTCGGCCACGGCCCGCAGCTCGGCCCGGTAGTAGACCCGGTCGAAGTGGCCGGTCTCCAGCAACGCCGTGACCTGGTCCGGATCGTGGGCGTACTCCGACTCCTCGCCCTCGGCGCCGTCCAGGCTCCTCAGGGCGCCGACCATCTCCAGGTCCGGCTCCAGGATCACCGCCCGGGTGGTCCGTCCACGGGCCGCGGAGACCTGGCTCGGGTTGACCTCGAGAGCGCCGGTGTCGTCCTCGTCGTCGAAGTCGGAGACCTCTTCGGGCAGCAGCCGCTCGATCAGCTTGCCGAGCGCAGAGGCGGGGCCCACGAACAGCCGCATGCGCTCGGCGCCGGACTGTTCCTGGGCCGAGCGCAGGGCCGGCACGTTGGTCGGATCCGAGGTGATCAGGGACAGGATGCGCCGGTCCGCGTCGTAGTAGGTCGGCACGACCTGGCTGGCGCGGATGAGCTCCGCGGGCAGGAGCTCGAGGGTCTCGGTCGGGACGGTGAGCCGCGCCAGGCGCTCCTCGGCCACCACCTGCAGGCGGAACTGGTGAGCGACCGCCCGGGCGATGGCGGTCTCGTCCAGGAAGCCCAGGGCCATGGCGACCTCGCCGAAGCGGTGGCCGTCCTGGTCGCGAAGCTTGCGCAGGACCTTCTCGACCTCTACCGGCGTCATGAGCTTCAGCTCGACGCAGACCTCCCCGAGTGGGGCTCGTGCCATCGACTCTCCTGGTCGCGGAAGCATATCCGAGCGGCCTGACTGGGTGTTTTCACATCGTCCCGTCGCTGGGCTTGCTCTCGCAGTCCCAGGCGTCTCCCCTCCTCAGTCGCGGGCTACAGCCCGCTCCCTCGTCGGCGACGCGCCGCAAGCGGCGCTAAACACCTGGAATCGCGATAGCTGCGCCCAGCTCGGTCCGGACTCAAGAACACCCAGTGATCGGACGGATCACCCAAGCTGCCCGGCCCTGGCTCGCCCTCGGCCGTCCTGCCGCCGCGCCTGCGCCTCGAAGTGCCTCAGGCCACGACTTCGGCGCAGTCACGACAGCAGGACGGCCGCTTGCGTCGCCATCACCCGGTCAGCCTGGGTGATCCGGCCGGTGCTACACTTCCGCGGATGTCGGACACCGGGCGAGTCGGCGGCGACGAGGCCATTGAAGAGCATCGCCTCCACATCAAGGCCCAGGGCCTGGTGCGAGAGGTCTTCCTCAACCTCGTCAAGCACGGCCGAACCTCACGGCTCCACGGAGCAGGCCACCACCACGCGCGGCGCTTCCTCGACGCCTACACCCAGGGCCTGCTCGGCTACCTCGACGAATTCGAGGTCCTGCACGTGGAGATCGCCCCCGACGACTTCCTCTGGCAGGGCCAGCCGGTGCTCAGCAAGGGCACCAACGCCGAGCAGATGACCTACGGCCTCTACGCCGAGGGCGCTCGCGGCATCGCCGTCGAGAAGGGTGCCGACACCCGGGAGCTGGTGCGCCTGGCCGAGCTGCTGGGACGGGACTGGCTGCACCGCACCGAATTCGACGACGACCTCATCGCTGCCGCCTGGCGGGCGGACTTCGGCCACGTGCACGTGGACGTCGCGGATCGCTTCACCGAGGAAGAGGACGACGGCGGCGACAGCACCCTGCGGGAGGACCTCGCCCTGGGGCGGTCCGCGGGGGCCGACCTGCGGCGGCTGACCGGCGACTCGGTCCTGGTCCCCCAGATCCAGGGACTGCTCAAGGAGCTCGAGGCGAACGCCTTGCGCCAGGAACACGTCGTGGTGATGAAGCAGGACGAGGCCGAGGTCTTCCTCCAGCTCAAGGACGAGCTGGAGCTGGGCGCCACCGACGGCGAGACCGCCGAGGCCGAGGACGAGCTGCTGGCGCTCGACGCGGGCGCCAAGGCTGCCCTGGAGGCCGAGGTTCGACAGCTCGAGGCCGAGGACGACGTCGACCTGAGCCACGTCGCTGGCGTGATCTTCGAGGTCGCGCGGCTCGAGGGCGACGCCGAGAAGCTCACGCAGCTCGGGCGGGATCTCGCCCTGCACGTGGTGGCCGCGGTCGAGCGCGGTGAGCTCCAGCACGGGGCGGAGCTCCTGCGAAGGACCCTGTGCCTCAGCTGGGGTGACCTGTTCCCGAACCACGACCCGATGCCTCTGCTCGACGGTCTGACGGGGTTGCTCGACGAGGGCAACATCGCCCGCATGGTGCCGGCGCTCCACCGCCAGTTCGAGGCCGGCCTGAACACCGGGCCGCTGTTCACGGTGCTCAGCGGCCTGCCAACCGCCTCGGTGCCCGGGCTCCTTCGGCTCGGCGAGACCACCAAGACCATCGAGCTCCGCCAGGTCGTCGCCGACGCGTTGGTGGTGGTCCTGGACATGGACATCGACGCCCTCGAGGAGCTGCTGAGTCAGGTCCGCGGCGAGGCTTCGGTGGTGCCCCTGCTCGCCCTGGGGCGGCTCGACGCCATCAAGGCGCTGGACACCTGCATCGGCCGGGTCCGCGATCCCGAGCCCTCGGCCAGGGAGGCCGCCCTGCGCAGCCTGCGCCGGCACCAGTCCAAGCGCATCAAGGAGGTCATGCTCGACGCCCTGCGCGACGACGAGGAGACCGTGCGCATCGAGGCGCTGCGGTACCTGGCGGTCTACCGTGATGCGAGTCACCAGTCGGTGCTCGAGTCCATGCTGCGGGACGGCGTCCTGAAGAACGCCGGCGAGGCCGAGGCCAAGGCCTGGACCCAGGCCTATGCCCTGGTGGGCCGGCTGCAGGCGGTGCCCATGCTGCATGCGCTGGCGATGGGAGAGATCCCCGGCGGCAAGGACCCGACGGTCCAGAAGCTCGCCCTGCGCGCGCTGCTGGCCACCGGCGTGCCCGAGGGCAAGCGGGCGATCGACGAGGTGGCGCGTCGCAAGCCCGAGCTGCGCGACACCGTGCGCGAGCTCAGCGCGAGCCGACGCCGCAAGGGCCGGACGGGAGCGCGCTCGTGAGCAAGGAGTCCCAGAGCGTCCAGGCGGATCTCCGCCGCATGAACGAGGACGGCAAGCGCTTCGTCTACCGAGCCGCCACGCTGCTCCGCACGGCCCGCATCTACAGCCTGGACAACCAGGCGATGTCCTACTCCCTCAACGTCGCCACCACCTCCGCGAACCGCCTCGTCGAGCGCCTCAAGGACGTCAACCTGGTGGGGGAGGGGGACACGGTCCACCTCAACGACTACCGGATCCGCGTCGATCGGGGCATGGTCCCCCAGATCCGCTTCTTCAACGACTTCCTCCACCTGCGTGGCATCGGCGGCTTCCGTCTCGATGGCGCGACCACCATCGCGGACTGGAAGACCGTGCTCCAGGTCCTGCTCGAGGCCGCCGAGGTCGACGAAGACGTCGACAACGCCGGCGCCCTCAACGCCCGGCTGGGCGATCGTGGCGTCGCCCACCTGCGGGTCAGCCCGATCATGCGGCTGCGGCGAGGCACCCTGGGTCACGTCGGTGGCGGCGAGGGTGACTCGATCCACGTGGCCGCCAGCCGGAGCCTCCACACCTACGTGCGAGCGGTGCGGGGGGTCGACGCGATGCAGCGTCGGCTGCAGAGCGGTCGCGGCCACGCTGGCCTGTCGCGCATCGTCCAGCACCTGGTCGAGCTGGCCTTCGAGGAGCCCAGGTACCACCTGGCCCTTGTCCAGCTGAAGGACCAGGGGAATTACGAGGTCCAGCACCCGGTCAACACCTGCATCCTGTCCATCGCGATCGGCCAGCGGCTGAACCTGTCCCGGGGCGCGCTCCTGGACCTGGGCATGGCGGCGCTCTCCTGCGACATGGGCATGCTCGAGGTCGACGAGGAGGTCCGGGTCAAGAAGGACCCGCTCGCCACCACTGAGCGCAAGGACATCGAGCACCACCCGATCGACAGCGCCCGCATGAGCCTGCGCGGGGCCCGGATGGACCTGGCCGTGCAGCGCCGGATCCGCGTGGCCTTCGAGCACCACATGGGCTTCGACCACGGCGGCTATCCCCGGGTCCTCGAGTGGGGGGATCTCCACCTCTTCACGCGCATCTACGCCGTCGCGGAGACCTACGACGCCCTCACCACCACGACCACCTGGCGGGACGGCCTGCTCCCGGACGAAGCCCTGGCCCAGATGATGGACGAGGCCGGCACCCGCCTGGACCCGGCTCTGGTCTCGGTGTTCGTGAACATGGTGGGCCGCTACCCGCTGGGCTCCACGGTGATGCTCGACACGGGCGAGGTCGGCGTGGTGTACATGACCCCGTCCGAGCCGAAGTACGTGCGGCGACCCGTGATCAAGCTGCTGCTCGACCGGAGCGGCAACCGGGTGGCCGAGCCCTTCCTGCTCGACCTCCGGGAACAGGACGACGCCGGTCGCTACCCGCGCTCCATCGCCAAGGCGGTCGATCCGCTGTCCCTGGGCGTCGACGTCAATCGGGCTCTGTACGGCTAGCCGGCGCTCGGAGCGCCGCGGCAGGCGGGGCACACTCCCTTGCGGTTAGACGTGTGCCATGACGGGCACCCCGCTCCAGCGGCTCCGCGACATCCTGCACGACGCCGGCGACGCCCTGGTCGCCTTCTCCGGCGGCGTGGACTCGGCCCTCGTCGCTCGTGTCGCCCACGAGGTGCTGGGCGAGCGGGCTGTCGCCCTGACCGCCGACAGCCCGACCTTCCCCGCCGAGGAGCGGGCCATCGCGCGGGCCATGACCACCGAGCTCGGCATGCGGCATGTCTTCGTCGACAGCCAGGAGCTGGAGAGCGAGGGCTACGCCCTCAACGGCGGCGATCGGTGCTACTTCTGCAAGTCCGAGTTGTTCGACCTGGCCACGGACAAGGCCCGGGAGCTCGGACTGTCCTGGGTGATGGACGGCACGGTGACCGACGACCTCGGCGGTCACCGCCCGGGGCTGGTCGCGGCCAGCGAGCGCGCCGTGCGCCACCCGCTGGTGGAAGCCGGCTTCGACAAGGCGGCCGTGCGGGAGACGGCCAGGGCGCTGGGCGTGCCGGTCTGGGACAAGCCGAGCTTCGCCTGCCTCGGGAGCCGCTTCCCGGTGGGCACCCGGGTCACGCCGGATCGGGTGGAGAGCGTCGGGCGGCTGGAGAGCCTGCTCCGCGTCTTCGGCCTGCGGCAGTTCCGGGTCCGCTACCACCTGGTCGAGGGCCAGCCCCTGGCCCGCATCGAGGTGGATCCGGCAGAGCTCGAGGTGCTCGTCCGAGAGGGCATCCGCGATGCCCTGGTCGAGCTCGCTCACCAGGTCGGCTTCAGGTGGGTCACCCTGGACCTGGCCGGCTACCGCGCCGGCGGGGCTGGATGAGCGCTTCGACGGAGCTGCCTCTCGGCGACCGGGCCTCCGACACCTCGCCGGGCGCCCGACGTGCCGTGTTCCGGGAGCTGGTCGGGCTGTGGCTGGTGACCCTGTTCGCCATCAAGGCGGTGGTGACGCTCCAGGCGACCACCGGCATGCCAGAGGTCGTGCTGGCGGCCGTGCCCTGCCTGTTCATCTACATGCCGGTGCTGCTCTGTCGGCTGCGCAAGGTCGACTCCTACGCCTACCGCCTCTCCATCCCCGCCTTCGGGGACCGGGCCTCCTGGGCGCGGGCGCTCCGCGAGTCCGGGCGGGTCCTGGCCCTCGTGCTCCTGCCCTGGTTCATCGGCTACCACCTGTACCAGACCCTCATCTTCGGCTTCGAGCCGGGCTGGCGCATGCCCTCGGCGCCGATCACGCTGATCCTCTACCAGCTGTTCTTCGTCGCGATCCCCGAGGAGTTCTTCTACCGGGGCTACCTGCAGACCCGGCTGAACGAGGTGTTCGAGCGCCGGTTCCTGTTGTTCGGGATCCCCTTTGGCCACGGCCTCTGGATCACGAGCGTCTTGTTCGCCTTCGGCCACAGCCTGGTGGTCGTGCGGTGGTGGCACTTCGCCACCTTCTTCCCCGGGCTCCTCTTCGGGTTGTTGCGGGAGCGGACCGGGGGCGTGATGGCCGGCGCGTTCTTTCACGCCGCCTGCAACATCCTGGTGGTGTGGCTGGACACGATGTACGGGGTGATCCCCCCGTAGGACTTCAGCTCGCTTTCTTCGCCTTGGTCTTGGTCTTCGAGCTGGGCTTCTTGCGCGCGGGGGCCTTCTTCTTCGCGGGGGCCTTCCTTGGCGTCCTGGCGCCCTGGAGCGCCTCGAGCTTCGCGAACAGGGCCTCGAGGTGCTCCGCCTGTTCCGCCTGGGCGGCCTCGAGGGCGGCGACCCTGGCGTCGAGCTTCTTCGCGGTGTTCGCGGCGCTCGAGACGCTGCCGCGCATGGCGTTGACCAGGTCCCGGACCTCGCGAAAGTCCGTTCGGGTTGGAACCTGCCGGTCGCTCAGGACCTCATAGACCACGTCCTCCAGCAGAGGGCGCACCACGGGCAACAGCGAGTCCGAGATCGAGGAGTAGATGAAGTCAGAGATCCAGCCCACCGAGCCTCCGCGCCGCGTGGACCCCCTTGTACGGCCCATCCACAGCGGCTGTCAACCCCGGTTCAAGCCGGGCCCCCGCCTTGCCGATAGGTCAGGAGGAGTGCTAACGTCCCCGGGCCCTGGCCCGTTCCCGCGCGGGATTCCCTTCAGGTTCTGAATGCCTACCTGTCCGTTCTGCCAGAACACCATCTCCGAGGAGCTGGATCGGTTCGGTGGCAGCTGCCCTTCCTGCTTCAACGAGGTCCCCGGCGAGGAAGCCGCGACGGATCCGGGCATCCAGGAGACCACCGGCCAGGCCGCCCCGGACGAGAAGAAGGGCGGTGGGCTCGGTCCCATGCTGGGCCTGGTCGTCCTGCTGCTCGGCGGCGGGGCGTTCTATGCCCTCGGGCCGGGGGCCGCTCCGCCCGAGCAGCCCCAGGTCACGGGGCCAGACGACGAAGCAGACTTCTACAGCATCGACCTCGACGAGCTCGAGACCACCAGCGTGATCCCGACCGTCGCCGGCCGCGAGGTCGCCCCGCCCACCGGGCAGGCCGCCAAGGCCGGACCCTCCGGCGGGTCCTCCGGCGCGACCACGTCGTCCGGATCCGGGACCCGCTCCGGCAGCGGCTCCGCCAGCCTGGGTGGAGGCAGCAGCCCTCCCCCCAGCGAGCAGGCCCCCGCCGAGACCTCCGAAGAGCGCAAGCCCGCCACCACGGCCGAGAAGTCCTCCGGCTCCTCGGCCAGCGCCGGAGTGAGCGTGCGTCGGCGCTCGTCGGGCGGCGTCGCGCTCTCAGAGCCCGCGGAGATCGCCGCCATGGTGCGCGACGCCATGAGCCGGTACAGCGACCAGTTCGGCCAGTGCCACACCAAGAAGCTCAACCAGGACGAGTCCTTCGGCGGCACCTGGGAGCTCTCCCTCGTGGTCAACACCGACGGCTCCGCCTCCCGCATCCGCGTCACCCCCAAGGACGACACGGTCTCCGACCCGGAGTTCGAAGGCTGCATGGTGAGCAAGGTCGAGAAGTGGCGGTTCAAGACCACCACCGAGGCCATGGCCTTCAAGAAGCGCTACACGTTTGACGGTCGCTAGCGCTCGGTGAGGCCGCCCCGCGGCCTCACGAGGGCTCCAGGACCGTAACGCTCGGTGAGGCCGCCCCGCGGCCTCACGAGGGTGTAGGTCCAACCCCGGGGGCCGGGGCCAGTTGGCGCCCTGTCGGGCCTCCTGCGGCGGTTTCTCAGATCGAGCGCGCCATGAGCAGCGCGTCCTCTCCGTCCTTGTAGTAGCGCCGCCGCCGACCCACCTCGGCGAAGTCGAGGCTCCTGTAGAGCGCGATGGCCGCGGCGTTCGAAGCCCGCACCTCCAGGTGCGCAGGGCCTGGGCCGCAGGCGTCCAGGAGTGCGAGGACCAGCTGTCGCCCGAGGCCTCGACGTCGGGCGCCCGGGGCGACGGCGACCTCGTGGATCTGGCACTCGCCAGCGACCGCCCAGCCCAGGGCATGCCCCACCACCTGGCCGGCCTCTTCCCAGACCAGCACCCGCGCCAGGGGCTGGGCCAGCTCTTCCGCCAGCTGCTGCGCGGTCCAGCCCGCAGCGAACGCCGCCATCGCGGGCAGGTCGGCGGCCCGCGCCGGGCGGATCACGGCAGGGGCTCGGGGTGGTGGGGCGGCTGGGCCTCGCGCAGCTCCGCGATCCAGGCTTCGTAGCGCGCCTGCCAGGCCTGTTCCTGGCCGGCCTCGGGCACCCCGACGGCGCGCAGGGTAGCCGCCTCGACCACCATGCGGTTGAGCACCAGGGCGGCCAGGGCTTCCTCGCCCAGCCCCCACTGGACCAGGAAGGCCTGCCAGCTGCCCGGAGCGACGAAGGTGCTGCGCAGGGCCGCGATCCGGGCATCGAGGGCCCGCCGGCTGGGCCGGTACACCCGGACCTGGCCGGCCAGGCCCCGGATGCGCCGCTGATCCTCGAGGCTGGACAGGTCCCCCGCAGACAGCGCTGGCACCACGCTCGGGTCCCGGACCGCGAGCTCGGCCTCCAGCGCCAGATCACTCGCCGTCACCACCCGCTCCCCCAGCACGCTGAGGACCCGATCCACCCGCTCGGCGGCGACGGTCCCGGGCCAGGCGAGGGCCAGCAGCAGGAGCGGGGTGAGCGAGCGGCTTGCCATGGTCGGGGGAAGCATTACACCTCGCTGCCCCCCCGTGCTCCTGGGGTCTGAGAGTCACCCGCAGTCCATGATCGAAGCCCTCGGCCTCACCAAGAGATACGGTCCGATGATCGCCATCGAGGACGTGAGCTTCTCGGTCTCCTCCGGCGAGATCCTGGGCTTCATCGGCCCCAATGGTGCGGGCAAGACCACCACCATGCGGATCCTGACCGGGTTCCTGCCGACCTCTGCGGGCAGGGCGGTGGTCGCCGGCCACGACGTCTTCGAGGCGCCACTGAAGGTCAAGGAGGCCGTGGGCTACCTGCCGGAGACCCCGCCGCTCTACCGGGAGCTCACGGTCGGCCAGTACCTGCGCTTCGTGGCGGAGCTGCGGGGCGTGGCCCGCTCGGAGCGCCTGCGCCGGGTCGGCGCGGTGATGGACCAGGTCGGCCTGACCGGGTGGGAGCAGCGCATCCTCGGCAGCCTCTCCAAGGGCTACCGCCAGCGGGTGGGGCTGGCCCAGGCGTTGGTCCACGACCCGCCGGTGCTGATCCTCGACGAGCCCACCTCGGGCCTGGACCCGGCCCAGGTCGCCGGCGTGCGCGAGCTCATCGCCCAGCTCGCCGGAGAGCGCACGGTCATCCTGAGCACCCACATCCTGCGCGAGGTCGAAGCCCTGTGCGACCGGGTGGTGCTCATCGCCGAGGGGCGCATCGCGGCGCGAGGCACCCTCGACGAGGTCCGCGCCCTGGCGGGCGGTGTCCGCTATGTCGCGGAGATCGCCGCGAGCGATGCCGAGCCGGCGGCGGTGGCTGCGGCGGTGGGCGGCCTGGAGAGCGTGGACCAGGTGCGGCCCCGCGACGACGGCGCGCTGGAGATCCGCGCAGACGGCGATCCGAGGGCCGACGTCGCCCGGCTGGTCGTCCAGCGGGGCTGGTCCCTGGCCGCGCTGGACCGCGACGTGCCCGACCTGGAAGAGGCCTTCCTCCACGTGGTCGGCCGGGAGGGCGCGTGATCCGCACCGTCTGGGCGATCTTCCGCAAGGAGCTGCGGGTCTACTTCGTGAGCCCGCTGGCCTACGCCTTCCTGGGCGCCTTCCTGTTCCTGGCGGGGCTGTTCTTCTACCTGGGCATCGCCATGACCGGCGAGGCGTCGCTGCGGGTGATGCTCGGCAACCTGGCCATCTCCCTGTTGTTCGTGCTGCCCATGCTCACCATGCGGCAGCTGGCCGAGGAGCAGCGCCAGGGGACCTTCGAGCTGCTGATGACCGCGCCGGTGCGGCTGCCGGCGTTGATCCTGGGCAAGTGGCTGGCGGTGCTGGCCCTGTGCTCGGTGATGCTCGCCGGGACCCTGCTCTTCCCCGTGGTGCTGGCCTACTACGGCGAGCCCGACTGGGGCATGGTGGCCACCAGCTACCTGGGCATGTTCCTGTGCTGCGGGGCCTTCTCCGCGGCCGGGCTCTTCGCCTCGTCGCTGACCGACGACCAGGTGGCGGCCGGCCTCGGCGGCATCCTGCTGCTGCTGCCCTTCTGGCTCGTCGGCAACGCCGGCGCCGTGCTGGGCGAGGACTGGCAGGAGGTCATCGACCTGGTGGCGCTGCTGCCCCACCTGCGGTCCTTCACCCGGGGCGTGGTGGACTCCGCCGATGTGCTGTGGTTCGTCGGCTTCTGCTTCATCTTCCTGTTCCTGACCTACCGGACCCTGGAGTCCCGGCGGTGGCGATGAAGCTCTCGGCCCAGCTCCAGCGTCGGCTGTCCCACGGGACCAACGCCACGATCGTCACGGTCCTGGTGGTGGCGCTGGTGGTCATGCTCTACGGCGTCGCCGATCGCCACCGGGTGCGCCTCGACGTCTCCACCGACCGCAGCAACACCCTGCTCGACGACACCCGCAAGAAGCTCTCGCTGCTCGACGCCGAGGGTGTCTCGGTCAAGGTCACGGCCTTCACCGCCCAGCAGGGCAAGTCCGACAGCTACTTCAAGAACCGGGCGCTGAAGGACCTGCTCCAGGAGCTCGACCACCACTCGACGGTGGTCGAGACCCAGCTGGTCGACTTCGACCGGGAGCGGCTCACCGCCGAGGCCCTCGGCGTGAGCGACTACGGCCACCTGGTGGTGCAGCGGGGTGACGACCGGGTCGATCTCAAGGACCGCGACCTGTTCCGCCGCACCGGCAAGGGCGCCGACCGCAAGCTGGAATTCCTGGGCGAAGCCGCCTTCGCCCGGTCCGCCAGCCAGATCCTGGACAAGCGCAAGAAGCGCATCTACGCCTTGCGGGGCCACGGCGAGGCCGACCCGGAGGAGCGCGATCCCGACGGTCTCTCCGAGCTCTCCCGGATGCTCGACCAGGAGAACTACGAGCTGGAGCCCCTGGACCTGTTCCGGGACCGTGACAGCGACGAGGCCCCGGTCATCCCGCCCGACGCCAGCGCCGTCCTGCTCGCCGGCTCGCTGGCGGCCCTGACCCCTCCAGAGGAAGACGCGCTGGTCGCGTACATCGCTCGGGGCGGCGCCCTGATGGTCTGGGTCGACCCGAACCGGCCGGCGCCATCGATCCTGGAGCGCATGGGCGTGACCGTCCGCACCGGGGTGGTCGCCGACAAGCTCGTGGTCTTCCCCTACCCGGACCGTCCGGTGCCGCGGTACCGCTCCCACGAGATCACCAAGGACCTGGCGGACCGCAGCCTGGTGACCGTGCTCTCCCACATCGCTCCGCTGGCGGCCGAGGATCCGGCGCCGGCCTGGGCCCGCTACCGCTCGGTGCTCGAGACCTCTCGCAACGGCTGGATCGAGCGCGGCGGCCCCCTCGAGGGTGGCCAGCCCACCTACCAGCCGGACCTCGACGGCGAGGGCCCGGCGGTCATGGCCTACGCGGTGGAGCTCCAGCCCGACGCCGAGGGCCTGGTGAAGCCCGGCAAGCGCATCAGCCGTGTGCTCGTGGTCGGGGACAGCGCCTGGGCGACCAATGGCCTGCTGGCCGAGGGCCCGGGCAACGCCACCTTCGCGGTGAATGCCTTCCGCTGGCTGTTGTGGGACGACGCCCGGCTCTCGGTGGTGGGGCAGCCCACCCGGGTCCGCCGGCTGGCCCTGACCGAGCGGGATCAGAGCCTCATCCGCTGGACCGTGCTGGGCCTGCTGCCGCTGCTCATCCTCATCGCCGGGATGGTGGTGTGGGCCGGCCGTCGCGGGCGATAGGGATCTCGGGATGAAGGCCTTTCGCTCCACCTTCCTGCTCGCTGTCGTCGTGTTCGCGGTCTGGGGCCTGGTCAGGGTCTTCGACCCCGCCCCCGACCCCATCGACGACGCACCGCCCCAGCTCTTCGTCTTCGAGAAACAAGACGTGGTGCGGGTCCAGGTGGAGCGCCCCGAGGACATCCTGGTCCTGGTGGAGACCGACGACGGCTGGATCATCGAGTCCACCGGCTTCCCCGCCAGCAAGTCCATGGTCAACCGGGTCAAGCACCAGCTGCACGACCTGACGGCGCGGGCCACCGTGGTCGAGGACCCAGACGAAGCGGCGCTCTACGGCCTCGCCAAGCATGGCATCCTGGTGACCCTGACCTTCCGCGACGCCTCGACCCTGCAGTTCCGCGCCGGCGATCCGAACCCCAGCAGCGTCAGCTACTACATCCAGCCGATCCCGGGGGACACCGTCTACACGGTGAAGAAGTCCGCGGTCGACTACTACGCGCTCACCCTCGACGAGTTCCGGGAGCGCCGCTTCGCCTCCTTCGACTCCAAGGACGCCGACGCCCTCGAGGCCCAGCTGCCCGAGGGCCGATCCCTGAAGTTCCAGCGGGTCGGCGAGCGCCTCTGGGAGATGCTCGCCCCCACCGAGATGTACGCCAGCCGCGACGAGGTCCGGTCGCTGCTGGGCCGGGTCGCGGCCCTGAAGGTCAAGGACTTCGTCGAGGACCTGCCCGCCGACGGCAGCGGGGACCTGGCGAAGTACGGCCTGGCGGAGCCCCGGGCCCGGTTCGAGGTGCGCTTCGGCTCCCGGGACCCCTTGGTCCTGGTGATGGGCGACCCCATCAGCAGCGACGACGACGAGACCCACGCCTACTTCCAGCTCGGCGGCGAGCGCACGGTCTACACCGCCAAGCAGGGCCTGCTCGAGGACTACCTCCAGGACCCGGCGGAATTCCGCCTGCGCAGGTTCATGCGCGTCGACCACGACGACGTCGCCTTCGTCGAGCTCGACCTGAAGCCCGGCCCCGACGACGAGGACCTGAGTGGCCAGGTGAGCCTGCGCTACATGGGCGATGTCTGGCAGTGGGGCGAGGACGGCCGCCCCGTGCCCGGCAGCACCCCGGAGCGCGTGGCGATGCGCACGGCCGGGGTCAAGGCCGAGGAATTCGTGGACGACACCCCCGGTGGCCTCGGCGACTTCGGCCTGGACGCACCGCGGGCGCGGGTGCTGCTGCGGACCGAGGAGGGCAAGGAGCGGGTCCTGCTGCTCGGCGGACAGGGCCCCAGCCGGTTCACCCACGAGGACCGCGAGATCGAGCGCTACTACGCCAGGGTCGAGGGCGAGGACCCGATCTACCTGGTGGACCGGGGCGTGCTCAGCGTGCTCAAGGACGCGGTGCGGGAGCACCGCCGCAAGCTCGACAAGGACGAGGACAAGGCCGAGCGGCGCGAGAAGATGGCCGAGGAGCTCGGCGAGGACATGCCCGAGGTGGAGACCGACGGATGAGCCCCTGGCTCTGGCTGTTGGCCTGTTCCTCGGGCGAAGAAGCGACGGCCCAGGTCGCCCCGGCGCCCGTCGAGGCCCCTGCAGGCCCCCGCGGGGTGGCCCTGATCGTGAGCCACGACCTGGACGGGGAGATCGAGCCCTGCGGCTGACCGAAGCGTCCTCTGGGCGGTCTGCCCAGGCGAGCCTCGGTGGTCGAGACCTGGTCCGAGACCCACGACCTGGTCGTGGTCGATGGCGGCGACGCCTTCTCCAAGGCCCCCACGGTCGCCGACGACCTGCGGCGCCAGGCCGAGCTCAAGGCGGAGTTCCAGGTGCGCAGCCTGGTGGCCGATGGGCTCCAGGCCTTCGTGCCGGGCAAGGGCGACCTGGCCCTGGGCACGGCCTTCCTGCGACGCATGATCGACGAGCACGGGCTGCCGGTGCTGGCGGGCAACCTGACCTGCGACGGCCGCGGCTTCGAGGCCACGCGGGTGGTCCAGGCGGGAGACCGGCGCATCGGGCTGATCGGGCTCGCCGGGGGCGAGCGCAGGCCCTGTCAGGTCAGCGATCCCGCGGCGGCTCTGACCGCGGGGCTCGAGGCCGTCGGCGACGTAGACGCCGTGGTGCTGGTGCTGAACGCCGACCGCTCCGTCGCCACGAGCCTGGTGGGTGCGGCCGACGGGGTCGACTTCGTCGTCCTGGGTGGCTCGGGCCAGACCCTGAAGAACCCGCGCCGGCTCGAGGGCGGTGCCTGGCAGCTCGGCGTCGGCAACCGGGGCAAGAAGCTCGGGGTGGTCGAGCTCGCCTGGCACGAGGGGGCCCAGGGCTGGCAGGGGGAGGGCGAGGTCGACGCCATCGCCAAGCGCCTGGACCGCTACCGCCAGCGGGTCGACGACATGGCGCGGCGCGCGGCTGAAGCCAGGACCGAGGATGCAGCCAGACAGGCCCAGGTCCAGCGGGGCCACTACCAGGAGGAGGTCGCCCGCCTGGAGGCCGAGCTCGCCGCGGCGGTGGCTGCCGCAGAGGGGGGAGCGGCCAACCGGTTCACCCACCAGCTGGTGGAGCTGGACAGCACCATCCCGGACCACCCCCGGGCCAGCCGCCTGCTGGGCGAGACCAAGGCGGCCGTCAACGCGGTCTCCGCGGGCGCTGGCGCCGCCGAGGAGCCCTACTCGGGGCCCTACATCGGCAGCTCGCGGTGCAGCGGCTGCCACCGCACCGAGTACCTCCAGTGGAAGGGCACGGGTCACGCCAAGGCCTGGCCCACCCTGGTGAACGCCCAGCGCCAGGGCGACCCGGAGTGCATCTCCTGCCACGCCACCGGTCATCGTCTTCCCGAGGGTCCGACCGGGGTGGCGGTGCCTTCGGCGCTCCGCGGGGTGGGCTGCGAGTCCTGCCACGGCCCGGGCGCCGACCACGCCGCGGCCCCGATCGCCGCCGAGCTGGCCCTGCCCAACCAGGCGTCTTGCACCCAGTGCCACGATGGCGTGAAGGACGAAGGTCGCTTCGACCTGGACCGCTACTGGCCTCGGGTGGTGCACGGCGCGGGAGCGGCCGCCCCCGAGTAGTGCGCCGTCACCGGATCACAGGTTGGTCACCACGTCGGCGTTGGCGACGACGTCCTGGCGCCACTCCTCGATGAACGTGTTCCGCGCCTCGAAGAGCAGGCGCCGGTAGAGGGCGTCGGACTCGGAGTCGTAGGCGGACATGTCCGGCTCGGTGCGCTCGCGCACCTGGACCACGATGCGATCGCTGTCCACGGCGAAGAGGCTCTCGAGCACGGCCCCGGACTCGGCCTTGGCGGCCTCGGCGACGAGCTCGGGCATGCTGCCGAGCTCGGGCAGGACCTCGGTGTTCAGCGGGAGCTGGCTGGCGGTGCCCAGGCTCAGGCCGCGGGCGGTCATGAGCTCGACCGGCGGCATGCCGCCGGCCTTCCAGGCCTCGCCCAGCTCCTTGGCCAGAGCCTCGACTGCCTCGGGGGTGCGCTGCCGGATCAGCTCCTCCTGGGCCAGCACGGGGGCGGCCTCCTCGAAGGAGGTCTCCTGGGCCTCGACCAGCTCCCGCAGCCACAGGACCTGGAGCCCGCGGGAGGTCTTCACGATCTCGCTGACCCCACCCGGGGTGGTGGCAAACAGGGCCTCGGCGAGTGCGGGATCGAGCTGGTCCTCGGCCTGGGTGCCCAGGTCGCCGCCGTTGACCGCGCTCAGGTCCTCGGACCACATGCGGGCCAGCTCGGCGAAGTCGGCGCCGGCGGTGGCCTGGTCGCGCAGGGCGGTGAGCCGGGCCTCGACCTCGGCCTCGGTGTTGCCGTCGATGTTGGTCCGCAGGAGCAGGGTGCTGAAGCTCGCCTGCCGCGGACTGCGGAAGCGCAGGTCGAGCTGCTCGGTGTAGAGCACCCGCAGCCGGTCGGCGTCGGCGGCGACCATGGCCGCGACCTCGTCGTCGGTGACGGTGACATCGTCGGCGACCGCTTCGGGGCCCACCCGGATCCAGTCCAGGCCCAGCTGGGTGTTCTCCTCTCGGTAGCGGGCCTCGACCTCGTGGGGGTGGACCGTGACCGACAGGGTCGCGAAGGAGAGGAGCTTCTGGATGGTGAGCTCCTTGCGCAGGCCCTGCTCGTACTTGGGCCGGGTGAGGCCGGCCCGCGTGAGGTTGCTCTCGTAGAGCTCGACCGAGAACTTGCCGTCGTCGTCGCGGTAGGAGTGCACCCGGAGCTCGGCCACCACGGGCTCGCCGTTGGCCGACGAGATCTCGTACAGGGTCTCGCCGCCGGGGGCGGTGAGGACCTTGGCCAGGACCTCTTCGCCCAGGCCGAAGACCTGGTAGCGGTTGGGGTCCACGCCCAGGTTGAACGGGCCGAGGGGCTGCACGCCCTTCTCGTCGAGCAGCTCGAGCGGCGGGGAGCCGTCGGCCTTCCACTGGTCGCGGACCTGCTGGGCGAAGGCCTCGCTGCGCTGGGTGGCGGTGCTGAAGTCGTCGAGGAAGGCGGTGAACGGGACCCGGACGATGGTCGCTTGCACCGAGGTGTAGCTCTTGAGCTGGTCCGCGATCTCCCGGTCGCTCACCTCGATGCCCAGCCGGTCGGCTTCCTGCAGCAGGACGGTCTCCTGGACCAGGCTGCTCATGACCTGACGCTGGAGCGCGGCCATCTCCTCATCCGACGCGCCGGACATGCCCCGGGCCTGGAAGCGCATGCGCTGGTTGAAGGCCGTGTCCGTGATCTTCTTGCCGTTCACCTCGGCGACGACCTGGGTCGAGCTGCCGCCCCCGGTGTTCGTCCAGAAGATGAACGTGATGATGATGACGAAGAAGACGAACTTCATCCACGGGGAGTCGACCCCGCTGCGCATGCCTTCGATGACGCCCATGTCTGAGGCTCCGTGAGAACGCCCCTGACTAACCGCTTGCAGGGCCGCTGCAGGGGATCGATGTGCCCCGAGGAGGGATCGCGCCCCGGCAGGGGGAGGGATCGCGTTGGATCGTGAGCACGCCTCGAACCAGAGGATCACACACTTGACATGACAAGAGTCTTGTTCGGGAGCACCTCAACTGGTATGCAGGAACAGGCTCCGCGCCTGTCGCCTCGCTGCGGTCTCCCCTCCGCACCCCTGCTCCTGCTGCCCTCCTCCCGGACCCTGCCGCTGATGTTCTCCTCCGTCTTCTCCGGTGTCCTCGGTGCTTTCTCCCACGACGTGGCCATCGACCTGGGCACGGCCAACTCGCTGATCTACCTGCGCGGTCGCGGGGTGGTCTGCAGCGAGCCGAGCGTGGTCGCGGTCCACCAGAACCGGCGCGGCGACCGAGAGGTCATCGCGGTGGGCACCGAGGCCAAGCAGATGCTCGGCCGTACCCCCGGGGACGTCCTGGCCATCCGGCCCCTCAAGGACGGCGTGATCGCGGACTTCGAGGTCACCGAGGCGA
>CAYFPX010000005.1:81380-92351 GCA_964344945.1 uncultured Enterobacterales bacterium
CTTCATCCGCCTGGCCTGCGGCCGCGGCCGCATGGTGCGGCCCCGGGCGGTCGTGTGCATCCCCTACGGCACCACCGAGGTGGAGAAGCGGGCGGTGCGCGAGAGCGCGGAGTCCGCGGGTGCTCGCGAGGTCCACCTGCTCGAGGAGCCCCTCGCTGCTGCGATCGGCGCCGAGCTCGACGTCACCGAGCCCCACGGCAACATGGTGGTGGACATCGGCGGCGGCACCACCGAGGTCGCTGTGATCTCGCTGGCCGGCATCGTCTACAGCCGCAGCGTGAAGGTCGGTGGCGACGCGATGGACGAGGCCATCGTGCAGTACCTCAAGCGCCACCGAGGGCTCCTGATCGGTCCGCGGACCGCCGAGGAGATCAAGATCCGCATCGGCACGGCGGTGCCCGAGCACCAGCCCCGGGAGCTCGAGGTGAAGGGCCGGGACCTGACCACCGGCTTCCCCACGCTGATCACCGTGAACAGCGAGGAGGTGCGACAGGCCCTGCAGGAGTCGGTGCAGCTCGTGGTCGACACGGTCATCAGCGCCCTGGAGCGCACCCCGCCCGAGCTGGCGTCGGACATCGTCGACAAGGGCCTGGTGATGACCGGTGGCGGCGCCCTGCTGAAGGACCTGGACCGGGCGCTCCGCGACGCGACAGGGCTGCCGGTGATCGTGGCCGACAACCCGCTCGACGCAGTGGTGCTGGGCAGCGGCCGGGCGCTGGAGCAGCTGGAGCTGCTGCGGGCGCTCAGCGCGTAGGCGCGGACCGCGGGCCCGCTACAGCCCCTTCTCGAACAGCTCGGCCAGCTCGCGCTTCTTGCCGGCGCCAGTGCGCTGGCCGATGACCTGGCCGCGCTTGAAGACGAGCAGGGTCGGGATGTTGCGCACGTTGTAGGTCATGGCGGTCTGGCGGCTGTGGTCGACGTCGACCTTGACCACCTTGACCCGGCCTTCGTACTCCCCGGCGAGCTCGGCCAGGGTGGGTGCGATGGCCTTGCAGGGGCCGCACCAGGTGGCCCAGAAGTCGACGACCACGGGGGTGTCGGACTCGAGCACGAGGTTGGAGAAGTCGGCGTCGGTCGCGTTGGCGATGAGATCGCTGGCCATGGGCGGGGTCCTCGGAGTGTCGGAAGAGGGAGACCGCACGTGCCGTGCGGTTGCAGCCCCGGTCTACTAAGATCGGTCCGGGCCAGGGACAAGACCCTGGCGGCGCCTCATCCTCCCATCCCGTCCACAGGGTCCGCACACCACGATGGTCCCGGTGTCCCCGCCGCTTCCGGAATTCCTGCGACTCGCCCGCGGCGGGTCCTCCGGAGAGCTCTGGTTCCGGCTGAGTGGTCGACAGATCGGGGTCACGCTCCACAACGGCGGCGTGATGCAGGTGACGGGCCTGCCCGAGCTGATGCTGCTGGAGGGCCACCGGCTGGCGGTGTCCGTGAACACCGGCAACATGCTGAACGACATCGGCGCGGCCGTGGCCGCCGGCGTCCCCCCGAACGAAGCCATGGACGCCGCTTCCTGGGGCCTCGGCCGCTTCCTGGCCCGGGTCGCCCACGACCCGGAGTGCACGGCCGCCTGGGACGACCAGGCCAGGCCGCCCGCTGGCGCCTTCCCCCTCTCCATGCCCATCCTCAAGGCCCTGGCGAAGGCCCTGGCGGACTCTCGCACCCCGGACATGGTGCAGCAGCACTGGCGCAACAAGACCGTGTTGGTGGTGAGGCCTTCCGAAGTGGGGCGGGACCCGAAGGCCACCGCCGGCCTGAGCCCGGTGGCGGCCCGGGCGCTCAACCTGGCCCACGAGGGCGAGGTGCTCTCGGACCTGGTCGAGCGGCTCATCGGGGGCAACCCGCGGCGCCGGACCAAGACCTGGTGGGCCATCGACCTGCTGCTCGAGAGCGGCCTGCTCGAGTTCCAGGAGGAGTCCGCGGCCCACGTCGAGATCCAGGACGAGGTCGAGTACTCGGACCTGGACGACGACACCCGCGAAGACACCGCCGACGACCCCCTCGCCGCGGACCCCGCCGTGGTGCGCATGCACCGCCAGTATCGGAAGCTGCTCAAGCTCGACCCCCTCGAGGCCCTCGAGATCAAGGTGGTCAACCCCGACGAGCCGCTCAAGGCCGAAGTCATCCGCGAGGCCTTCCGTCGGGCCGCCAAGAAGTACCACCCGGACAGGTTCACGGTGGAGTCCGCCTCCCTGCGCCGGGCCGCAGCCCTCTGCTTCCAGGTGCTCGGCGAGTACAAGTCCCAGATGGAGGAGCCCGAGCTGGTCCAGGCTGAGCTGGCTCGCATCAAGCACGCTCGCGCTGGCCGCACACACGTCAAGGAAGACGACCGCATCAAGGCCAAGGTGCTGGTCAACAAGGGCAACAGCTTCTTCCGGAACCGGGCGTATGGCGCCGCTCGCGACGCCTTCGCCGAGGCGATCATCCTCGACCCGGACAACACCATGGCCCGGGCCCGGCACACCCACTGCCGCGCGGTGCTCAAGGAGGTCCCGTACGAGCAGGCCTTCATGGAGCTCACCGAGATCGAAGCGGCGAGCGTCGGCGAGAAGATCGAGCTGTTGTACCTGACGGCCTGGCTGCTCAAGCTCCTCGGGCGAGAAGAAGAGGCCATCCGGCAGTACCGCGCCATCCTGGAGCGCAACCCGGGGCACCGGGAGGCCCTGCGCGAGGTGCGGCTCTGGGAGAAGCGCGCCGGAGAGCGCAGCGCCACCTCCCGGCGGGGCAAGTCGACCAAGGGCGCATCCAAGGAGGACAAGGAGGGCCTGTCCTCGGGCTTCTTCCGCGCGATCCGGAAGCGTCGGGGCAGCTGACCCCTCTCATTCTCGCGACAGTTGCGGGTTAGGAGCGGTCAGCGCCGGAGGCCGCCATCGATCGCATCCTGCTGATGCTCGCCCTGCTCGGCTACCTGGGGGCCGGCGCCGGGAGCCTCTGGACCGCTGACCGGGAGCGGGGACAGGCCGTGGTCTGGGCCGGCCTGGGGGCGGTCCTGCTGCACCTGGGTGGCCTGGTGGCCTGGGGCCTGCGCATCGACGCCCTGCCCCTGACAGGCTCCGGCGACTCGTTCGCCAGCCTGGCCCTGCTCGTCGGCGTCGGCAGCCTGTACGCCCGGCGGTTGCCGCGCATGGAGCTGCTCGAGGGTGTGCTCAAGCCGGTCGCCGCGGTGCTGCTGGCCCTGGGCCTGGTGCTGCCCTCCGACGTGGCCCCACCGGACCTCGAAGGGCCCTGGCTGCCGGTGCACATCGCTGGCATGGTGGTCGGTGTGGCCGCCTTCACCCTGTCCTTCGGGGCTTCGGTGGTCTGGCTGCAGGTGCGGCGGCGGCTCAAGTCCAAGAAGCTGGCGGGCCTGGCGCGGCTGCCCTCGCTGGACCAGCTGGACCGGCTCAACACCCGCTTCACCCTGCTCGGCTTCGCGGCCCTGACCGTGGGCATCTCGGCCGGCGGCGTGTGGGCGCACTTCGACGGCTTCCCGGACCTCGACCCGACCATCGTCATCACGCTGCTGCTGTGGGCCTGGTACGCCGTGGCCATCCAGCTCCGGGTGGTGAGCGGGTGGCGTGGCCGGCTCGCCGCGGCCTTCAGCGTCGTCGGCTTCGCTGTGATGCTGCTCTGCTACGTGGTCATCCAGCTCACCTACCAGGGGTGGCACGCGTGACCGGTAGCCACGAGGTCGTGCTGGTCGGTGTGAACCACCGGACCGCCCCGGTGGAGATCCGGGAGCGCCTGGCCATGCCCAGCGACCGCCTCCAGGAGCGCCTCCACTCGCTGCGCGCGGAGCGAGGCCTGGACGAAGCCGTGATCCTCTCGACCTGCAACCGGGTGGAGATCTACGCGCTCGCGCCCAGGGAGACCGGGTCCCGGGACATCGTGACCTGGCTGGCGGGCACCCACGGCCTCGGCACCCGGGAGCTGGAGAAGCACAGCATGGCGCTCACCGGCGAGCCCGCCGTGGCGCACCTGTTCCGGGTGGCGTCGTCGCTGGACTCGATGGTGGTCGGCGAGCCCCAGATCCTGGGTCAGCTGAAGACCGCGTTCGGGGCCTCTCTCGAGGGCCGGGCCATCGGCCAGCCCCTCCAGAGGCTCATGCACGGGGCGATCCGGGTCGCCAAGCGGGTGCGCACGGAGACGAAGATCGGCCGGGAGCCGGTCAGCGTCGGCCGGGCCGGCACGGAGCTGGCCCGCCAGGTCTTCGGCGATCTGAAGGGCCGCACCGCGATGCTCGTGGGTGCCGGCGACGTGGCCCGTCTGGTGGCGAAGTCCATGCTCGGACACGGCCTCGGCGAGCTGGTCGTGGTCAACCGCACCTACGCCCGGGCCGCCGAGCTCGCGGCCGAGTTCGACGGCACCGCCGCCCACCTCGACCAGCTCCACCGCTACCTGGAGAAGGTCGACGTGGTCATCGCCAGCACGGCCGCGGAGCACCACGTCGTCACCCGCGACGACCTCGCGCGGATCATGCGGGTCCGGCGCTACCGGCCACTCTTCTGCATCGACCTGTCGGTGCCCCGGAACATCGACCCGGGCGTGAACCGGCTCGACGGCTGCTTCGCCTTCAACGTCGACGATCTCACCGAGGTCGCCCGCCAGGGCCTGGAGCGGCGCCAGGAGGAGGCCGCGGCGGCCGAGCGCATCGTCGCGGAGGAGGCGGGGCGTTGCTACCGCAGCCTGGGGGCCCTGAGGGCGGAGCCGGTCATCGCCGCCATGACCCTCAAGGCCGAAGCGGCTCGCCAGGCCGAGCTCCGTCGCAGCCTGGCCACCCTCGAGGCCCTGGACCCCGAGCAGCGCCGGGTCGTCGAGGCGATGACCAGGTCCATGTTCAAGCGCTTCCTCCACGACACCATCCGGGCCACTCGGGAGCTCGCGGCCAGCGGCGACGCCGCCGCCCTGACCCTGCTCGAGGACGCCTTCGCCGCGGACCCGCCCGACGAGGACCCCTCGTGAGCCTGACCATCGGCACCCGGGGATCCGCCCTGGCCCTCGCCCAGACCCGCCAATTCGCCACCGCGCTGGAGGCCGCGGCCGGGGTCGAGACCCGGCTCCAGGTCATCACGACACGGGGCGACCGCATCCAGGATCGGCCCCTGGCGGCCATCGGCGGCAAGGGCCTGTTCACCCTGGAGCTCGAGCAGGCCCTGCGCAGTGGCGAGATCCAGCTGGCCGTGCACTCCCTGAAGGACCTGCCGACCGAGGATCCCGAGGGCCTGGTGATCGGCTGCGTGCCGCGCCGGGCCGCGCCCTGGGACGTCCTGCTCGGCCACAGCCTGGAGAGCCTGCCCCCGGGCGCGGTGGTCGGCACCGGCAGCCTGCGGCGCAGGGTCCAGCTGCTCGCCGCCCGACCCGATCTGCAGATCCGGGACATCCGCGGCAACGTGGACACCCGGTTCCGCAAGCTCCACGAGCAGGACTACGACGCCATCGTGCTGGCCCGGGCGGGCATGGAGAGGGTCGGGCTCGACACCGGCGACACGCCCTGTCACGACCTGGACCCGGCGGTCTGCCTGCCGGCGCCGGCCCAGGGGGCGCTGGGCATCCAGTGCCGAGCTGACGACGACGCCACCCTCGGCGCCCTGCGCGCGGTGGCCTGTACCGAGACCTGGGCCTGCGTCGGCGTGGAGCGGGCCTTCCTGGCGGCGGTCGAAGGCGGCTGCAACGTGCCCGCCGGCGCCTACGCGACCCTGAGCGGCGTGGACCTGCGGGTCGAGGCCATGCTGGCCGGGGACGACGGGCGGGTCGTGCGGCGGGTCAGGACCGGGCTGCTGGCGGACGGGCCGCGGCTCGGCGCGGAGCTGGCTGCGGAGCTGCGTGCCGCGGTCGGGTGACTACTCGGTGGCGCTGTCCCCGGTGTCGACCACCGGCTCCGCGCACACCAGCGAGCAGCTCTCCGGCACCGGGTCTTCGCAGCCGGCACTCTCGAGGTCCGCGACGCACGTCTTGGCGTCTGCGTTGCTGTACGCCAGGCAGCTGTAGCCGGTGTCCGGCGGGCTCAGGGCGGCCAGGCAGGTGTCCACGTCGTCGTAGGTCATGACGGCCAGCAGGTCACAGCGGTCGTACCAGTCGCAGGTCGCCGTCGCCACGTCGTCGGCGAAGTCGGTCTGGGAGTAGCATCCGGTCGTGAGCAGCAGGGCGAGCACCATGGCGGGAACCTATCGCGTCCTGCTGACCCGGGCGGACAACGCCGGGCTTCGGGCGCTGCTGGACGGGGTGGCCGTGGTGGCGGTGCCGCTCATCGCGCTCCGGCCGAGCGGCGTGGCGCTGCCGGTGCCGGCCGCCGAGGACTGGGTCGTCTACTCGTCGGTGCCCGGCGTGCGCTTCGCGGGCCGACTCGCCGAGAGCCCTGCTCGTCTCGCCGCCGTGGGCCCCAAGACCGCTGCGGCGCTGGCCGCTGCCCACCGGGCGCCAGAGGTCGTGCCGGAGCACGGGCACGCCGAGGGCCTCGCGCGGGCCCTGGGCGAGCAGGTGAGGGGACGCACGGTCTGGCTGCCGGGTCCCGCCGGCCCGCGCTCAGGCCTGCGCGAGGCCCTGGCGGCCCGGGGCGCTGATCCCCGGGAGCTGGCGGTGTACGAGAACCACCTGCCCCGAGGCGCGCAGGCGGACCTGGCAGCGGCCGGTCCGGTCGACCTGGTGGCCTGTGCCTCGGGCAGCGCGGTGCGCCACTACCTCGCCGCCGGCGGCGATCCGGCGGTGCCGGTGGCCGCCATCGGCCCGTCCACGGCCGCGGTCTGCCGCGAGCTGGGCCTGACCCTGGCGGGTGTCGCCGACCCCCACACCGCCGAAGGACTGGCGGTGCTCATCCGGGACCTCAGCTGCAGAACTTCCGCGTGAGGTCCTTGGTGAGGTTCTTCTGGTGGGACTCCAGGGTGCCGCCGCCGATCTCGAGCAGCTTGGCGTCTCGCCAGAGGCGCTCCACCGGGTACTCGGTGCAGTAGCCGGCGCCGCCCAGGACCTGGATGGCGTTGTCCGCGACCCGCTTGCCCACCGGGGCCGCAAAGAGCTTGGCGGCGTCGGAGCCGATGCGGTTGCGCTGGTCCGGCCCCACGTGCCTCGCCACGTTGTAGATCAGGCAGCGGGCGGCCTCGGTCTCGGCGTAGCTGTCGGCGATGTACTTCTGGATCTGCCCGTAGCGGTTGATCGGCTGGCCGAAGCTGATGCGCTCCTCGCCGTAGCGGACCATGATGTCCAGGCAGCGGTCGGCGATGCCCAGGGACATGGCGGCCAGGGTCAGGCGCTCGATCTCCAGGTTGCGCATCATGTGGGTGATGCCGCCGCCCTCGTGGCCCAGCAGGTTCGCCGCGGGGACTTCGCAGTCCTCGAAGATCAGCTCGGACATGGTGCTGCCGCGCATGCCGACCTTGGGGATCTTGTTGCTGCTGGAGAAGCCCGGGCACTCCCGGTCCACCAGGAAGCTGGTGACCCGCCCGTCGACCTTGGCGTAGACGAGGAAGACGTGGCCTTCGGGGCCATTGGTGATGAAGGTCTTGGTGCCGTTGAGCACGTAGGTGTCGCCGCGGCGCACCGCGGTGGTGGCCATGCCCAGCACGTCGGTGCCGTAGCCGGGCTCGGTCATGCCCATGCCACCGATCCACTCGCCGCTGATCACCTTGGGCAGGACCCGGGCCTTCTGGGCGTCGTTGCAGCAGTGGTAGACGTTGTTCACGAACAGCATGGCGTGGGCCAGGTAGGCCAGGCAGAAGCCGGGGTCGGACTTCGACAGCTCGTGGTGGGCGATGACCGCCGCCACCGTGTCCATGCCGGCGCCGCCGTGCTGCTCGGGGATCGTGATGCCCAGCAGGCCCAGGTCCCCGAGCTTGCGGAAGAGGGGGACGTTGAGCTTGCCGAGCTCGTCGAATGCCGCCGCCTGTGGCTCTACCTCGGTCCGGGTGAAGTCTCGCACGAGCTCCCGGAGCATGGCGTGTTCTTCGGTGGGGTCGAACAGGTCGGCAGGCATCGCAGCTCCAGCGGAGGCCTCCTGTAACGCAGCCCGTGATACGCCCTGGCCCCCGGAGGTCGGATGGCTGACGCACCCCAGAAGATGTTCCTCATCGACGGCAGCAACCACGCCTTCCGCGTCTTCTTCGCCCTGCCGCGCATGACTGCCGACGGCCAGCCCACGGGCGCCCTGCTCGGCTTCGCCAACATGCTGAAGCCCATCGATGAGGTCCACGAGCCGGACTACGTCGTGGTGGTCTTCGACAGGGGCGCGTCCTTCCGGATGGACCTGTACCCCGAGTACAAGGGCCACCGGCCGGAGATGGACCCGGAGCTCCGGGCGCAGTGGGAGCACTTCGGGCCCCTGGTCGAGGCCTGGGGCTACAGGTGCCTGACCATGCCCGGCTTCGAGGCCGACGACATCATCGCCACCATGGCGAAGCGGTGGGCCGGGCCGGAGCTCGAGGTCTTCCTGGTCACCGGGGACAAGGACTTCTACCAGCTGGTCGACGACCACATCTCCGTCCTCGACCTGATGAAGCAGAAGGTCCTGAGCTACGAGGGCGTGCAGGAGAAATTCGGTGTCGGCCCGGACCGGGTGGTCGACGTGCAGGCCCTGGCCGGGGACTCGAGCGACAACGTGCCGGGGGTGACCGGCATCGGCATCAAGACCGCGGCGAAGCTCATCAACCAGTACGGCTCATTGGACGAGCTCTTGGCCAACGCCGACGCCGTCAAGGGCAAGCGCGGCGAGAACCTGCGCAACGAGCGGGACAGCGCGCTGCTCTCCCGCACCCTGGTCACCCTGGTCCAGGACGTCCCCCTCGACCTCAGCATCGAGGACCTGCGGGAGCACCCCCGGGACGTCGCGAAGCTCCAGGAGCTCTTCCTCCGCTGGCAGTTTCGGACCCACCTCAAGGACCTGGAGAAGGGCGCCGCACCGCCGGCTCCGACCGTCGACCGGGGGCTGTACCGGACCGTGGGCGCCGGCGAGCTCGACCGCGTCGTCGCGGCCGTGCGCCAGGCCGGCGCGGTCTCGGTCTCCGTGGAGACCACCGGCGGAGACCCCCTGCTGGGCGACCTCTGTGGCCTGGGGCTCTGCTGGGGCCCCGAGCACGCCGTGTACGTCCCCGTGGCCCACAGCGACCCGGCCGGGCAGCTGGGGCTCGACGGGCTGTCCGGGCTGCTGGCCGACGCCGGCGTCGCCAAGCTGGGCCACGACCTGAAGCGCGTCCAGACCGCCCTGGACCGGGCGGGGGTGGCCCTGGGCGGGCTGGCCGGCGACACCATGCTCATCGACTACCTGCTCGACCCGGACCGCACCCGGCACGGCCTGGGCGACCTGTCGATGCGCTACCTGGCCCACGAGGTGCTGACCCGCGACGGCCTGCTGCCCGAGGTGCCGAACCAGGGCGACCTGTTCGGCGGCGGCCCGGCCCGGGAGCCCACCTTCGCCGACGTGCCCCTGGACAAGGCCACCGCCGTCGGCGCCGAGCGGGCCCACGTGGCCTGGCTGCTCCACGCCAAGCTCGCCCCCAAGCTCGAGGAGCGGGCGCTGGCCAGCGTGCAGACCGACATCGAGCTGCCCCTGGTGCCCGTGCTCTCCCGCATGGAGGCCGCGGGCATCGCGGTCGACGTCCCCCAGCTCAAGGCCTACGCCAAGGAGCTCGGCGAGCGCATCGCCGCCGCCCGGGCCCGCTGCTACGAGCTGGCGGGCCGGGAGTTCACCATCAACTCCCCCAAGCAGCTCCGGGTCATCCTGTTCGAGGAGCTGGGGCTCAAGCCCATCAAGCGCACCAAGACCGGCCCCTCCACCGACGCCGACACCCTGGAGCGCCTGAGCGCCGAGCACCCCTTGCCCCAGGCGATCCTGGCCTTCCGGGCCTACACCAAGCTCAAGAGCACCTACGTGGACCCGCTGCCGGGCTTCGTGAGCCCGGTCGACGCCCGCATCCACACCAGCTTCGAGCAGGCGGTGGCCGCCACGGGCCGGCTGTCGTCGAGCAACCCGAACCTGCAGAACATCCCTGTCCGCACCGAAGACGGCAAGCGCATCCGGGAGCACTTCGTGGCCGCGCCGGGGCACCTCTTCCTGTCCGCCGACTACAGCCAGGTCGAGCTGCGCATCCTGGCCCACTACTGCGAGGAGGGCCCGCTGGTCGAGGCCTTCCAGCAGGGCCAGGACATCCACCGTCGCACCGCCAGCGAGGTCTTCGGCGTGCCGATGGACGAGGTGACCGGTGCGCAGCGCTCGGCGAGCAAGGCGATCAACTTCGGTATCGTCTACGGCATGAGCGCCTTCCGGCTGGCCAACGAGCTGGGTATCCCCCGCAGGACCGCCCAGGACTACATCGACGGGTACTTCGAGCGCTACAGCCAGGTCGCGCGGGTCATCGAGGACTTCAAGCAGGAGGCCCGGGACACCGGCCACGCCACGACCCTGTGGGGCCGCAAGCGGCCGATCCGGGACATCCGGACCAAGAACAAGCCCGCCCTGTGGGCGGCCGAGCGGCTCGCGGTCAACACGCCGATCCAGGGCTCCGCCGCCGACCTGATCAAGGTCGCGATGGTCCGGGTCGACGAGCGCCTGCGCAGCGATGGGCTCGCCGCCCGCCTGCTGCTCCAGGTCCACGATGAGCTCTTGCTGGAGGTGCCCGAAGGCGAGCTGGCTGCCGTGCGGGCCCTCGTGATCGAAGAGATGGAGGCCGCCGGGGGTCACCTGCGGGTGCCCCTGAAGGTCGACGCCGGCCACGGCCGCACCTGGGCCGAGGCCCACTGAGGACACGATGGAAAAGAACCCCCGCGAGGTGGACGCCGAGCTCGTCCAGGCCATCCGAGACGGCGATCCGAGCGCCTATCGGGGCCTGGTCGAGCGCTACCAGGGGCGGGTCTACGCCCTGATCTGCGGCATGGTCCGGGACAAGGAAGAGGCCCGGGACCTGACCCAGGACGCCTTCATCAAGGCCTACAAGAACCTGGATCGCTTCCGGCTGGAGTCCAGCTTCTACACCTGGCTGTACCGGATCGCGATGAACCTCGCGATCG
>CAYFPX010000006.1:0-3080 GCA_964344945.1 uncultured Enterobacterales bacterium
CCCGGTCTACCCGACATGGCCCATCGATCTGGACCGTCTTCGAGGGATCGCGCCCAGCCGCTCCTCCGGCGGCCGCGCCTTCGCCGGGCGGCTGCAATTCCGGTCTCGCGGAGGGGTGAACGCGGGAGTGGCAGGGGTGGTTTGCGCGGGCGTTCGCGGCGGCGTTGCCGCCGCTTGTGGTCTCCTTCAAGGGTCCTCGTGGGGAGTGAGTGGAACGCTTCGCGCTGCAGACCTGGGAGTGGGCCGTGCTCGGCGGGGCGGCGCTGGGGCTCTGGGTGCACCGGGGGTGGTGGCCGAAGCAGCGGGAGCGGTGGGTCGCGAGGGTGCCCGAGGGCGTGCGGGCGCTGGCGGCGCACCCGCGGGCGCTGTGGGTGCTGGATGGGGTGCTGATCGCGCTGCTGCTGGTGCTGGTGGCGCCGCCGCTGTTCGTGGGGTGGGAGGCGCTGAATGCGCTGCGGGACCCGGCGGGGCCGGACTCGGGGAACTACCTGGGGACGGCGCTGGCGTTCGAGACGGGGCGGTGGCACCTGGCGTTCGAAGACCGCTATCCGGGACACCCCTGGCTGGTGTCGCTGCTCGCGCAGGACCCGCTGACGGTGGGGCGGGTGGGCACCGAGCTGTCGATGTGGTGCACGGTGCTGACAGCGGTGCCGCTCTATGCGCTGGGCACGCTGATGGCCGGTCGGGCGGCGGGGTTCGTCGGGGCGTGGGTCGGACTGCGGCAGATCCTGGCCCTGGACGTGGGCCAGAGCTTCACGGCCTACCCGCTGATGGCCCTGCAGAGCCTGACGCTGCTGTGCCTGACCCTGTGGTTCACCCGGACCGGCCGGGGCTCGGTCGCCCTGGCCGCCGGGCTGCTGGGGGCCTTCGCCTGTGCCACGGATCCCAAGCAGATCCCCCTGGTCCTGGCCCTGCTGGGACTGTGCAGCGTGTGGGCCCTGGCCCGCGCCCCGGGGGACCTCGGGGTGCGGCTGCGTCGGGTGCTGCTCCTGCTCACACCCCTGCCGGTCATGAACTACCTGGTCGGCAAGCTGCCCCTGGACCTGCTGAGCCTGGAGGGCATCCTCTACCGCACGCCCATCACCATGGTCGGCGACGGCATCAGGGACCACATCAAGGAGGGCTTCACCCTGGGCGCCGACGACGCCTGGCAGACCCTCGTGCCGTCCTTCGTCCGGGTCTTCACCGAGCTGGGCCCCAAGGACGGCGCGGTGATGGACCCGCGCTTCCTCAACGGCATCCCGCTCTTGTGGCCGGACACCAGCTACGCCTGGGGCGCCGGGGTGGTCCTGGTGCCGATCTGGCTGGCCTGGCGCTGGCGTCGACGGCCCGGGGGCTGGACCGCCGTGCTGCTGGTGGTCGTCTACTGGGCGTCGATGGGCTCGACCCTGCGGGTGCACTACGCCAACCGCTACCTGCAGCCCCACGCCCTGGCGGTGCCGGGGGCCATCACGGCGGTGGCCCAGGGGGTCCTGGGCGGCGGGGCCGTGGTCGCGGGGGGCCTGGTGGCGGTGCTGCTGCCCGAGTCGCCCTACAGCCGGGTCGACGAGGGCTACGCCGCCACCCCGACCACCGGCGCCGACCAGTGGGTCTCCAGCGGCGGCGGCAAGCAGATGCGCACCCTGGCCTGGGCCGTGGAGCGCCTGCCCGAGGACATGGTGCTGTTCGACTTCACCATGGTGGAGCCACCGATCTACCTGGCGGCGGGCTTCACCTACCGCAAGTGCGCCCGGGAGGTGGGGGACTGCCTGCGGGCCATCCCGGGGCAGGAGGGGCCCTTCGCCGTCATCGTGAGGGCCGGCGAGGAGCTGAGCGCCCGGCTCCCGGACGCCACCGGCCAGCCCTTCAACCCGCCGCCGCCGCCTCGCCTGGGAGAGTGCTGGCACCTGCGTCGCAAGCTCGGACCCAAGACCGGGCTCTATGTCTGGCGGTGCGCCGAGGGGCCCACCCGCCAGCACGTGATCACCGTGCCGCCTTCCCGCCCGAAGGCCCGGGAACACCTGTTCGACGGCGAGTGAGGCCCAGGACCAGGGCCAGGGCCCAGGGGGTCAGCGCCGGGCCCGGCCGGGCGCTGCAGCCCAGGTAGGGGCCGATCACCGGCACCACCAGGGTGTCGACGCTGGTGAGCTTGCCGTCGCTCACGACCAGGAGCAGCTCGTAGTCGCCCTCGGCGTCCGGGGTGAACCCGGTCTCCTGGGCGACGGGGTCGTCGAGGGCGGTGTCGCGCACGCTGGAGCCGTCCGGCACGGCCAGGAAGCGCCAGGCGACGGTCAGCGCGTCGCCGTCGGGATCCGAGGAGCCCGTGGCGTCGAGCTGGAGCCGGGTGCCGGTGAAGCCACGGCTCGGGCCCGCGGCCACCGCCACCGGGGGCCGGTCGGCCAGCAGCGCCTCGGCGACGGCCTCCCGGGCGCTCACGGTGGTCTCGCTGCTGTCCTGCTCCTGGCCGTCGGAGACGGTCAGGGAGAACACGTAGTCGCCGACGAGATCCGGGGTGAACAGCGCCAGCTCGCCATCGGCGGAGCGCACGTCGGCGGTGGTCAGCGCGGAGCCGTCGGGCACCGAGACCACGGCCCAGGCATAGGTCAGCGGGTCGTCGTTCGGGTCCCAGCTGCCGCGGCCGTCGAGCAGGGACGGCTCGGTCGCCACCACGCTGGTGTCCTTGCCGGCGTCGGCGATGGGCACCCGGTTGCCGCTCTCGATGGCCTCGAGGTCCAGCACGATGTTCAGGCCGTGGGGCCGGATCAAGTAGTCGTAGACCAGGATCATCACGTCGCCCTGGACCGCGATGAACGGGCGCATGGCGCCGACGTCGGCCACCTCGTAGTGCGTGAGCTGGTGGTGCTCGACGATGTTGAAGCGCTCGTCCAGCACCAGCAGGTAGACGTTGCCCAGGTCCTCGGACCAGCCCAGGTCCCGCTCCCTCGCCATGTGGGCCAGGAAGTAGAGATCGCCGACCCGCTGGACGCTCTGGGGCCAGTAGACCTCCCAGCCGTCGTCCAGCACCTCCAGCTCCACCCGCTCCAGGGGCTGCTCGACGCCCAGGGGGAACCGGTCGATGGTGAGCGTGTTGTCCTCGAAGG
>CAYFPX010000006.1:3090-4734 GCA_964344945.1 uncultured Enterobacterales bacterium
CGACCTCGGGCACGACGATGCCCGGGTCGTCGGCGAAGGCGGCGCCGAAGCGCAGGACCGAGTCCGTGGACGCTTCGTAGTGGAGGGCGTTGCCCGGGATCGGCGGCACCGGGTTCACCGAGAAGGGCGAGTCGTCGACGGACACGCCGCCGTCGAGGGTCACGAAGGGGGACCACTCCTCGATGTAGGGGTGGAAGACCGTGCCCTTGAGCGGCTCCGAGCACAGGACCGGGGCGTCGTTGTAGCGGTAGTCGGAGTCGCGCTCGGCGATGACCCCGTGCTCCAGGACCTCGAAGTCCGCGTCGTAGCGGAAGTAGTAGCCGGAGTCGTCGTTCTCCTCGACGTTGCCGGAGCAGACGTGCAGGTAGGTGCCGTCGGGACAGGCGCTCATCGCGTGGTCGACGCAGGGGTAGATCTCGTCGGTGAGCCCCCCGAGCAGCGGCCCCGAGGTCAGGTCGGCGTAGACCTCGAACAGGTTGTAGTCGTGGTCGCCGGCAGCCAGCAGCCACCAGGTGCCGTCGCCCTGTGGAAAGGCCTTGCCCCAGCCACCGCCGGTCCGGAGGTCGACCGGGTCGCCGATGCTCGTCACCACGCTCGTGTCGCCGGCCGCCAGGGCGGCGGCGGTCAGCAGCGGGAGCAGGGGGCCGAGCACCCCCCGACAATACAGCCTCTGGACCGCCCCCGGGCCCGCCACTACCCTGAGGCTCCCGCCGGAGGTCCCCCTGAGTCCCGTCCTGCTGCTGCTCTCCTGCTACGCGACGCCCGTGGACACCGGCGACACCGCTGTCGAGCCGCCGCCGACCCTCGCCCTGGACGGCCCCTGCAGCCGCTACGCCGGCATCACCCTCGAAGGCCTCCAGCTCCGGCTGACCAGCGAAGACCCCTGCGGCAGCTGCGGCCTGCGCACGGTGCTGGCGCCGGACCACTCCGGCTACCGGGTGCAGCTGGAGCGGGACGACGAGGTCCAGATCACCTCCTGGGTCTGCAACGGGGGCACCGTCTCGGTGCGCCAGGTGGCCTACGGCACCGACGGCCTGGACGTCGACGTCTACGACCCGCCCGCGGACCGCTGGATCGGCAGCACGCCCCTCGGAGGGAGCTGGACCACCACCAGCGAGATCACCCGGGTGCGGGAGGGCGAGCTCCAGGACGTGGTCACGCGGCGGTGGAGCTACACCCTGGAGGCCGAGGAGACCCTGGACCTGAGACCCGGGGACTTCCCGGCGATCCGCGTGCGCGACACCGAGACCGGCGAGCTGCGCTGGGTCTCCGAGGGCTTCGGCATCGTCCAGGTCCAGGACGAGGACGGCACGGCGAAGCTCACGAGCCTGCGCTGGCCCGGCGAGGACACCGGTGGGTAGACGTATGATGCCGGCCAGCCGAGGAGGGCGACCGTGGTGAGCCTGGTGCTGTGGGTGGGCCTGGCGGCCGCCCAGGAGCTGCCCGACGCCGCTGCGGCCCCCCCGGCGGAGGACGAGCGCCGGCCCTGGGCCCGGATGGTGCGCCCCCGCGCCGAGCTGCGGGGCGAGCTGCTCGGGGCCGAGCTGCAGGGCCTGGGAACCGGCGGGGCCGCGCTCGGCTTCGGCGTGAGCCGGGGCCGGGTCGGGGTGGAACGGCTCGCCGACGGCAGCTGGAAGATCGCGC
>CAYFPX010000006.1:4744-9221 GCA_964344945.1 uncultured Enterobacterales bacterium
GAACGACGCAGCCAGCACGGTCCAGGTCGGTGAGACCGGCGAGTCGGTGCGCGTCGACAGCTACGCCGGCGACTGGGAGCCGCACCTGCCCTTCGCCTGGATCCAGGGCCAGGCCGAGACCGGCCCCGTCGCCCACGAGCTGTGGGCCGGGGTGATGCGGACGACCTTCGGCGTGCGCGACAGCTACGACCTGGACGAGGCCTTCTACGTCCCGCACCCCAGCGCCTTCAAGGACATGGGGCGTCGCTCGGGGGTCATCCCGGCCTTCGACCTGGGCGTGCGCTACACCGCCGCCTACGAGGACCTCGTCGCCCTGGACCTCATGGTCGCCAACGGCACCGGCTGGCGCTCGGTCGAGGACAACCTCGGCAAGCACCTGCTGGCCCGCCTCCGGGTGTCTCCGGTGAGCCAGGTCGAGGTGCGGGCCACGGGGCTCGCCGGCTGGGAGGGCAGCGAGAACGAGACGGTCGTGCTCGGCTGGCAGGCCAGCGCCGAGCTCCGCGCGGGCCCGGCGCGGGTGCTGGTCGAGGGCCTCGGCGGCAAGCGCTACGCCCCGACCGCTCGCCAGGGCTTCGCGGGCCTGGCGGCCGCGGCGACGGTGGACCTCCCGCTGCCGGTCGAGCCCATCAGCCGGCTCTCTCCGGTCGTGACCATCCAGCGCTTCGACCCCAGCTGGGGCGAGCTGGCTGGCGACGGCTGGACCCTGCTGGCCGTCGGCCTCCCGCTCTACTGGCGGGCCTGGAACGACCTGCCGCTGTGGACCGGCCTCGGCTACGAGGTGGCGTTCACCGAAGCGCCGGAGCTGCCCGTCTCCCACAGCGCCGCGCTCCAGCTCGGGTGGCGCCTGTAGTGCGGGCGAAGAGCAGGCCTCCGACTGCGGCGGCCGCGGGCCGAGATAGGGGTGGGCGATGACGCCCAACACCCACCTCGGCATCTCCCACGCCCTGTGCGGCGCCCCCGAGACCCTGGGGGCAGGCACCGCCACCGTGTCCCTCACCACCACCCCGGACATGAGCGCCGACGCCCAGGGCCTGGTGCACGGTGGGTTCGTCTTCGGCCTCGCCGACCACGCCGCGATGCTCGCCGTGAATGACCCGAACGTGGTGCTCGGCGCCGCCGACACCCGCTTCACAGCGCCGGTCAAGGTGGGCGAGGTGGTCACCGCCACCGCCAACCGCACGGTCCAGCAGGGCCGCAAGCACGTGCTCGAAGTCGAGGCCCGGGTCGGCGACACGGTGGTGATGACCGGCACCCTGACCGCCTTCGTGCTCGATGGCCACGTGCTCGCCGGGCGCTGACTCCGTGGCCAGCGTCTCCTTCACCAACCACCTGAAGCGCTTCTTCCCGGACCTCGGTCCCCAGCAGGTGCCGGGCACCACCGTGGGCGAAGTGCTCGCAGCCTTGGAGCAGCGCTACCCGGGGCTGCTCGGCTACCTCTGCGAGGACGACGGCGGCCTGCGCAAGCACGTCAACGTCTTCCTCGACGAGGAGATGGTCTCGGATCGCCGGTCCCTGTCCGACCCCGTCGGCCCCGACTCCCGCGTCTTCGTCGTCCAGGCTCTCTCCGGAGGTTGAGCTCATGTCGTCCCGCCTGCTCGTCGCGACCCGCAAGGCCCTGCTCATCTACCGCCGCACCGGTGGGACCTGGTCCCTCGAGCGGGCGTGCTTCGAGGGCGTGCCTGTCTCCTACGCCTTCTGCGACACCCGGAGCGGCACGCTCTGGGCCGCGCTGGACCACGGGCACTGGGGGCAGAAGCTCCACCGCAGCGTCGACGGCGGGGCCACCTGGGAGGAGCTCCAGGCCCCGAAGTACCCGGAGAGCGCCACGCTGAAGGGCGGGGACGGCGACCGCAGGCCGGCCACCCTGGAGTACATCTGGTGCATGGCCGCGGGCGGCGCCGACGAGCCCGGCCGCCTCTACATCGGCACCAACCCGGGCGGGCTCTTCACCAGCAACGACGGCGGCGACACCTGGGTGCTGGTCGAGGGCTTGTGGAACCACGAGAGCCGAGACCAGTGGTTCGGCGGCGGGCGCGACACCCCCGGCATCCACTCCATCCTGGTCGACCCCCGCGACAGCCTGCGCATCCAGATCGCCATCTCCTGCGCCGGGGTCTTCGAGTCCCGCGACGGCGGCGGCACCTGGCGCCCCCAGAACAAGGGCCTGAGGGCCGACTTCCTGCCCGACGACAGCGTCGACGTGGGGCACGACCCCCACCTGCTCGCCGCCTGCCCGGCCGACCCGGACCAGCTCTGGCAGCAGAACCACTGCGGCATCTTCCGCAGCCGCGACGCTGGCGCCACGTGGGAGGACTGCGCCCCCGAGGGCACCGTGCCGTACTTCGGCTTCGCCGTGGCGGTCTCCGAGACCGACCCGGAGACCGCCTGGGTCGTGCCCGCGATCAGCGACCAGCGCCGCATGGCCGTCGGCGGGCGCATGCGGGTCTGCCGCACCACCGACGGCGGCCGCACCTGGCAGGACCAGACCCGGGGACTGCCCCAGGCGCGCAGCTACGACCTGGTCTTCCGCCACGCCCTGGACCTGTCGGGGAGCCACCTCGCCATGGGCAGCACCAGCGGGAACCTGTGGGTCACGGCCGACGGCGGCGAGCACTGGCACGCCCTGGAACACCACCTGGCCCCGATCTACAGCGTGCGCTTCGCGCCGTAGCCCCGCTCCGTCAGCGACCCATTGCGGCCTCTTCGAACTGCAGGATGTTGTTCGGCAGGCTGCGGCCGCTCAGGTAGTCCATCACCGTGCTCGGCACCGAGCCGCCGGGGTCGCTGAAGGTCCGGTAGGTGATCTCCACCTGGCCGTCGGGCAGCGGGCGCACGGTCCAGCTGCCGTGGGTGGCGGCCAGGCGGATGGCGTCTGGGTAGCGGGCCAGGATGCCGTCGATCACGCCGGTGTAGGGCGAGGTGTCGACGACGCTGTTCCAGGTGCGGCGGTTGTGACCGGGCTGGCCGCCCAGGCCCTCGGTGACCTCGGCGTAGTTGACCCAGTACCGCTCGCTCACCGGCACGAAGCGCGGGCTCTTGCTCACCTGGTAGTAGTCCATGCGAGCGCCCTCGTGGGCCAGCACCCTGGTCTCGTGCAGCATGTCGGAGACCTGGTCGTGGTTGCCCACGTCGCAGATCAGTCCCCACAGGACCCCGGCGTCGACCCTGGCGACGCGCACGCCCTTCCAGGCGGACAGCTCCGAGCCGGGCATGGGCTTGGTGTAGACGGTGACGCCGTCCTTGACGCCGTCGTGCTGCCAGCCGGCGTCGTCGTGCAGCACGGCCTGGATCTGCGTGGCCGAGGGCGCGGCGGCGGCGATGCTGACGATGAGCCAGCTCACGGCAGTGAGGGTCACGGGGGCCTCCGGGGCGGGGCAGCAAGATAGGATTCCAGCGAGGATTCCGCCATGTCAGACCGCAACACCGGGTTGTTCGTCGCGGGCCATGTCCCGGTCGAGGCGGTCGCCGAGCTGCTGGCCCGGGCGCCCGGCGCCACGGGAGAGGGCCTGGTCGGCGAGGAGGGCCCGCGGGTGGGGCACGGCGAGTGGCAGGGCCACGCCTTCACCCACGTCGCGCTGCGGCTGTTCGAAGTAGGAGGCCTGCTGCTGATGGACCGCACCGAGGTCCCCGACTCCCGGGAGCTCGAGGTCCACCTGGGCGCCGGCCTGTCCCGCGAGGCCGGCCACGCGGTCTACCTCTTCTACGACGAGGAGCGCGGGGCCGGGGGCCACGCCCGCTTCCAGGACGGCCGCCTGGTGAGTCGGGTGGCCTTCGACGGGCGCAGCTTCACCGAGGTCGTGCGGGACCTGGACGGCGAGCGCCCGGTGGAGGACCTGGACCCCTCGGACTGGCTCTGGCCCTTGATCGGCGAGGCGGTCGAGGCAGGGGCTCGCCCGGTGCTGGGCCCCGGCGTGCGCACCGACGACGATCTGGAGGCGATCATCCGGGCTGCGGGCTCCACGCCCATCCCCCGGGAGGCGCCCCCGGTGGCCGCCCCCCAGGCCTCGCCGCAGATGCGGCCCCAGGATCCGGTGAGCCAGCGGGTGGTGCGGGGCATCCTGCGCCGGCTCAAGGGGACCGAGTGAGCGACCCGTCCAAGGTGCGGGTGGACAAGTGGCTCTGGGCGGCTCGGGCGTTCAAGCACCGGAGCGACGCCACGGAGGCCTGCAAGGGGGGCCACGTCGAGGTGAACGGCCAGGTGGTCAAGCCCGCCCGCAAGGTGGGACCAGGAGACCGGGTCCAGGCCTCGACGCCCGGCGGCCTGCGCATCCTCGAGGTGGTGGCCGTGGCGGACAAGCGCGGCCCGGCCTCGGTCGCCCAGACCCTCTACACCGACCACTCCCCGCCACCGCCGGAGCGGCGCTGGGAGAAGCGCATCGGCGGGCGCCCCACCAAGCGGGACCGCCGCCGGCTCGACGCCGAGCGCGGCCTGCGCGGTTGGTCCGCTGGCGACAGCGATTAGCTTGGGGGCGTGAAG
>CAYFPX010000006.1:9231-31422 GCA_964344945.1 uncultured Enterobacterales bacterium
CTCCCCCGACGGCTCGTGCTCTACGACGGGGAGTGCGGCGTGTGCAACGGCGCGGTCCAGTTCCTGCTCCGGGTGGATCCCGACCCGGCCCTGCGATTCGCCCCCCTCCAGGGCGAGACCACCGCCGGCCTGCGCCAGCGCTTCCCCGAGATCCCGACCGGCCTGGACACCATGGTCTACCTGGAGGGCGATCGCGTCCACCTGCGCAGTCGCGCGGTGCTCCTGCTGGCCGCGGCGCTGCCCTGGCCCTGGCGCTTCTTCGGCGGCCTGCGCCTGCTGCCGGCCCTGGTGACCGACCCGCTGTACCGGGCCGTGGCCGCCGTGCGCTACCGCCTCGGTGGACGGCAGGACCACTGCCGCCTGGCCACCCCCGAAGAAGCCCGGCGCTTCCTGCCTTGACCCTGGACTGGCTGCTGGTCGGCGCCCTCGGGCCCGAGGTCCTGCCCCTGGTGGGACAGCTCGAGGGGAAGAGGCCGGTGGGCCACCGCCTGGTCCTCGGGCGCCTGGCGGGTGCGCGGGTGGGAGTCCTGCGCTGTGGGGTCGGTCCCGAGGAGGCCCGTGCCCGGACCGCTGCAGCCCTCGCCGCCCACGAGGCCGCTCAGGTGATGAGCCTGGGGACGTGTGGGGCGCTGCGCCAGGGCCTGCCCGTCGGCACGGTCGTCGGCGCGACGCAGCTCTTCGAGGACCTGCGGCCGCTGCGGGACCTCGAAGCCGTGCCTGGCCTGGCCCCCGTCGCTTGCACCACCGTGCGCAGACCGGTCGTCACGCCGGCCGCGCGACGGCGGCTGGCCGAAGTCGGCGCAGACGTGTGTGAGATGGAGGCGGCCGCGGTCGCGGAAGCGGCGGGGACCCGTGCCCTCACCGTGATCAAGGTGGTCTCGGACCTCGCGGGCGGCTCCCCGGACCCGGCGCTGACAGGCTCCGGCCGAGTCTCGGTGGCCCGCTTCAAGCTCCGCGCGCTGCGGCTCAGCCAGCGCTTCCTGACCCCCGCGGTGGTGGCGCTGCTCAGGGGGTGAGGGTCAGCTGATCGGCGGCGTCGCGCCAGCGCTCCTCGTCCGTGACGTCCGCCAGCTTGCGCAGGTGCTCGGAGGCCACGGCGTCCTTGCCCAGGTCCCGGGCGGCGCCGGCGGCGGCCAGGAGCAGGCTGGGGTGGGGGAAGCGGGCCACGGCCCGCTCCAGCACCGTGTGGGCGGCCTGCAGATCCCCGATCTGGCTCAGCAGGGTGGCCAGGGCCATCACCGGGCGGGGGTCCATCGGGAAGCGGTCGGCGGTGACGGCCAGGTCGGTCGCCGCGGCCTGGGGGCCTTCGACCTGAGCCCGGGCCATGCCGGCGCTGATGGCCACGCTCACGTCGCGCGGGCGAGCGCGGCGGGCGGCGTCGAGCAGGGGCCAGGCCTCGGCGGCCTGGCCGCGGGACAGCAACAGCAGGCCCAGGGTGGCCTGGGCCTCGGGGTCGCCAGGTCGGATCGCCAGGGCCCGGCGAAGGGAGATCTCGGCGTTCTGCAGGTCGCGGGTCTCCGCCAGGATGTGACCCCGAGAGAGGTGCACCAGGAAGCTGTCGGGGTAGTGCCGGGCCAGGCTGTTCACCTCGTCGATCGCGGCGAGCGGCGCGTCGGTGAGCAGGGCCCGAGCCCGCTGCAGGGCGGGCCGGGCCTCGGCTTCGAGCGTGCCGGCGGCGATCTCTTCGAGCAGCACGACAGCGACCACCAGGTCGGGCTGGTGGGGGTCGAGGTCCAGCGCGGTGCGGAAGGCCCGGGTGGCGGCGGGGTGGTCTCCCGCGGCCAGGTGGTACTCGCCCAGGGCGGCGAAGAGCCGCGGGTCGTCGGGCACGTTGCGGGTGGCTTTCTGCAGGGTCGTGAGCGCGCCGGCGCGATCGAGCTCGGCGGCTGCGAGGTAGGCCTCGGGGTCGCCGGGAGCGGCGACCATCGCCTGGCGGATCAGCGCCAGGGCCTCCTTGTTGCGGTCCTGGCCCAGCATCAGGCCGCCGAGGGCGGCGTAGGCGCTGGCCAGGGTCGGGTCCTGGGTCAGGGCCGCTCGGTAGCGCTTCTCGGCCTCGGCCAGGTGGCCCTCGGCCCGATCGACGTCGCCGAGGCCGGCCTGGGCCCGGGCGTAGCCGGGATCGCTGCGCAGGGCCCGCTCGTAGGCGGTGCGTGCTCCCGCGGCGGTGGTGTGGGCCCGGCCTGCCAGGGTCCAGGCCCAGGCCTGTTCGCCCCTGGCCCGTGCGTAGTCCACGTACCGGGCCTCGGCCTGGTGGCCCAGGCCCAGGTTCATCAGGATGTCGATGATCAGCTCGTGGCTGTCCACGTCGTCGGGGACCCGCGCGACCTCGGCCTCGGCCGCGGCGAGGCCCTCGGCGACCTGGCCGCCACGGACCAGGGTCAGCGCGTGGGTGACGTCGGCCCGGGCGCTGCCCGACAGCAGGAGGAGCAGCAGGGCGAGGGCAGCGGGGAACCGGATGGCGGGCTCCGGTGCTAAGGTCCGGGGGCTTCAGAGGTGGCGCGGTGACCCGTATCGTGGGCACGACATTCCTGCTCTCCGCGCTGGTGGCGCCGATCGCGCACGCCGGTAGCCTGCCCGAGATCGCGGTGGTGGGCGTGCACGTGGAGGGCCTGGGTGCCGACAAGGCCACCCGGCTGAGCCGGGAGCTGGTGGACGCCCTGGAGCTGAGCGGGCGCCTGGACGCCCTGGGGCCCAGCGAGGTCGAGGCCCGGCTCACGGGGCGCCAGGACCTGGTGGTCGAGGGCATGGCGATGGCCTCTGGCACCGAGCTGCTTCGCAGCGGGCGCCTGCTCTACGAGCGGGCCCAGCCGGACCAGGCCATCCCGGAGCTCCAGCGGGCGACGCGAGCGCTCGCTCACGGCGCTCTCGTCACGGGCCAGACCCGGGACCTGATCGAGTCCTGGCTGCTGCTGGGCCTGGCCCAATTCGGCATGGGCAACCTGGAGTCCGCCCGCGCCGCCTGGCGACAGGTGGCCATCCTGGCCCCGAGCCGAGAGCTGGACCCTCTGAACTACCCGCCCAAGGTCATCGACCAGTTCGACCAGGTGCGCGACGAGGTCGCGACCCTGCCGGTCGCCACGCTGCAGATCACCGCGGGCGACGGCGGCGCCGAGGTGTTCGTGGACGGGCGCTCGGTGGGCGAGGCGCCGGTCACGGTCGAGGGCCTCGCGCCGGGCCAGCACTTCGTCTACGCCATCGACGAGCTCGGCCACCGGGCCGGGCGCCGGGTGCCGCTGGAGCCCGGCGCGGGCATCTCCCTGGACTTCGGCATGGAGGCCTACCAGCTGGGCATCGCCTCCTCGAAGCCCGCCGGCCGGGCCCGCCAGACCCGCGAGCTCTACGAGGCCCTCGGGCAGCACACCCAGTCCGACCTGGTGCTGCTGGCGGGCCTGAGCGGCGAGGGCTTCGTCTCCGTCCAGCTCTACAGCCCCCGCTCCGGCAACTTCTCCAAGACCATCACCGCCGAGGCACTCGACGAGCCGGTCCAGGCCATCCTGGACCTGGTGCCGGCCGTGGCGGGCTACGCCACGGAGTCCGGGGACATCCGCACCGACCGGGTGGCGCTGGAGGTCCCCGCCTTCGACGTCACCAGCAACGCGGTGCTCACCCGCATCTTGCTGGAGAAGGGCGCTCCCGCCGAGCCTCCGCCGCCCCCGCCGACCACCGCCGGCGGCAACAGCAACATCAAGTGGATCGCGCTGGCCGGGGCCGCCGTGGTCGTGGGCGGCGCTGCGGGTGGGATCGCCTGGATCTCGCTGAGCGGCGACGACGGCACCGAGGACGCCCACGAGGGCACGGTGGTGATGTCGATCGACTGAGCGCTGGCGCCGGTCGCTGACGCGACACGGCGGTGATCGGTGATCGGCTTGTCGGCGGCCAGCACGGGATCCAGCAGGCTGAGGTGCTACCGCTCGATGCGACGCTGCTGACCGCGCTGGGCCGCGTTCCCTGCTGATCACCCGATCACCGATCACCGATCACCGCCGCGGCGCCTCCAGCGCCCGGCGCTCGGTGCGCCGAGGGACCCAGCGAGAGTCCTAGGAGCGTGCGGTGAAACCCGGGTTTCACCGCACGCTCCTAGAACGCGACGGTCGCCGTCTCCCCACCCGACACCGTCACCTTCCGGCTCTCGTCCAACCCCAGCGCCTCGTTCACCACCCGGATCGTGTGGCTGCCCGCCGGCAGGCTGTGGCCGAACAGCGGCGTGGTGTCCGAGAGCTTCTTGCCGTCGATGTAGACGTAGGCCCAGCCGGCGCGGACGTTCACGTTGACCCTGCCCATCGCCACCTGCTTCTTCTTCAGGGAGCGGGCGAAGGTCTCGGTCTGCTCCGACGCCGGACCCCTGGCGGTGAAGCTGGCGGCTTCGTAGCCGTCGAGCAGGTAGCTCACCCGGTAGCTGCGGCCCGGCTCGGCTTCGAAGGAAGCGGGGGTCTTGGCGTAGCGGCTGCCGTCGACCCGGATGGTCGCGCCGGAGGGGGTCGACTCGAAGCGCAGCACGCTGGGCAGCGCTGGCTCGGGCGCGAGCGCCGGCTCTTCCGGGGTCTCGGCCGGGGTGTCGGGTGTGGCCTCGACGGGGGTCGCCGCGGGCTCGGTCGGTGGGGTCGCCGGTGGCTTGACGCTCGGGGGCGTGACCAGCGAGGGCGGCACGTCGGGGGCCTCGGCGCCGAGAGGCACCAGGGTCAACAGGACCTGGGTCCGCACGCCGTCTTCGACCTCGGCCGTGGCGGTGGCGGGCTCGTAGCCCTCGGCCTCGACTCGCACGGAGACACCACCGGGCGCCAGATCGCGCACGGAGACCTTGGACCCGGTGCCCTGGAGGGCGCCGCCCACGAAGACCCTGGCGGTGTCGATCGGGGGCTGGACCATCACCGTGAGGCGCCCGCCGCTGACCGCTGGGACCTCGGCGGCAGGCGTGGCGGGCACCTCCTGCTGCCTGGACATGGTCCACACCAGGATCCCGGACAGCACGATCAGGCCGAGCACCGCGGCCACCGCGACCACCAGGGGGGTCCGGGACTGGGGCGGCGCGTGGCCCCGGGTGCTCAAGGTGCCACTGACGCCGCTGGGAGACTCCTCCCACTCGGCCTCGAGATCGATCTCGCCGGGCTGCTCCCGCAGCTCCAGGGCGATCTCGCTGCCGCGCTCCAGCGCCAGGCGCTCCCGCTCCCGCTCCTCGGTGAAGAGCTCTTCCATGAAGCGGGCCAGGCTGCGGGCGATGACCGTCGGGGTCGACGGGTACATGTAGTCGAGCAGCGCGGCCTGGAACTCCTGGGCGGACTGGTACCGGTGCTCCGGCTCCCCGGCGAGGGCCTTCATGACGATGGTGTCGAGGCGGGCGGGGATGTTCGGGTTCATCTCCGAGGGCGGACCGAAGTCCAGGTTCTTGATCTTCTCCAGGGTCTTGACCTCGGAGTCGGTCTTGAACAGCCGGCGGCCGGTCAGCATCTCCCAGAGGATGATCCCGGTGGAGAAGATGTCCGAGAGCTGGGTGACGGACTCACCCCGGGCCTGCTCGGGGCTCATGTACTCGAATTTGCCCTTGAGCACGCCACCCTGGGTCGTGTAGGCCCGGGCTTCGGCCTTGGCGATGCCGAAGTCGGCGATCTTGATCTCGCCCGAGTAGCTGACCAGGACGTTCGACGGCGACATGTCCCGGTGGATGATGTTCATCGGCTCGCCGGTGGCCTGGACGATCTTCTTGTGGGCGTGGTCGAGGCCCTTGCAGGCCTCGTGCACGATGAAGACCGCGAACTCCTCGGGGAGGAGCTTGCCGCGCTCGGCGAGCTTGCGGAGGATGTGCTTGACGTCCTTGCCGTCGACGCACTCCATCGCGATGTAGTAGTTCGTGCCCAGCCGGCCGAAGTCGTAGATCTGGACGATGTTCGCGTGCTGGAGCTCGACGGAGATCTTGGCCTCGTCGACGAACATCGAGATGAAGTCGCTGTTGTCCGAGAGGTGACTGAGGATGCGCTTGACGACCTGGAGCTTCTCGAAGCCGGCGTCGGAGTAGGTCTTCGCCTTGAAGATCTCGGCCATGCCCCCGACCGCGATGCGGTCGACCAGGTAGTACCGGCCGTAGGCCTCTGGGGCGAAGTCGGGCAAGGGAAGGGGGCGCTCCTGCGGGACACAGCCTACTCGGTCGTAGTGCCGTCCCAGTACTCCGCGAGGTCTTCGCAGGTCCATTCTTCACGGATCGTGTCGTAATCCTTGAAGTCCTGGCACAGCTCGAGCTCCCCGTCGTCGAGGTCGCGACGCTGGTGGTTGGACTTGCAGTCGCTCACCTCGTCGCTGCTGACGGTGATGTTGCACTCGGCGGCGTAGTCGGCGAGCTCCTGGCAGATGTCCTGGCAGTGGTTGCTGCACCCGACGCTCAGCGCGAGCACACCCAGACCAAGCGACCAGCGCACCATCGGACCTCCAGTGCATCTCGCATAACCAGCTACAGTGCCCGCTGGAGGACCGGCGGTATCGCGACATGGACGTGTCCCTCGACCACTTCGGCGTCCTCCAGATCGAGCCGACCGACCGCTGCAACCTGCGCTGCAGCATGTGTCTCCCACACCACCTGGGCTTCGACCAGATCCACGGCGTGCCCAAGGGGGTCATGGACCTGGGGCTCTACAGGCGCATCGTCGACGGCCTGGCCGACGAGGACTGCCGCTTCGACCACGTGATCTTCCAGTGGCTGGGCGATCCCTCGCTGCACCCGGACCTCGAGGACATGCTGGCCCACGCCCAGGACCGCCTGGGCGACCGCGTGAACTACCTGCGGGTCGACACGAACGCGATCGTGCTGACACCTCGGCGCATGGCCCGGATCGTCGAGGTCTACGCCCGGCGGCCCGAGGTCCCGCTGCTGATGGTGTTCACCCTGGACGCGGTCACGCCCGAGACCTACGCCCGGGTCAAGGGCCAGGACGCCCTGGAGCGGGTGCGGCGGAACATCCGGCACTTCGTGATGCAGCGTGCGCGCCTGCCCTTCGACGACGTGCGGCTCAACGTGCAGCTCCAGTTCGTGCTCCAGCCCGGCAACGACCACGAGGCCGGGGACTTCATCGCCTACTGGCGGGACCTGCTGGCCTGCCACGGGCGGTCGAAGGGCTACTCGGAGATCATGATCAAGCGCCTCTCGGTCGACGCCGGCGGCGACGGCCAGCAGGAGGCCGACGAACTCTACGAGCGCACCTGCCGGGAGCAGGGCATCGCCGAGGAGGACGGCGAACACGTGCACGTGAAGGTCTGGTCGGACCGGCCCTGGGAGTCCACGGCCCACGCTGGCTCGGCCCCGCCCCGGCAGCCCTGCCCGGGCCTGTGGATGACTCCGGTGATCCGCCACGACGGCCACCTGATGATGTGCTGCGCGGACCTGCCGGGGGAGCTCGACCTGGGGGACCTGGGCCAGCATTCCTTCCGCGCGCTCTGGGAGGGCCACGAGGCCGTGCAGCGCCGGCTGGCCCACGTGCGCGGGGCCTTCGACGAGGTGGGCCCCTGCGAGTCCTGCGGCGGCATCAACTGGTACCGCACGCCCCCCGAGGTGGTGCGGGGCTGGCTGGAGCGGGTGGGCCACGGCGAGCAGTGGCCGGACTACGCGGCCCGCATGGGCGTGTAGCGGAGCTACTCGACGACCAGCTCCACCACGCCGACGTAGGCGTAGGACCCCTCGGCGATGTCCACGCCCACGTGGAGCTGCCCCCAGGGGTCCGGCGCGAGACCGGTCAGCTCGGCGACCCGGTCCCGGTTGTCGTCGACCTGGAGCTCGGCGATGACCCGGTCCCCGCCGCCTTCGACGGTGTAGCGGGTGATGCGGGTCTCGTCCGTCGCCCGGCTGGCGAAGAGCCGCAGGGTGTAGCGGGCGTCCGGGTCCAGTCCGGTCAGGGCGAAGCCGCCGGGGTCGTCGCCGCCGGTCGTGTAGAAGTCCTGGGTCTCTCGCGGTCCGCGGCCGTGCAGGCCAGGGTGAGGAGCAGCCAGCTCACAGCCACCGCCCGTCCGTGGGGTGAGGACAGGGCTCGGCCCAGCGCTCCAGGGCCACGTGGGGACCGTCGGTGCCCGCCACCCCGCCGAGGGCCTCTCGCGGAGGGGCGACCCGCAGGTCGAGCCCGGCCTCTTTCAGGGGGCAGGCCCGGCGCATCCAGGCCGCGGCTTCGGTCAGCTCCTCGAAGACCAGCAGGCGCAGCATGGTGTCCCCTCGGGTCGTGCGGGCGAGCAGCTCCGTCCCTCCCGGAGGCCAGGCCTCCCACCCCGCCGGGCTGAGCTCGGCCACGACATAGGCGCGAGGGTAGTCGCGGTTGAAGCCGGGCTCGGCGGGAAAGGCCTCGTCGGGCTCGCCGCGGGTCCACTGCTCCAGGTGCCAGGCGACGTTGTCCCCGACGGTGACCACGGAGCTCTCCGCGACCAGGGCCAGGGTGCGCGGGCGACCGGCGGCGTCGGCGAGCAGCGCCTCGGTGACCTGCTCGACCGTGCCCAGGTGGCGCTGGCTCAGGGCCGGCGGGCGGTAGACCCTCTCCAGGGTGTGCCAGGCGGCGAAGAGCCCGCCGCCCACGGCGGTCACGGCCACGAACCCACCCCACCACGGCCGGGTCCGGGCCGGCACCCCGAGGGCCCAGGCCGTGGCCAGGAAGCCCAGGGGCAGCCAGACCGCGAGGTGGTAGGGCTGCACGTAGCCGAGGGCGGCGCCGAGTCCGGCGAAGGCGACGGCGGCGGCACCGGCCCAGGCCACCAGGGGGCCGGCCGGCGGAGGGGGCCGCCGCAGGACCGCCAGGGCCAGGGCCACCAGGGGCGCCGCCACGACCGCGGCCACGAACCACCGGTGCCAGCCGGCGCCCCCCAGGGCGGCGTCGGACAGCACCTCCAGGGTGCCCCGGGCGGCCATGTCCGGGTCCTGGAGCAGGCTGGTGTCGCCGGTCCGGGCGAGCCGCTGCTGCCGCACGAGCCAGTTGTCCACGGCCATCGGGGCCAGCACCACCGCCGCGGACAGGGCCCCGAGGCCCACGGGCCCCCGGCCCGCTGCGCGGGCGAGCGCCGGCCAGGCGACCACCGAGCCCGCGGCCACGGACAGGGCGTAGGGGTGCAGGTGGACCGCGGCGGCCAGGCACAGGGCGCCGCCGACCACCGCCCGGGCCCGCCCGTCCAGCCCCCGGGTCAGCAGCCAGGCCGCCAGGGCGACGGCCACGGGGGCCTGGTAGGTGTAGGCCCCGTGGTGGGGGTGGGCGACCAGGATCGGCCAGGCCCCGTAGAGCGCCGCCGCCGCCAGCCCCGCCGGCCAGCCCCCGACCGCACGACCGGCGAGCCCGAGGGGCACCGCGCCGAGGCCGTGCACCAGGGCGTTGAGCCCGAGCACCTGCCGCAGCCCGCCGCCCAGCACCACCAGGGGCACGCTCAGCCACCCCTGGAGCGCCCCGAAGCGAAAGCCGCCGCCGGTCCCCCGCCAGGGCAGCTCGTGTCCCTGGAGGATGCGCAGGGCCTCGTAGTAGGGGTGGAGCGCGTCGAGATGCAGCGGGATGGTGTCCAGGCGGGCCAGGCGCAAGGCGCTGCCCGTGCCCGCCAGCACCAGCAGGGCCAGCCAGCCGGCAGCCTCTCTCATCGGACCGCGACTACCGGAAGCGGCGCTTCGAGAGCCGCTCGTTCTCGGCCCGCAGTGCCGCCAGCTCCCCGTTCAGCGTGTCGATCTCGGCCTCGAAGCGGCCGGCGCGATCGTGGATCCGGTGCAGCTCGCCGTTGGCCTCGGCGACCTCCTGGATCTTCTTCTCGATCGCCTCCTGCTGGGAGCGCAGACGGGCCTCGAGGCCCTCCACCTGGCTGCGGTGCTCCTCGGCGTCGCCGACCAGGCGGTCCCGCTCGGCCCGGGCTGCACCCAGGTCCGCCCGCTGGGAGCTGAGCCGCTCCTGCAGGGAGATCTCCCGAGCCGAGGTCTCGGCCAGCCGCTGCTCCTGCTCCTCCAGGTTCTGCTGGAGCGAGCGGTTGTCGGCCATCAGGCGGTCCCGGCTGTGGGAGACGTTGCGGAGGGCGCCCTCCTTCTTGGCCAGGTCGGCCCGCAGGTCCGCCACCTGCTCGGCGAGGGTCCGCGCCTCCTCCCGGCTGGCGTCGCGGTCGGCGCCGAGGACCCGGGTCGCCTCGGCCCGGAACTGGGCGACGTCGGCCACGGCGTCCGAGAGCCGGCGGGTCGCCGAGATGAGCTCCTGGACCTGGCCGGTCTGACGCTCGCTCTCCGCCCGCTTGTCCGCGACCTCGGCGTGGGCCTTGTCCACGAGCACCTGGAGCCGGGCCTGCTCCCCGCGGGCCTCGGCCAGGGCCGCAGCCAGCTCGGCAGCGCGGGGCAGGGGAGAGTCGCCGTGCTGGCGGACCGTGCCCTCGGAGACCCAGGCGAGCAGCGGGGCTTCGCAGACGTCGCGGGAGAAGGCCTCCCGGGCGAGGGCCTTGGCGGCCTTGCCCCGCCGCACCGCCTCCCAGGGGTCCGCCGCCAGGCTCTCGATGACCGGGGTGGGGTCGCCGTCCACCAGCCAGCCGGCCCCTGCGGCCTCCAGGTCCGGCGCCAGGGCGTGGTGGGGGCCGGTGATCAGGGGCAGGCCGCAGCCCAGGTAGTCCGCGTGGCGGAAGGCCAGGCTGACCTCGCGCTCGGGGTTCGGGGCCATCAGGTCGAGGGCGGCGGTGGCGCCGGCGTAGGCACGGAGGAGGTCCGGCCAGGGCACGGCCCCGGCGTAGTGCAGCCGGTCCCCGGCGGGCACGGCCGCGGGCAGGTCCACCACCTCGGCGTCGCCGACGGCCGGGCGGCCGCCGTAGACCACCACCTTGCCCGTGCCCAGGGCCTCGAGGGTCGCCACCGCGCGGCGGAGGCCCTCGGTCGGGTCCTGCCAGGGCCAGCTGACGCCGCCCATCACCAGGGTCAGCTCCTTGGGCTTGCGTCGTCGCGGCCCCTTCGGCGCGACCAGGGGCACCACGTGGCCGCTGACCGACCGCACGTCGACTCCCGCCAGGGCCAGCAGCCCCAGGTAGAACCAGCGCTGCCGCGGGTTCGAGAACAGGAATTCGTCGCCGGCGGCGATGGCTCGCAGGGTGTTGACCGCCTCGTCGCCGACCCCGTCCTGGAAGGCGGCTTCGAGCAGGCGCGGTGCGTACAGGTCCACGCACAGGGGCACCCCGAGTCCGGCCAGGTGAGGCGCCTCCTCGGGTTGCACGCACAGGATGCGGTCCGGCGCGACGGCCTGGGCGTAGGTGCGCAGGCCTCGGGCGGACTCGAAGACCGGCGGGCCGCCGTCCACGTGGTCCTGGTCCCGGGTGACGTAGAGCACTTCGTGTCCGGCGGCGCGGAGGGCCTCGCCGTGGTGCCAGGCCCGCAGGGCGCCGCCGCTGGCCGGGCGGTCGTCCCGGGGCAACCAGCCGTGGAAGACGATCAAGACGCGCACGGGCGGACTCTACCGCGCTTCAGTCCGGGCTACGCTGGAGGCGTGGAAGAGTGGTCCCGGCTCCGGCGCGACGCGCGCATGCACCTCTCCCGCCGGCTGAACCGCTCGCTGGCGCCGCCGGACATGGTCAGCGTGAACGTCACCCTGCGCTGCAACCTCAAGTGCACGATGTGCACCACCTGCTACGACGAGGACAACGAGCTCTCGACGGCGGAGATCAAGAGCATCATCGACCAGACGGCGCTGATGGGCGTGCCCATCTTCAACCCCCTGGGCGGCGAGCCCTTCGTCCGCCGTGACTTCGAGGAGCTGCTCGCCTACGCGTGCAAGCGCGACTTCTACATCACGGTGACCACCAACGGCACGCTCATCACCCGCCAGCGGGCCGAGGCCCTGGCCCGCATCCCGACGGACCGGCTGCACTTCAACATCTCCCTGGACGGTCCCCGGGACATCCACGACCAGATCCGGGGACCCGGCCAGTTCGAGCGGGCACTCAAGGGCTACGACGCCATCCGCGAGGCCGATGCCAGGGCCGGCAACCCGCCCCGCAAGGTCCTGGCGAACACCATCATCCACCGCCAGAACATGGCCGAGCTGCCGGCCTTCCTCGACGAGCAGGCCGGCCGCGGCTTCGACGGCGTGCAGCTCTTGAACCTGTTCCGCCACGGCAAGGGCGAGGTCGACGACGTGGCGGGCCTCTGGTTCTGGGAGGAGGACCTGCCGGCCCTCGAGGAGCTGGTCGAGGAGCTGGTCCGGCGGGTCCGCGGCCAGTCCCGCAGCGGCTACCGGATCCTCAACCCCGTCGAGGACCTGCGGTACATCCCGCCCTACTACCGGGACGAGCTCGAGCCGCTGGAGGCCCCCTGCTGGAGCGGCTGGAAGGAGCTGTACATCAACTCCGACGGCCAGGCCATCATGTGCGACGGCCAGCTGGAGTTCCTCGAGGGCACCTTCGGAGACGCCCGCAAGCAGACCCTGCAGCAGATCTGGCACTCCCCCGAGTTGCGGGAACGCCGCCGAGTGGTGAAGAGCTGCGACACCCCCTGCATGCAGAACTGCTACCTGAGGCGACCCTCGGACTCGGCCCGCAAGATCCTGAAGGGCGCCGCCAGCCTGGCGCTCGACGAGGTCCGCCAGCAGGTCCGGCGCCGCCGCTCGCGGGCCGCGGGGCTGGCGCTGGACGACGGCGTGCTGACCCTGGAGCTCTCGGACACGGCGCCGTGGCTCGGCGAGACCCACCGGACCGCCCGGCGGCACTTCGACGACCTGGTGGCGGGCTCCCCGTCGCCCATCGAGCGCTGCTATGCCGACCCCTTCGAGTTCTACGAGTACCGCAACCGCGGCTACCTGAAGTTCGACCGGGGCTTCATGGGGCTCGAGGTCGTGCGGAGCGTGGTGGAGGACCTCCAGGCGGCCCGCATCTCCTTCGGGACCCTGCAGCTCTCCTGGCGGGGCGAGCCCCTGCTGCACCCCGAGTTCGCCGTGGTCTGGCGCTACCTGTTGGAGCAGGTGGAGCGGACCCGGGTCTTCGGGGAGGTCCGGCTGGAGACCGACGGCCGCCTGCTGAACACCGAGATCGCGGATCTCGCCAGCTTCCACGGCACCGTGCCGCAGACCTGGGTGATCCGCGGCGAAGGCATCGACCCCTTCCAGGACGAGGTCCTGCGCAACGTCGACTACCTCCTGCACGTGCGCAAGCCCGCCCAGCGGGTGGTGGCGAGCTGGACGGTCGCCGAGGAGCTCGATCCCCACTACTTCGTGGAGACCTGGGACGGTCGGCTGGCTCACCCCTGGCGGGTCGCGGGCCGCCTGCCCCCCAAGGGCGACGGCATCTGGTTCCGTCGCACGGACCACGACCACTTCAAGGCCAACGCCGACGCCCGGCGGCGGCTGAGCGAGGTCGCCGAGATCCTGGGGGTCGCCTGCGACGCGGGGGACGAGTCCCTCCCCCGGCGCTGCCCGGGTGCCGTGGCCACGCCGGTCGTGAGCTGGGACGGCAAGGTCACCCTCTGTCCCTGGGATCGGGGCCTGGCCAACCGGGTGGGCGAGGTCACCTCGGACCGCCTCAGCCGGATCTGGACGGCCGAGCCGGCGGTGCTCGAGGCCCGCCGGGAGGCCCGCAGCAAGGGCGTGCCGGGCCAGGCCCTCTGTCGGGACTGCCACTACGTCTACAGCCCGAATTACCGTCGTGCGCTGCCGGGAGAGCTCGAGGGCTGAACCCCTGGGGTCACACCGACCCTCGATCTCGACGTAGAGGGGAATGAGCGCCAGGAACCGCCCCTGGCGCAGCTATACTTCCAGCGTCTCGCCCTTCCTCCGGAGACCCGATGACGGTGTCGCTTCTCTCGCTCTCCGCGTTGCTGGCCTGCGGTGGGGTCATCCTCGACGACGGCAAGGACCCGGGCATCGAGGACACCGGGCCCGGCACGGACACCCCGGGCGACACGGGCTGGACCACCGGCTCCGACACCGGCGGCACCACCGACACCGAGCCCCCGGACCCGAGCACCATCGACGACGACGGCGACGGCTACACCGCCGACGAGGACTGCGACGACTCCGACGAGGACGTGAACCCCGGCGCCGAAGAGACCGTCAACGACCTCGACGACGACTGCAACGACCTGGTCGACGACTTCGACCTGTGCCACGATGGCACCGCCGAGTGGGACACGATCCAGGGCGGCATCGACGGCGCCCAGGAGGGCTCCCTGCTGGTCATCTGCCCGGGCACCTACCGGGAGCACCTGTCCATCGAGAACCGGGACATCGGCCTGCTCGGACGCGACGGGGCCGACGTCACCATCGTCGACGGCGGCAGCACCGACGTGGTCCTCCGGGTCGCCCGGGGCGACGTGAGCGTGAGCGGCCTGACCTTCCAGAACGGCGCCAACCCCGAGGGCAACGGCGGTGTGGTCACCTGCAGCGGCGCGGACTTCGCGCTGACCGACTCGGTGCTCAGCGGCGGCGAGGCCGCCAACGGCGCCCTGTTCTACAGCAACCAGTGCGACCTGGCGGTCGAAGGCAACAGCCTGCGCGAGGGCGTGGCCACCGGCGCCGGCGGCGGCGCCTACCTCAACCGGACCGACGGGGTCTTCGGCGACAACGAGGTCGCGGGCAACTCGGCCTACGAGGGCGGCGGTGCCTACGTGAACCAGGGCTCTGTCCTGATCGACGCAAACACCTTCACCGGCAACGCCGTGGAGCCCGACGCCGAGGACGGGGAGGGCGCGGGCGAGGAGTACTCGGGCCGCGGGTCCGGTGGCGGCGGCCTGTTCATCTACGGCGACAACGACGTCACCGACAACATCATCTCGAACAACACCTCGACCCGGAATGCCGGTGGGCTCTACATCGCCTACGGCGACGGCGATCTGATCGGAAACACCATCTCCGACAACACCTGCACCGAAGACGGCGCCGGGGTCTACACCAACCAGGCGAGCAACTTCATCAGCGGCAACACCGTCAGCGGCAACTGGGCCGACGACGACGCGGGCGGCATGCGCATCTACCGGGGCACGGCGGTCATCGAGGACAACGTCTTCGAGGGCAACGGCTGCAACGACGACGGTGGCGGCCTGAAGATGAGCCACTCCACCAACACCCTGCGGCGCAACGAGTTCACCGGGAACACCGCCGGCGACGCCGGCGGCGGCCTGGAGCTGGACAACGACACCACCGACGTCTCCGACAACACCTTCGAGGGCAACACCGCCCTGCGTGGTGCCGGACTGCACAGCTGGTGGAACGAAGGCAACATCACCATGAGTGAGCTGACCTTCGTGGACAACATCGCCAGCGACTGCGGCGGCGGCATCAGCCTCGACAACGACCACCACACGGTCACCCTCGAGCACCTGACCTTCGAGGGCAACGAGGCCATGGACGGCGCCGCCATCTGCGTCGACGAGGTCCCCTTCGACGACGACGACGACGAAGAGACCGACATGATCACCTACGACACCGACGTCGAGGTGAGGAACAGCCTCTTCATCGGGAACGCGGCGGGCGACGACGCCGGCGCCATCTACCTGAAGACCGCCAGTCGGGCGGTCATCGAGCACGTGACGGTCTGGGGCAACACCGGCGGCGAGGGCGCGGCCTTCGCCTTCAAGGCCTCCAACGTGACCGCCCGGAACAACATCCTGTCGATGAACTCCGCCGACGAGCAGGTGCTCATCGACGAAGAGGCCACGGTCACGTGGGTCTACAACGACGTCTACGGCACCGTGGACCCCTTCGACGGCATGGACGACCCGACGGGCTCCGACGGCAACCTCGCCGAGGACCCCCAGTTCGTCGACGCCGCGGGCGGTGACTTCAGCCTGGACGCGGGCAGTCCGTGCATCGACGCGGGCACGCCGAGCGACACGGACCCGGACGGGTCGGTGGCGGACATGGGGGCCTATGGCGGTGGTGGCGGCGGCTGGTAGCCCCCAGCCGCGGGCCTAGAGATCCGCGACCGGGGCTCGGTCCGGGTTTCACCGCACGTTCCTAGATCCGCACCTGCACCGGCTCGTCCGGCGCCACGCGGCCTTCGGCCAGCTCGATGCGCACCGGCACGCCCCACTCGCGGGCGGCCGGGTTCGACCACAGGGCCGCCGGCACGGCGATGGGTGAGGCGCCCACGCTCTTCACGGAGCCGCGCAGCAGCTCGCCGCTGGCGCGGATGACCAGGGCCTCCGTCCCTGGGGTCAGGCCGCTGATGGCGTGGGCCGAGATGTACGCCAGGACCTCGCTCGTGTCGATGTGGGAGACCCGCACGATGGGGTCGCCGGGCTGCACGACCTCGCCGGGCTGCCTGTAGATCCAGGTGACCTGGCCGTCGATGCCGGCGGTGAGCTCCATGGCCGCCAGGCGGCCGTCGACGGCCTCGAGTCGGCGGGTGGCGGCGACGAGGGCCCAGTCGTTGGTGGTGGGGGCGGCCCGGGCCCGACTGCGAGCGGCGGCCAGGGAGGCCTCGGCGGTGGCCAGGGCGTCGGACTGGGCGCTGATGCGGGCCTGCAGGGCGTTGGCCTCGCGCTCCAGGTCCTGCACGGTCTGCGCGGAGCTGGCGCCGGAGCTGAGCAGGCCCCGCTCCAGGTCGAGGAGCTGTGCGACGCCGGCCAGCCGGGCGCGGTCTTCCTCGAGGGTGACGCGCAGCCGCGCCCGGTCCAGTGCGATGTCTTCGAGTCCCTGGGCGAAGCGGCGGGCTTCGGTGGCGACCCGGCTGGACTCCTCGTCCTCGATGGCCAGCAGCTCGGCGGCCAGGACCTCGCGCTCGAAGAGCAGCGGCGTGGGGTCCAGGCGCGCGACGATGTCTGTGGAGGCGACCTGCTGGTGCAGCTCGACCCGGAGCTCGGCCAGGCGCCCGGCCTCGCTGGCGGCGATGTCGACGTGGGCGGCGAAGCCGACCCCCATGCCCTCGCGCACGGTCGTGCGGCCGCCGGCCCAGGTCAGAGCCACCAGCACCCCGAAGGACCAGACCAGGACACCGAGGCGGCGGCGGGTGGCGAGATTCCAGTTGAGCATCAGCCCTCTCCCAGGCGTGCCTGCGCGAGCAGGGTGATGCCACTGGCACCCCCGGTGTCGGTCAAGGCTCGAATCAGCTGGTCGCCCCGGTCGGGACGACGCAGGTCGACGTCATAGGCGAGCTCCTCCGGGTCTCCCGGACCACCGGTCCGGGCGCCGGAGAGGCGGAAGACGCGGCAGTGCTCGCGCAGGATGGCCGCGATGGCCGCTCGCTGCTCGTCGTTGCCGCTGAAGCGGAAGCGCAGGATGCCCTCGGCCTGGCTGCGCACGCCGTAGGCCGTGCGGTGCAGCCAGAGGGCCACGCCGCTGGTGGCAGCCGCGCCGAACGCCGCGAGTGCCAGCTGCCCGGCGCCGGCCGCCATGCCCACGGCCACCGAGAGGAACAAGAAGGTCGTGTCCCGGCTGTCCTTGACCGGGGTGCGGAAGCGCACGATGGCCAGAGCGGCGCCCAGGCCGAAGGCACGCGCCAGGCTGTCGCCGACCACGGCCATGATCACGCAGACCACCATGCTCAGCAGCACCAGGGACTGCACGAAATTCTGGCTGTAGGACAGCACGCCGTGGGAGCGGGCATAGGTCCAGCCCACGGCCTGGCCCACGAGGAAGGCGACGAGCAGGCGGAGGGCGAACTCCTCCAGGGGGACCTCGCCCCCCGGTCCTTGGCTGAACATTCCGGTCAGAAGGGCATCCACGCGGTGCTCCACTGGGGCCTGGCCCACGGATGGTTCCAGCACTGGACGGCGCCCAGCGCGTACTTGGACACACTGACTCGCCGCAGTGACAAGCAGTGCACGATCTTCTGCATCCAGGCGGGGCTGGCCCCGTTGAATTTCATCTCCAGGATGGTCGGCTGCTCCAGCGGCACGGGCTCCCAGGCCTGCTTCGAAGGCTTGAAGGGCTTGTCGGACCGCGGCGGCTGCACCTGGAGCTGCATGTCGAAGGTCAGCCGCGCCCCGTCGCCGTAGGGGGACACCCAGGGCTCGCGCTTGTAGCCGACCCACAGCCGCGGCTGCATGCGCAGGCCGTCGGCCAGGTCCCGGAAGCGCTCGACCGTGACGGCGTCTTTCTCGGACTTGGTGCCCCAGCCCTCGACGGGCTCCGCGTCGCCCAGGCAGAGGGTGTCGACGTGCTTGCGGTCGATCAGCGCCCGCCGCTTGATGATGCTGGTGCCGACCCGGCCCTTCTCCTCCACGAAGACCGGGTAGTGCTTCTTGAAGCCGTAGGTGCGCACCCGGAGCTTGAAGCGCTTCCGCAGGCCCTCGAGGGTGGCGTTGGCGCAGTAGTAGTCGTGGCTGTCCCAGTACAGGCTGTAGACGCTGTAGATGCCGTCGGGTGCGTAGGGATCGGGGTCGAGGTAGGCGCTGGTGATGGATCGGACGATCGCCATCTGTTCGTCCGTGATCAGGTACTTGAATTCGTACCGAGCCTTCAACTGACCTCCTTCCTGGAAGTACGGACGCCCGGGCGCGAGTGTAACAGAGCCTCAGCGGGGTGGGCGCGATGCCCCAGAGCCGGCGAGCCGAGCCCTCAGCGGGGTCCTGGGGCCCCCCTGCTATCGAGCTGTCACACTCTTGGCAGGCGGTGCATGACCGAGTCGACGCCCGCCGTCACTCGTTCGCGGCACGGGGGGTCGGGGTGGTGTCGGCCTCCCAGGTGGACGAGCCGTCTGGCATCCGGGCCATGGAGATGTCCGTCGCCTGGGCTTCGTACTCGATGGCGTCGACCAGGGCGTTGCCGCACTCTTCGGAGCCGGAGAGGCCGATCTGCTCGCCCTGCTGGTCGAGGTTCCAGGCCGTGTGGAGGCCCTCCTGGTCCACGTCGCCGTCGGCCCAGATCAGCAGGTAGCCGCCGCCGGCGATGCTCGCGCCGGACGGAAACTCGAACCGTTCCGGCTCCTCGAGATCGTCGGTCAGCCACCACCCCTCGAGGTCGACGGTCTCGCTCCCCGGGTTGTAGAGCTCGATCCAGTCCGGGAAGGCCCCCGTGTTGTCGGCGATGGTCGACGCGTTCGAGGCCATGAACTCGTTGACGACCACCTCTGGGGATGCCGGGTAGGTCCCCCCCGAGGTGCCGCTGTCGTCGGCGGTGGTGGCCGTGTCGTCGAGGGTGACCCCACCGCAGGCGGTCAGCAGGGTCGCGAGCAGGACGTGGGACGCGATCATCAGTCGGCTCCTCCGAGGGGACTGTACAGCAGGCCCGGGCCGGGTCGTCCATGGCCAGCCCCGCGTTATGTGCCGCGGCCGTCAGGAGAGCAGCCGTGGCGAACGAGTTCATCTACCAGATGATCGGGTGTGAGAAGGTCCTGCAGAGCGGCCGGAAGATCCTGGAGCCGACGTGGCTCTCCTTCTTCCCGGACGCCAAGATCGGCGTGATCGGCCACAACGGCGCTGGCAAGTCCACGGTCCTGCGCATCATGGCGGGGCTGGATGAGGCCTTCAACGGACAGGCCTTCCTCAAGCCCGGTGCCACCGTCGGCTTCCTGCCCCAGGAGCCCCAGCTCGACCCGACCAGGGACGTGCGCGGCAACATCGAGCAGGCGGTGCGGGACACCCGGGCCCTGCTCGACGAGTTCGAGCGGGTCAGCGAGCGCTTCGGCGAGGAGCTGACCGACGCCGAGATGGACGCGCTGTGCGAGGAGCAGGCCAAGCTCCAGGACCGGATCGACGCGGCGGACGCCTGGGACCTGGACCGCAAGGTCGAGGTCGCGATGGACGCGCTGCGGGTCCCACCCGGCGACGCCGACGTGACCGTGCTCTCCGGCGGCGAGAAGCGCCGGGTGGCCCTGTGCCGGCTGGACAACGTCGCCCACTGGATCCTGGAGCTGGACCACGGCAAGGCCTACCCCTACGAGGGCAACTACTCGGGCTGGCTGGAGCAGAAGCAGGAGCGGCTGCGCCAGCAGAAGAAGGCCGAGACCAAGCGGGCGAAGTTCCTGGAGCAGGAGCTGGCCTGGATCCGCAGCTCCCCGCGGGCCCGGCAGTCCAAGTCCAAGGCCCGGGTCTCCGCCTACGACGCGCTGGTGAGCAACCAGGGCGATGCCCGGCGCGGCACCGGCGCGACCATCACCATCCCGCTGACCAAGCGGCTGGGCAACAAGGTCATGGTCGCCCAGGGCGTGCGCAAGGCCTTCGGCGAGAAGCTCCTGATGGACGAGCTGGACTTCGAGCTGCCGCCCGGTGGCATCGTGGGCATCATCGGCCCCAACGGCGCGGGCAAGACCACGCTGATGCGCATGATCGTGGGCGCCGAGGGCGCCGACCGCGGCAGCCTGACCCTCGGGGAGACCGTGGACCTGGGCTATGTCGACCAGTCCCGGGACGCCCTGAGCGACGACAAGACCGTCTGGGAGTCCATCTCCGGCGGCGCCGAGACCATCACCATCGGCACCCGCGACGTGAACAGCCGCGCCTACGTGAGCCAGTTCAACTTCCGCGGCGCCGACCAGCAGCAGAAGGTCGGCACCCTGAGCGGTGGCGAGCGCAACCGGGTCCACCTGGCCCGGCTGCTCCGCAAGGGCTGCAACGTGCTCCTGCTCGACGAGCCCACCAACGACCTGGACGTCGAGACCCTGCGCAACCTGGAGGAAGCGCTGCTCGAGTTCCCCGGGTGTGTCGTGGTCACCAGCCACGACCGGTTCTTCCTGGACCGCATCGCGACCCACATCCTGGCCTACGAAGGCGACAGCAACGTGGTGTGGTTCGAGGGCAACTACCAGGCCTACGAGAAGGACCGGCGGGCTCGGATGGGGGAGGACGCCGACCGTCCCAGGCGGATCAAGTACCGCAAGTTCGCGGACTGACTCTTGGGATCTGGTCCTGAGCGGCCACACCCACGGCGACCACGTGTGGGCGCGATCCTCGCGGTCTCCTGTTCCTTGAAAGTATCAAGTGTTAGGGTCTGACACCTGAATGAAAGCCGAGCACGTCCTGCATGTCGTAGAGCCCCGGCCTGGCACTCGCTGCCCACCGAGCGGCCCGGAGTGCGCCGTCGGCGAAGGCCTGGCGGCTGGTCGCCAGGTGGTTGAGGGCCAGCCGCTCGCCGGGACCGGCCAGGTACACGGTGTGCTCGCCGGCCACGTCGCCACCCCGCAGGGCGTGCAGGCCGATCTCGCCGGGAGGGCGGGCGCCGACCTCGCCTTGCCGGCCGTGCACGGCCCGGGCGTCGAGGTCCACTCCCCGAGCATCGGCAGCGGCCTCGGCCAGGCTGCGGGCGGTGCCGGAGGGGGCGTCGCGCTTGCGGCCGTGGTGCATCTCCACGATCTCGAGGTCGTAGTCGGCCAGAGTGCCGGCGGCCTGGCGGACCAGGCCCAGGAGCACGTTGACCCCGGTGGAGAAGTTCGACGCGACCACCACCGGCGCAGTGCCCGCGTGGGTCTCGAGGGCCTGGCGGGTCAGGGCGCCGAGGCCGGTGACGCCGATCACCAGGGCCTGGTCCGAGACCATGTGCAGCAGGGCCCGGGTGCCGGCCGGCAGGGAGAAGTCGATCACGACCCGCGCCTGGGCGACCGCTCGGGGGTCCAGGGCCTGGAGGGCGACGCCGCCGCAGTCCTGGCCGAGGGCGGGGTGATCGGGCCCCTCGAAGGCGGCGGCGAGGGACAGGTCCTCGCTGGCCGCGATGCCGGAGACCAGCAGCTGGCCCATGCGGCCGGCCGCTCCGCACACCGCGACCGGGGTCACGGGTGGATGCCCTCGAGCAGCTCCGCCGGCACGTCGGCCGGGTCCATGCTCGCCAGGGGCAGGCGGGTGGTCGCCTCACAGAGTCCGAGGGCCGCCAGGGCGCCCTTGGCCGGGACTGGGTTGGTGTCGGCGAAGAGCCAGCGGATCAGGGGCTGCAGGAAGTGATGCAGCTGGGCGGCGGCCGCCAGGTCGGCGTCGGCCGCTGCCTCGGCCAGGGCGACTGTCGAGACCGGGTCCACGTTGGACACCACGGAGATCACGCCGCTGCCGCCGACACACATCAGCGGGTAGAAGCTGAAGTCGTCGCCGGAGAGCACGGCGCGGTCGGTGAGGCCGATGAGGTCGGTGCCATAGGTGATGTCCCCGGTGGCCTCCTTGACCGCGACCACGCCGTCGGTGTTCGCGAGCTCGGCCAGCAGGGACGCGGGCACGCGCTGACCCGTGCGGCCCGGCACGTGGTAGGCGACCACCGGCAGCCCGACCCCCGCCGCGGCGGCCATGTGGGCGTGGTGGCCCGCCGGGTTGGGCTTGTTGTAGTAGGGCAGGACCACCAGGGCGTGGTCGGCGCCCAGCTCGCGGGCCCGCTGGCAGCGAGCGAC